>NZ_JBFATR010000075.1:0-19341 GCF_040678395.1 Streptomyces sp. NPDC052687 | reverse complement strand
CATCCGTGGTCTTTTTTTCCTTGTCACGAGCCGGGACAGGAGCACGACCAGCCGGGTGCGCGGCACCCCGCCCGGCCACGCACTCGATGAGGGCGCCCGCCCCTGCCGATTCCCCGCCCCCCGGGGGGCTCCGCCCCTGGACCGCGACGAGGGGTGCGCCCCCGTACCCCCGGCTGCGGCGCCCCCCGACGGCGGCAGCGGCTCCGGCCGCCCCCGCTCAGCCGCGGATGATGCTCAGCACCTCGTCGCGGACCTCGGCCATCGTCGTCTCGTCGCGGGCCTCGGCGTTGAGGCGGAGGAGCGGTTCGGTGTTGGAGGGGCGGACGTTGAACCACCAGTCGGCGGCGGTGACGGTGAGGCCGTCGAGCTCGTCGAGGGTGACGCCCTCGCGGGACTGGAAGGCGGTCTTGAGGGCGGCGAGGCGGGCCGACTGGTCGTCGACGGTGGAGTTGATCTCGCCGGAGCCGGCGTAGCGGTCGTACTGGGCGACCAGGCCGGAGAGGGGACCCTCCTGGCCGCCGAGGGCCGCGAGGACGTGGAGGGCGGCCAGCATGCCCGTGTCCGCGTTCCAGAAGTCGCGGAAGTAGTAGTGCGCGGAGTGCTCGCCGCCGAAGATCGCGCCGGTGCGCGCCATCTCCGCCTTGATGAAGGAGTGGCCCACGCGGGTACGGACCGGCGTGCCGCCGTTCTCCTTGACGACCTCCGGCACCGACCACGAGGTGATCAGGTTGTGGATGACCGTGCCCTTGCCGCCGTTGCGGGCGAGTTCGCGGGAGGCGACGAGCGCGGTGATGGCGGACGGGGAGACCGGGTCGCCGTGCTCATCGACGACGAAGCAGCGGTCGGCGTCGCCGTCGAAGGCGATGCCGAGGTCGGCGCCCTCCTCGCGGACGCGCTTCTGCAGGTCCACGATGTTCGCCGGGTCCAGCGGGTTCGCCTCGTGGTTGGGGAACGTGCCGTCCAGTTCGAAGTACATCGGGACGAGCGTCAGCGGCAGGCCCGCGAAGACCGTGGGGACCGTGTGCCCGCCCATGCCGTTGCCCGCGTCGACGACGACCTTCAGGGGGCGGATGGAGGTCAGGTCGACGAGCGAGCGCAGGTGGGCCGCGTAGTCCTCCAGCGTGTCGCGCCGCGTGATCGTTCCCTGGGTCGCCGCCGGTTCCGGGGCGCCCGACTCGCTCCAGCGCTCGACCAGTTCGCGGATGTCGGCGAGGCCGGTGTCCTGGCCGACCGGGGCGGCACCCGCGCGGCACATCTTGATGCCGTTGTACTGGGCGGGGTTGTGCGAGGCGGTGAACATCGCGCCGGGCAGGTTCAGCGCGCCCGAGGCGTAGTACAGCTGGTCGGTGGAGCACAGGCCGATCTCGGTGACGTCGACGCCCTGGGCCGCGGCCCCGCGCGCGAAGGCCCGGGACAGGCCCGGCGACGAGGGGCGCATGTCGTGGCCGGTCACGATCGCGTCCGCGCCGGTCACCTGGGCGAACGCCGCCCCGAAGAGCTCGGCCAGCGACTCGTCCCACTGGTCGGGGACGACTCCGCGCACGTCGTACGCCTTCACGATCTGTGACAGATCAGCAGCCACGGCCAACCCTCCTGAAAGTCCTGTCGGTCACCACAAACTACCCGCCCACGCTCACACCTTGCCTGGTGGTCCGGCGAGCTGACTTCCCGCCGTCGTCGGGGAACGGCGCGGCAGGGCTGTGGGAGGAGTGGCCGGCGTCCGTGTGGGGGCGAGGGTTCCGGGCGGGCAGGTCCGGATCGCGGTCAGACGCGGCGCATGGGACGAGTCCGGTCGGTGGTCACGCTCGTGGCGCGGAACCGGACCCGGCGCCCGCGGTCAGTTGTCCGGCGAGCGCAGCACCCGCAGGTGGCCGCGGCGTGCGACCTCCATCGGGTCCGCCGCGCGGCCCGCGCCGCCGGCCTGGGCCGCGCGCTCCTGGGGGCGGGCCGCCTCGCGGACGGCGTTCGCGAGCGCTTCCAGGTCGTCGCCGCTGGGGCGGGCGGGTGCCGAACCGTCGAGGAGCCGGACGACCTCCCAGCCGCGCGGGGCGGTGAGGCGCTCGGAGTGCTCGGCGCACAGGTCGTAGCAGTGGGGTTCGGCGTAGGTGGCGAGCGGGCCGAGGACCGCGGTCGAGTCGGCGTAGACGTACGTCAGCGTCGCGACGGCGGGTCGGCCGCAGGCGGTGCGCGAACAGCGACGTACAGGGCTCACGACGTTGGACGGTACCGCACTCTTGAGCGGGCCGCGACGACTCTCCCTCAGGTCACTCCACCGTGTCGTGCTGTGAAACGCCCCACACGCCCCTGTCGCCATACCCCGCTGACCTGGGCAGACGTGGACATTCCCCCATTCGGGACGGGTGCCGAGCGGTCATCAGTCGGTACAAACGCCGTCATTTGGCCCGCGGTCGTCGGTCTCGGAGAGACGCGGAGAGATACAGAATCGAGCTCAACCTTGGCCGGAATGGTCATCCAGCGACACGCCGTGCGTCGGGACTACCCTTCACCAGTGATGGACAACCGAGTACCGCCCCGTGCCGCCGGCCCCGGGCCCCGCCGCCGTGATCGTCACGGCCGGGGCATGCGCGGCCCGATCGCGCCGCCGCAGGTTCCGCTCGCCGCGAGCCGCGCCGATGTGTTCGCGGATCTGGTGCAGGACTCCGTGGAGCGGCTGGAGCGGCGCTGGCCGCAGCTCGCCGACATCGACTTCCTGGTGCTGGAGGTGCCGCGGCTGGACGGGCCCGGGCAGGCCTGGAACGACGAGGCCGTTCCGCTCGGCGGCATCATTCCCGCGCGGGAGGGGCGGCGGGCCCGGGTGGTCGTCTACCGGCGGCCCGTCGAGATCCGCACCAAGGGGCGGGACGAGCGCGCCGCGCTGGTGCACGAGGTCGTCGTCGAGCAGGTCGCGGAGCTGCTGGGGCTGACACCGGAGACGGTGGACCCGCGGTACGGGGAGGACTGAGCGCTCCGGCCTCGCCCGCGGGTCCGCGCCCGGCACAGCTGCTCGCTCCGGCCTCACCCGCGGGTCCGCCCGCCCGGCACGGCTGCTCGGTCAAGCCTCACCCGCGGGTGACCGTGGGTCCGCGCCCGGCGCGGCTACTCCTGGAGCACCGAGAGGTCCTGCTCCGTCTCCGGCACCGACACCGTTCCCTGGTCGTCCGGGAGGGGCTGGATCGTGAAGGCCGGCACGCCGTCCAGGTCGGCGGTGAGGGTGCGGGCCGCGTGGACGGGACCGCCGGAGAGGCGTTCCACGGTCAGCGCGTAGCTGCCCTCGAGGCCGCTCGGGACCGGGACCTCGATGTTCTGGGTGGTGCCCGCCTTGAGCGTGTGGGTGCGCGAGACGGGGCTGCCGCCCTCGCTGCCCGCCGACGCCGTGACCTTCACCTTCGCGGACTCGCCGGGTGCGGTCAGGGACAGGATCGTGCCCTTCGCCGTGTTGCCGACCGCGCTCGCGCGGCTGTCCACCGCGCGGGTCGCCGGCACGAACGCCGACTCCTGCGCGCTGCCCTTGCCCCGGATCACCCGCGCGGCCGCCACCACCGGCACCGCCTCGTCCGTCGGGGTGAGCACCAGGGAGCCCGCCTCGCCGCGGGTGACGTCGCCGAGGTCGATCGCGGTCGTCATGCCCGCCTTGACGTGCAGCGTCTCGTTCCCGGCCGGGGTGATCCCGCCGGACGGGGAGGCGAGCCGCACCTTGAGGTCGGCGTCCGTGTCCCCGGGGGAGAACGCGACGAGCCGTACGGCGGTGGCGTCCGCGGGGATGCCGGGCAGCACCAGGCTGCCCGCCGGGTCCGCGGCGGCGGTGAGCCAGTCGCCGCCGAGCTTGGCGTCGAGCGCCTGGACGGCCGCGCCGACCCGCCCGCCGCGCACGGTCACGTGCACGGTGAGGTTGGGCTGCTTCTCGGCGGTCAGCGTGGACAGCAGGATCGGCTCGGTGGAGTGCGGCGGGACCGTCATGCCCTGGCCCACCTGGGACTCCAGCTCTCCTTCCGTGCCGTACAGCTCGATGTCGACGACGGCGGCGGAGTCGTCGGGGTTGGTGAGGTGGAGGTAGTCCGTGCGCCCGGCCTCCGTGCTCGCCGCCGGGAACCAGAACTCGGTGTCCGGCACGGTGCAGGCGACGCCCTGGAGGCCGCGTCCGGTGCCGGCGGTGACCTCGGTGGTCTGCTGAACGGTCCAGCCGGGCGCGTACTTGCCCTCGGCGGTGCCGGTCAGCGCGGGCGACTCGGCGCCCGAGGCGTCCCCCGCGGTCGGCGTGCCGGGCTCGCCGGGCTTCAGGACGGCCTTGCCGGCCTCGCCGGCCTGCTCCGTCCCGCCGTCCGTGCCGTCCGTGCCGTCCGCCCCGGCGTCCTCGCCGGTCTTCGCCGACTTGCGGGCCGCGGCGCGCAGTTCGGCCTTCCCCTCGCCCGTGACGCCCTTGGTGACGGGCGTGAAGGACGCGTACGAGGTCTCGGCGAGGTCGGAGGAGCTGGGCGCCGGGCACGCCACGCTGGTGCGCTCGACGGGCAGCCGGGCGGCCGCGCGGGCGGTGTCGGTGCCGGCCGCGCCGGGGGCGGTGAGCGAGGCGACCGCGGTGACGGCGGCGAGCGCGCTCGCCCCGGCGATCAGGGACAGGGTGGTGCGGTTCACTGCTGGCTCCCGTCGGAACGCTCGCTGCCGTGCGGCTGTCGCGCCGGGTCGTACGGCGCGTCGTAACCCGCCTGGTACGTCGGGTCGTAGGCCTGCCCGTACGTCTCGCCGTACGTCTCGCGCGACTGCTCGTACGTCTGGTCGTACGTTCCGGGCTGGGCCGGGCCGCCGTACGCGTACGGGTCGTACTGACCGTCCTGGTAGGCGTCCGCCGGGTAGGACTGGCCGTAGCCCTGGTACGGGTCGTACGGGGGCTGCTGTGCGGCGGGCGCGGTCTCCCAGTCGGCGTGGGGCTGCTGCTGGGGCGCGGGAGCCGCGGGGTCCTCCTGGGGCGGGGGCGGGACGGCGCCGGGGGCGGTGCCCTCGGCCTCGGCCTGGGCGCGCAGCCGGCGGGCCCGGCGGCCCTCGCCCGCGACGGCCTGCGCGGGGAGCACGGGCTCCTCGGGGAGGTCGTCGTCGACGTCGCGGCGGCGGCCGGGGAGGGCGAGGACCACGAGGACGACGGCGAGGGCGCCCTGGGCCCACAGCCACGCGGTGTGGGTGAGCGGGGCGTCGTAGGTGACGTCCAGCGTGCCGCCGGTGGCCGGCAGTTCGAAGCCCTGGGCCCAGCCGTCGACCGTGGTGGGGGTGAGGGGCTTGCCGTCCAGGGTGGCGGTCCAGCCCTCGGCGGCGGCGTCGGCGAGGCGCAGGACGCGGCCCTCGGCGCCGGTCGGGATGGTGGTGTGGATCTCGACGGGTCCGGCGGCGACCGGCCGCGGCTCTCCGGAGCCGGAGGCCGGGACGATCGCCGCGCGGGAGACCTGGTCGGCGACCCGCCACAGCGCGCTGCCGTTCTGCTCGCTGAGCCGCATCAGTCCGGGCGTGGTGTCGAGGATCCGGCTGACCTCGCGCGGGGCGCCCTTGTGGACCAGGACGTACCGCACGGCGTAGGCGCCGAGCTGGTCGGCCTGGTCGGCGCCGGAGCCGGCGACGAGGTTGGCGACGACCTTGTCGAGCCGCTCGTTCGCGCCCTGGGCGGCGGCGAGTTCGGCGTCGCCGAGGCGGGCGCCGGAGCCGCGGACCAGGGTGTAGCGGACGTGCGCGGTGGAGTCGCTGTCGAGGACCAGGGTGCGGGCCTGGTCGCGGGTGGCGCTGTCCTCGGCGACGAACGCGGGCACCTGCGCGGGATCGTCGCGGCGCTCCAGGGGGCCGTCGGCGCCGCGGATCATCCAGCCGGCGGCGACGAGCAGGGGGCCCGCGGCGGAGGCGAAGGCGATCAGCGCGGCGACGGGCTGGCGCCAGCCGAAGCTCTGCTCGGCCACCCGCGCGCGTGCCCCGTCGGCGCCGAGGACGGCGGCGGCGAGGAGGGCGAGGCCGTAGACGAGGGTGGCGGGGCCGGCCCACGCGGAGCGGTTGGACAGCACCGCGAAGACGAGGCCGACCAGGGCGGCCGCCCAGGCCGTGCGGATGCCGAAGCGGCGCTCGGAGCGCAGCAGGGCGGCCAGCGCGGCGAGCACGACGCCGATCAGCATGAGCCCGCTGACCGTGCCGGAGCCGCCGGGACTGGCGCCGAGCAGGTCGAGCGCGGAGGCGCCGGCGGCGCCGTACTCCAGGCCGGCCTCCCGGAAGAAGCCGAACGGCAGCAGCGACAGCGACCAGGGGGCGAGGACCAGCAGGGGCGTGCCGAGCTGGGCCAGGAAGCGCAGGCCGTAGGCGGTGATGTCGCCGCGGCGGACGGCCAGCAGGGCGAGGCCGAGGACCAGGGCGACGGGCCAGACGACCGGGGTGAAGGCGGTGGTGACGGTCAGCAGCAGGGCGTACGCCCAGGTGGCGCGCCAGCTGCCGCGGGCGCCGCCGGGGTGGCCGAGGCCGGCGGCGGCGATGCCCGCGCGGGCGAGCAGCGGCAGCAGCACGGCGAGGACGGCGGTGCCGAGCCGGCCGCCGGCGAGGGCGCCGGTGACGGCGGGCAGGAAGGCGTAGACGACGGCCGCCCAGGCGCGCAGCAGCCGGGAGGTGACGAGCGGCCGGGAGGCGAAGTAGGCGGTGAGGCCGGCGAGCGGCACCGAGCAGAGCAGCAGGACGGTGACGGCGAGTCCGGTGGAGCCGAACAGCAGGGACGCCAGCAGGGCGACGAGCGCGAGGTAGGGCGGCGCGTCGGGGGTGCCGCCGGCGCCGACCGGGTGCCAGGCGTCGGTGTACCGCGACCACAGCTCGCCGGAGTCGGCGGGCGCGGGCAGCAGGGCGCCGCCGACGAGGGCGCCGCCGCCGAGGAGGGAGCGGCAGGCGACGAGGGTGGCGAGCAGCAGCACCAGGAAGACCACGGGGCCCGGGTTGCGGGCGATGCGCTTGAGGCGGGCGAACCGCTCGATCTCGATGAAGTCGGCGTCGTCGCCGCCGGGTCCGGACTCGAGGGCGCCTCCGTGCCGTCCGGCACCGGCGGGGGTCTCGGAGTCGGAGCGGCCGACGACGTTGCCGGCGATCTGTTCGACGGTGGCGCGGACGGTGGCGCCGGGCGGCGGGAACAGTGCCCGCAGTTCGCCCTTGTCGATCCGCGGTGCGCCGCGCCGGCGGCGTCCGGCGATGATCCGCTCGGGCCGCAGCAGGACGCCCATCAGGCCGCGGATCTCGTCGACGGCCTGTCCGGGGACCTTGCCGACGAGGTAGGCGACGGTCCGCACGAGGGTGCCGAGCACCAGCCGCAGCAGCACCCAGGGCAGCGCGGCGGTGCGGGTGTTGACGAGGAGGGTGTAGACGGCGCCGGCCTTGTCGACCTTGTGCGGGGAGGCGGTGGTGCGGCCCGCGCAGTCGACGGTGCGGCGTTCGCGGGAGGCGGCCTCGGCGTGCCGTACGACCGCTTCGGGGGCGACGAGGACGCGGTGGCCGGCGGCGTGGACGCGCCAGCACAGGTCGACGTCGTCGCGCATGAGGGGCAGCCGCCGGTCGAATCCGCCGAGCTGTTCGAAGACGTCGCGGCGGATCAGCATGCCGGCGGTGGACACGGAGAGCACGGACCGGACGTGGTCGTGCTGGCCCTGGTCCTGTTCGCGGCGGTCGAGGCCGGTCCAGCGGCGGCCGGAGTTGGCGATGGAGACGCCGACCTCCAGCAGCTGCCGCTTGTCGTACCAGCCGCGCAGCTTGGGGCCGACGACGGCCACGTCGTCGCGGCCCAGCTCCAGTTCGTTGTCGACGACGCGCAGCAGCTGGGCGAGGGCGTCGGGTTCGGGGGCGCAGTCGTCGTGCAGCAGCCACAGCCACTGGACCGGCTCGCCGTGCGGCAGTTCCGGGAGGTCGTAGGCGTCGTCGCGCCAGGTGCGCGTGACGGGGTCCCAGCCGCTGGGCCGCTTGAGATACGGCAGGTCCTCGGGGGCGAGGTGCGGGGCGGTGCGGTGGGCCTCCTCGACGGCCTGGCCGAAGCCGGTGCGGCGGGCGAGGTGCAGCACCCGGTCGGGTCCGATGGCGTCGGTGAGCAGCTGCGCGGAGTCGTCGGCGCTGCCGGTGTCGGCGGCCATGACGTACTGCACGGGGCGCTCCTGGCCGAGCAGCCCGCTGAGCGCGTCGGGCAGCCAGCGGGCGCCGTCGTGGGAGACGAGAACCGCCGTCACCACGTGACGCGGAAACTCGGGTGGGGCAGTGGCGTCTTGGCCGACTGCCGTGTGGCTGTGCACGGACATCGAGGTACGGGCCCCGGTTCGGTGGACTGCGGTGGACGCCTGTGCCCGGAGGGGGCAGCGGGGCGTCTCGGACGAGCGACCACACTATCGGCTGGGCATGACGACGGCCCGCCGCCTGTGGACAACCCACCTGCGACGGGCCGTTCGCACCTTCTGTCCGCTGGGGTGCGGGACCGTGGGGGCCGCGGGGGCCTGAGGTCAGACGGCGGCCTTCTTCAGGCGGCGGCGCTCACGCTCGGACAGCCCGCCCCAGATCCCGAACCGCTCGTCGTTGGCGAGGGCGTACTCGAGGCATTCGGAGCGGACCTCGCAGGCGAGGCAGACCTTCTTCGCCTCGCGGGTGGATCCGCCCTTCTCGGGAAAGAAGGACTCGGGGTCGGTCTGGGCGCACAGCGCGCGCTCCTGCCAGCCGAGTTCCTCGTCCGCGTCGTCGACCAGCAGTTGCTGCACCAGCTCGGTCATGTGCGCCCCTCGTCTGTTCTTTCCGCGTCCCCGTGATGTAGCCGTTACCGATCTCGGCTGAACGACACGAGTGAAATTACAAGTGTGCTGCTCCGGGCGAGTCAAGCCGAGATCTGCTATTGAGCCCCTTATTCACTCTGCGGAACCAAGGCCATGCGGAAAGTGTTCAAATCGGCATAAACCTTGACACAGGGAAGGGCCCGGGAGGGTCGTCCGCCTCCGCACGGTCCTGTACGGAGAAAGACGCCCGCGCGTTCGATCCCGTTCCGACACGCCCGCCGAAGCGAACCGGATCACAGTCGGATCACGGGATCGCAACGGCGCTTGCGCGCCCGGTTGTGCGCCATGTGTCCCGAAGGGCACGTGCACAAACCTTTCACCTGACAGATCAGCCGGAAGAGGTGAAGCAGGTCCCACATTCCGGGCATCGAGTTGACAGTGCTGGTGTGAACCGCTGTGCTTGTGGGCATGCTCGCGAACTTGGCATCCACCTCGACCCGCACCGCCGGGTCCCTCGGTGCTGCCCGGGCTCGCTGTAGCTGTTGCTGTCCCGGCTGTTGAGCCTTTCCCTCGCTCCAGCCTCCGGCCAGGCCGTTTCCCCGGCCCGGGCCGCCGCGTTTCCGCCCCCGCCCACGGGGCTCTCTGTTCGCCCTTCCGTTCGCCTTCCGCCAAGGAACCACCGCACCCATGAACAGCGACAGCGACCTCCAGATCGCCGGCGACATCCTCGAAGTACCGCACCTGCTCCAGGCCCGACGCGAGCATCCGGCCACCGTCGCCGAGTTCGTCGGCCTGGCCCGCTCCATCGCCGCCGACCGCGCCCAGTGGGAACCCCTGGTGCGCTACGACGCCACCGCCCGCTGGTACCACCGGCTGCGCACCGGGCCCGGCTACGAGGTCTGGCTGCTGTCCTGGGTGCCCGGCCAGCGCAGCGGGCTGCACGACCACGGCCCGTCCTCCGGGGTGCTGACCGTGCTGGACGGCACGCTGACCGAGCGCACGCCGGGCGGCACGCGGGTCCTGGCGGCCGGGGCGCAGCGGGTGTTCGCACCCGGTTACGTCCACGAGGTCGTCAACGACGCCCTGGAGCCCGCCGTCAGCCTGCACGTCTACCACCCCGGCCTCACGGAGATGCCGATGCACGACACGGCCGGCTGCGCGGTGTCCGCCCCGGTGGCCTGATCCCGCCCGTCGCGGCCCGGCCTCCCCCGGCTCGCCGACGCGTTGTCGGACCCGCCTGACAGACTTGCCCCATGCGCATTGTGGTTCTGGCAGGCGGTATCGGCGGTGCCCGGTTCCTGCGCGGTCTGAAGCGGGCCGTGCCGGAAGCGGACATCACCGTCATCGGCAACACCGGGGACGACATCCACCTCTTCGGGCTGAAGGTCTGCCCGGACCTCGACACGGTGATGTACACGCTCGGGGGCGGTATCAACGAGGAGCAGGGCTGGGGCAGGGCCGACGAGACCTTCCATCTGAAAGAGGAGCTGGCGGCGTACGGCGTCGGGCCCGAGTGGTTCGGGCTGGGCGACCGGGACTTCGCCACCCACATCGTGCGGACCCAGATGATCGGCGCCGGCTATCCGCTCAGCGCGGTGACACAGGCGCTGTGCGACCGCTGGCAGCCCGGTGTGCGCCTGATCCCCATGACCGACGACCGCGTGGAGACCCACGTCGCCGTAGAGCTGGACGGCGAGCGCAAGGCGATCCACTTCCAGGAGTACTGGGTGCGGCTGCGCGCCTCGGTCCCGGCCGAGGCGATCGTGCCCGTCGGTGCCGAGCAGGCGAAGCCGGCGCCCGGCGTGCTGGAGGCCATCGGCGAGGCCGACGTCATCCTCTTCCCGCCGTCCAACCCCGTCGTGTCGGTCGGCACCATCCTCGCCGTGCCCGGCATCCGTGAGGCGATCGCGGACGCCGGGGTGCCGGTGGTGGGCCTGTCCCCCATCGTCGGGGACGCTCCGGTGCGCGGCATGGCCGACAAGGTGCTGGCCGCGGTCGGCGTGGAGTCCACGGCCGCCGCGGTCGCCGAGCACTACGGCTCCGGGCTGCTCGACGGCTGGCTGGTCGACACCGTCGACGCGGACTGTGTCGCGCGCGTGGAGGCCGCCGGGATCCGCTGCAGGGCGGTCCCGCTGATGATGACCGACGTCGAGGCGACCGCGCGGATGGCCCGCGAGGCGCTGGCGCTGGCGGAGGAGGTGCGGGGGGCGTGACCACCGAGCCCACCGACCGCCCCGCCGCGCCGCACGCCGCGCCGCACGCCGCTTCCGCCACCCGGCCCGGCACGGCTCCCGGCACCCGGCCCGGCACCCGGCCCGGCACCGCTCCCACCGCCACTCCCGGCACCGCTCCCGCCACCCAGCCCGGCACCGCTCTCACCGCCACTCCCGCCGCCCAGCCCGGCACCGCTCCCACCGCCACTCCCGCCACCCAGCCCGGCACCGCTCTCACCGCCACTCCCGCCGCCCCTCCGGGCACGGCTCCCGCCGCTGCTCCCGGCACCGCTCCCGCCCCCGCTTCCGGCTCGGCTCCCGCCGCCGCCCCGGCCTACCGGGTCTGGGCCGTGCCCGGGATTCCCGAGGTCGCCCCCGGCGACGACATCGCCGAACTGATCGCGGCGGCCGAACCGGGACTGGCCGACGGGGACGTCGTCCTGGTCACCTCCAAGATCGTGTCCAAGGCGGAGGGACGGATCGTCGAGGCGGCCGACCGCGAGGCCGCGATCGACGCGGAGACCGTCCGCGTGGTGGCCCGCCGCGGCACGCTGCGCATCGTGGAGAACCGGCAGGGCCTGGTGATGGCCGCCGCCGGCGTCGACGCCTCGAACACCCCCGCCGGCACGGTCCTGCTGCTGCCCGAGGACCCGGACGCCTCCGCGCGCGCGATCCGCGCCGGGCTGCGCGAGGCGCTCGGTGTCACCGTCGGCGTCGTGGTCACCGACACGTTCGGGCGGCCGTGGCGCTCCGGGCTCACCGACGTCGCGATCGGCGCGGCGGGCGTGCGGGTGCTGGACGATCTGCGCGGCGGCACGGACGCGTACGGCAATGCGCTCAGCGCCACCGTCGTCGCCACCGCGGACGAGCTGGCCGCCGCCGGTGACCTGGTCAAGGGCAAGGCGGCCGGGCGTCCGGTCGCGGTGGTGCGCGGCCTGCCGCACGTGGTGACCGAGCCCGAGGAGGACGACGAGGGCGCCCGGGCCCTGGTGCGCGGCGCGCAGAGCGACATGTTCCGCCTCGGCACCTCGGAGGCGATCCGCGAGGCGGTCACCCAGCGGCGTACCGTCCGCTCGTTCACGGACCAGCCCGTCGACCCCGGCGCGGTGCGCCGCGCGGTGGCCGCCGCGGTGACGGCGCCCGCGCCGCACCACACCACTCCCTGGCGGTTCGTCCTGCTGGAGTCGCCGGAGTCCCGCACCCGGCTGCTGGACGCGATGCGCGAGGCGTGGATCGCGGACCTGCGCAGGGACGGCAGGAGCGAGGAGTCCATCGCCAAGCGGGTGCGGCGCGGCGACGTGCTGCGCAACGCGCCGTATCTCGTCGTGCCGTGCCTCGTCATGGACGGCTCGCACACCTACGGGGACGCGCGGCGCGACGGGGCGGAACGGGAGATGTTCGTCGTCGCCGCCGGCGCGGGCGTGCAGAACTTCCTCGTCGCGCTGGCCGGGGAGCGGCTCGGCTCGGCGTGGGTGTCGTCCACGATGTTCTGCCGGGACGTCGTCCGTGACGTACTGCGGCTCCCCGCCGGCTGGGACCCTATGGGCGCCGTGGCCGTCGGCCACCCCGCGCAGGAACCGGGACCGCGCCCCGCGCGGGACGCGGCGGCCTTCATCGAGGTGCGGTGACCGTACGCTCGTAGAGTCGCCTCACGTAAGGACCACCCGTGGCAGGACGCTTCGCCCCCCGGCCCACGCGCACCACCGTGCGCGGCGGGCATGTCCCGGTGCCCCGGGGCGGCGCCCGTTCGCCGGCCGGTCCCGGCCACGTCCGGATCCACGAACCGGACGGCCCCCTGGACCTCGGTCTGGTCCTCGGGCCGCTGCGGCGCGGCCCCGGTGACCCCACGTTCCGGACCACACCGGACGGTTCCGTCTGGCGGACCAGCCGGACACCCGACGGCCCCGGCACCCTCCGGGTCACCGCGCACGGCGCGGCGGTACGCGGTGAGGCGTGGGGACCGGGGGCGCAGTGGCTGCTCGACCGCCTGCCCGACCTGCTCGGCGCCGCGGACGACCCGTCGGCGTTCACCCCCCGCCACCGGCTGCTGGCCCACACCCGCCACCGGCGGCCCGGACTGCGGCTGACGCGCACCGGGCTCGTGATGGAGTCCCTGATCCCCTCCATCCTGGAGCAGAAGGTCACCACCGACGAGGCCTACCGGGCCTGGCGGCTGCTCGTCCGGCGGTTCGGCGATCCCGCGCCCGGCCCCGCGCCCGACGGCATGGCCGTGATGCCCGAGCCCCGGACCTGGGCGCTGATCCCGTCCTGGGAGTGGCACCGGGCCGGGGTCGACGACAAGCGCGCCTCGACCGTCCTGCGGGCCGTACGGGTCGCGGCCCGGCTGGAGGAGGCCGTGCGCATGGACCCGGTGGCCGCGCGGGCCCGGCTGGAGGTCGTACCCGGCATCGGGCCGTGGACCTCCGCGGAGACCGTGCAGCGCAGCCACGGCGCGGCGGACGAGGTGACCGTCGGGGACGTCCATCTGCCCGGCATCGTCGGCTGGGCCCTGGCCGGGGACCGGGACGCGGACGACACGGAGATGCTGCGCCTGCTGGAGCCCTACGCGGGCCAGCGGCACCGGGCCGCCCGCCTCATCCTCCTCAGCGGCAGGGTCCCGCCGCGGCGGAAACCGAAGATGCCGGTGTGGGACATCGGACGGCTGTAGCCCGAGCCGCGCCCGAGCACGGCCGGCCGCCGGCCCTCACCAGCCCCTGCCGGCGCCCACCGGCCCTCACCGGACCGGCCCCTGCCGGCGCCCACCGGCCCTCACCGGACCGGCCCCTGCCGGCGCCCACCGGCCCCGACCGGACCGCCGCCCACCGGCCCCCACCGGCTCCCCTACTGATCGGACGAGAACCGCACCGCCCCCGCCGGAATCCGGGCGTCGCACCACACCCGCATCCCCTCACGCAGCTCGTTGTCGGCCCCGATGACCGCGCCGTCACCGATGACGGTGCCGCTGAGGACGGACCGCTCACCGACGCGGGCACGGGTGCCGATGAGGGAGTCGGTGATGACGGCGCCGGGTTCGATGACGGCGCCGGGCAGGATCGTCGAGCCGAAGACCCGCGCCCCCTCCGCGACGAACGCCCCCTCGCCCACCACCGTGCCGCCCGCCAGCTTCGCGTCCGGCGCGACGCGCGCCGTCGGCAGGATCAGCCGGTCCCCGCACCGCCCGGGCACCGCCGGGGACGGCGCGCGCCCGAGGACCAGGTCCGCCGAGCCGCGCACGAACGCCGCGGGGGTCCCGAGGTCGAGCCAGTACGTGGAGTCGACCATCCCCTGCAGATGCGCACCGGCGGACAGCAGACCGGGGAACGTCTCGCGTTCGACCGACACCGGCCGCCCCTGCGGGATCGTGTCGATCACCGAACGGCGGAAGACGTACGCCCCCGCGTTGATCTGGTCGGTGACGATCTCCTCCGGCGTCTGCGGCTTCTCCAGGAACGCCTGCACCCGCCCCGTCTCGTCCGTCGGAACGAGCCCGTACGCCCTCGGATCGGTCACCTTCGTCAGATGCAGCGAGACATCCGCGCCCGACGTCTCGTGCGTGCGGACCAGCGCCCGGATGTCCAGCCCCGTCAGGATGTCGCCGTTGAAGACCAGGACGGGATCGTCCGGTCCCGAGTGCAGCCGCGACGCCACGTTGCGGATCGCGCCGCCCGTGCCGAGCGGTTCCTCCTCCGTGACGTACTCGATGTGCAGCCCCAGCGACGAGCCGTCACCGAAGTACGGCTCGAAGACCTCCGCCAGATAGGACGTGGCGAGCACGATGTGCTCGACCCCCGCCGCCCTCGCCCGCGCCAGCTGGTGCGTGAGGAACGGCACCCCCGCCGCCCTGACCATGGGCTTGGGCGTGTGCACCGTGAGCGGGCGCAGCCGGGTGCCCTTGCCGCCGACCAGGAGGATCGCTTCTGTCACCTTGTCGTCTCTGCTTCCTGCCGGGACCGGCCGAACTGTCTTTCGGCCGGCCAGTGTATGCAGACCGTCGTCCGGCAGCTCCGACGGCGTGCGGCGTCGCGCAGCGTCCTCATTCCCCCGCCCCCCTGGCGTACCGTCACCCCGCCGCCCCGTCACCCCGCCGGCGGCTATTCGCGTCCTTGGTAGTAGGCCGCGTAGCCGCGGACCGAGCCGAGCTTGCCGTAGAGCTTCCGCCCCGGGCATTCCGTGGGAAACCCGTCGCGGTGCCCGGAGATTACATTCAGTCGTACGTTCTTACCTTTTGCGTAGAGATTGCCACCGCCGGACTTCAGATATGTCTTGCCACGCGGATTGCCCCCGTGCAGACCCAGCTTCCACGCCGTCAGCCGGCCCAGTGCCTTCACCGTGGCCTTGGTGGGCCCCGCCGAGCCGAACGTGCCGAGCACGGCGATCCCCATGCTGTTGCTGTTGAAACCGAGAGTGTGCGCGCCCATGACGGGCTTCGCCACACCCCCCGCCCGGCCCTCGTAGATCTTTCCGCACTTGTCGACGACGAAGTTGTAGCCGATGTCCCGCCAGCCCATGCTCTTGACGTGGTAGCGGTAGATACCGCGGATGACGGAGGGTGCCTGGGAGCAGCTGTAGCCGTTGCCGGTGGCGGAGTGGTGCACGAAGGCGGCCTTCACCTTCTTGGTGTAGATGAACTTCTTCTCGCGCAGCGACTCGTCCGCGCCCCAGCCGCGCCGGGTGACGATGGCCGGGCGCGGGCCGATCTTCGGCTTGGCCCGCTGTTCCGCCGTCAGTTCCGCGGCGCCCAGCGTCGCCGGCTCCCGTTCGGTGGCCTCCCGGTCGAGCGCCGGGATCCCGGTGGCGCCGATGGGCGCGAGGGCGGCGTTGACCTCGGAGGCGGCGATGGTCTCCGGGGTGAGCGTGCCGAGCCGGGAGGACGCGGCGGGGGCGCCCTGGGCGGGGGCGTCGTCGGCGCCGCCCGGGTCGACGAGTTCGAGGCGCAGACCGGCGGGGAGGGCGGCCAGGGAGGTCAGCCCGCGGTCACCGTCCCGCGATGACGACGTGTCGTACGCCGGCTCCTCCCCCGCCACCCCCTGCTCCTGTCCCTGCCCCTGCTCCTGTTCCTGCCCCTGGTCCTCTTCCTGTTCCTGGTCCTGCCCTGCCGCCGGCGCGTGCGCGGCCTCCTCCGGCAGCGCCCGCACCCGCACCTCCACCCCGTCCGAGTCCCCCACCCACAGCGGCGCGGTGGCCCCGCGGACCCGGCCGGAGGCGCGCTCCTCGGTGCCGGGGTCGGCCGCGTGGTCGGCGTTGTGGGTCTCGACGTCCTGCCAGCCGGACCAGGTGCCGGTGCCGACGGCGCGGGTGCGGACCTGGACGCGGCCGTGGAGTTCGGCGTCCGGGTCGTCCCAGACGACGCCGACCATCGAGAACTGCCGTACGTCACGGCGGGTCAGGCCCTGGACGGTGGCGGAGCCGAGGGTGCGGTCGGTGGTGAGCGGGACGAGGGGCAGCGACTGGGTGCTGCCCGGGATCCCCGGCGACTGGGCCTCGTCGGCCGCACCCGGTCTCGCGGTCGCACCCGGTCTCGCCGTCGCCGGTGCCGCGGGCAGGGTCAGCGGGAGGGCGAGGGCGGCCGCACAGGTGACGCCGATGGAGCAAGCAAGGAATCCACGCATGCTCCCGATCCTGGACATAGTCATACAAGTCTGTCCATCCGGGACTTGACGCCCTCTCATGGGCGGCGAGGGCGCGGTTCGTCCGAACCGGTGGCACCGCCGCTCGATCCGCGGCGGGGCGCCCGCGTACGCTTGCGCGGGTGACTGCCACCGATCGCACCCCTGCCGACCTGCTGCGTTCCGCGCTGGCCGCGGACCCCGCGCGGCCCTTGGTGACCTTCTACGACGACGCCACCGGCGAGCGCGTCGAACTGTCCGTCGCCACCTTCGCCAATTGGGTGGCCAAGACCGCGAACCTCCTCCAGGACGAGTGGTCCGCCGAACCCGGGGACCGGATCGCGCTGCTGCTGCCCGCGCACTGGCAGACGGCGGTGTGGCTGCTGGCGTGCGCGTCGGTGGGCGTGATCGCGGACGTGGAGGGTGATCCGGCGCGGGCGGACCACGTCGTGGCCGGACCCGGCCGGTTCGACGCGGGACTGGCCTGCGACGGGGAACGGTACGCGCTGTCGCTGGCGCCGCTGGGGCGGCGGTTCGTCCCCGCTCCGCCCGCCGGGTACGCCGACTACGCCGTCGACGTGCCGAGCCACGGGGACCGGTTCACGCCGTACGCGCCGGTCGACCCGGAGGCGCCCGCGCTGATCGTGGCCGGGGCGGAGTTCACCGGGGCCGAGGTGGTGGAGCGGGCGAGGGCGGACGCGCCCGGGCTGGGACTGACCGGCCCCGGTTCGCGGATCCTGTCCGCCCTGTCGTACGACACGTGGGAGGGGCTGAGCGCCGGGCTGTTCGCGCCACTGGCGGCCGGGGGCTCCGTGGTGCTGTGCCGGAACCTGGACCGGCTGGGCGAGGAGGCCCTGGCCCAGCGCATCGAGAGCGAGCGGGTGACCGCCGTATCGCGGTAGCCGCATCGCGGGGGTCGTATCGCGGGGGCCGCGTCCCCGTAGCCGTATCGCGGTAGCCGCGTCCCCGTACCCGGCCGCCGTTTCCGGCGTTTCGGACGCACCGGGCGGGCTGGACGCCTTCACCCGTTCAGCCCACCCCCACCCCTCACGCCCACCCCATCCGCGCCATCGTCGTAGGAGCAGTGCAGGACGTCACGCTCGTACGCCATGAGGGGTGGACACAGCCGTGAGCGACACCGCAGGCACGCCGGCCGGGCGCACCGGGCGGGCCCTCGGGCCGGGCCTCGGGGTGTCGGCTTCCGGTAACGGGCTGATACGCCGGCGCAGAAGGCGCTGGATACGCGTCGGGGCCCTGGGCGTCACCGTCGTGGTGGCGGTGGCCGTGGGCACCGCCTCGGCCCTGTACGCCAAGCTCGACGGGAACATCACCCCCGACGAGGCGGCGGCCGCCGAACTCGCCCGCTACGACAAGGAGCGGCCGACCTCGCTGGTGAAGGACGCGCGGAACATCCTGCTCATCGGCTCGGACTCGCGTGCGGGCGCGGGCAACGGCCGTTACGGCCGGGACCGGGGCACCGAGCGCTCGGACACCATGATCCTGCTGCATCTGTCCGCGGGCCGGCGCAGCGCCACCGCCGTCTCCATACCGCGCGACCTGATGGTCGACGTCCCCGCCTGTCTGCGCCGGGACGGCACCCGCGCGGAGCCGATGTTCGCGATGGTCAACTACGCCTTCGAGACGGGCGGTTCGGCCTGCGCCATCCGGACCCTGGAGCAGTTGACCGGTATCCGCATCGACCATCACGTCGTCGTCGACTTCACCGGGTTCACGAAGATGGTCGACGCCATCGACGGGGTGCGGATCTGCCTGAGGGAACCCATTCACGACAAAGCGGCCAAACTCCGCCTGCCCGCCGGGACCGTGACCCTCAACGGCGAACAGGCCCTCGGGTACGTCCGCGCCCGCAAGTCCCTCGGCAACGGCAGCGACACCGACCGCATGGACCGCCAGCAGCGCTTCCTGGCCGCCCTGGTCAACAAGGTGCGCAGCAACGACGTCCTGCTGAACCCGGCGAAGCTCTATCCGGTGCTCGACGCGGCGACCTCCGCCCTCACCACCGATCCGGCGCTGGCCAGTCTGCGCGGTTTGTACGACCTTGTCCGCGGGTTGCGCAACATCCCCACCGACCGTGTGCAGTTCCTGACCGTTCCACGGGAGTCGTACGTCTACAACGCCAACCGCGACCAGCTGGTGGAGCCGGAGGCGGAGCGTCTGTTCGAGCGGCTGCGCACGGACCGGCCCGTGGAGGTGACGCCGGATTCCGCACGCGGCAACGGCTCCGGCGAGCCCGCGGCCGACGTCTCCCCGGCTCCGACCTTCCGCGGGAACACGGCGGCCGACGACCACTGCCGGTAAAGCGTGCACCAAGACGGCGAACCCTCGTTCAAGGAAATGCGCCGGATTGCCCAGTTGTAGGAACGTGGAATTTGTCACCGCCGTCGCTTGACGCTGAACTGGGCGGATAGTGTGAGCGATCCGGTGCACCCGGCTCCATGGCCACCAGTCCGTCCAGGGGTCGCGCACTGTATGTACGAGACCCGAGCGCCTCGGAGGGGGAAGGCGCCGCGTGGCCCCGACGGAGGATTCAGGCAACCGTGGACGCGCAAGGCCGTGGGCGGGCGGAGCACATCGACCCCGCAGACCAGTGGGTACTCAATCCGAACACCGGCGAATACGAACTGCGACTGACCCCTTCCGCAGCGCAGTCGGCGGTCCCCGGCCCGCGCCGGGCCGCCCGGGGCCGCGGCACCGCCGCCCCGGACCGTGAGCGCCGCGAGCCCCGCCCCGCCCCGGGCGGCGAGCGGGACGCGCGCGCGG
>NZ_JBFATR010000074.1:0-20927 GCF_040678395.1 Streptomyces sp. NPDC052687 | reverse complement strand
CCCGCGGCGGCCCCCGTCCGCCGCCGGACGTACTGGCGGACCCTGCTCGCCCTGGCCGTGCCGGCCGCCGCGGTGTGGCTGGCCCGGCACCACTGGGCGGTGCTGGAGAGCGCCGCCGGGCGGCTCGCCGTCGCCGACCACGGCTGGCTGCTGGTGGGCGCCACCGCCGTCACCGCGACCTGGGTGTGCTCGGCGCTCGCCCAGCAGGGCGCGGTCACGCGCGGGCTGCCCGCCGGGCGGCTCGTCGCCACCCAGTTCGCCGCCTCCGCCGCCAACCAGGTGCTGCCCGCCGGGGTCGGCGCGGGCGCCGTGAACCTGCGGTTCCTGATGCGCTGCGGCCTCCCGGCGGCCGGCGCGGCGACCGCGTACGCGGTGAAGGCGACGGCCCAGGCGGTGGTCCGCGCGGTGCTCATCGCCGCCCTGGCGCTGGCCTGCCCCGGAGCCCTCCGGTTGCCGCAGGCCGCCGCCGGCCCGCTGCTCCTCGGCGCCACCGGGGCGCTGGCCCTGCTGCTGGCCGCCGTACGGCTGTGGCCGCGCTGCCGCCGGGCGACGGCCGCCGTGCTCAGGGACGTGCGGGCGGTGCACGCCCGGCCGCACCGGGCGGCGGCCCTGTGGGGCGGGTCGCTGGCCTTCGTGGTCCTGCACGCCGTCGCGCTGATCGCCGTCACCCAGGCCGTCGCCCTGCCCCTGCCACCCGTCCGGGTCGCCCTGGTCTACCTCGCCGCCAGCAGCGCCGCCGCCCTGCTGCCCACCCCCGGCGGCCTCGGCTCGCTCGACGCGGCGCTCGCCTTCGCCCTCGCCGCCGCCGGCGCCCCGGCCTCCGCCGCGGCCTCCGCCGTGCTCGGCTACCGGCTGCTCACCGTCTGGCTGCCCCTCCTCCCCGGCCTACTGGTCCTCGCGTTGCTGGTGCGGCGCCGGGCCCTGTGAGGCGAACAGGTGTTTCCGGGCCGTCGGCCGCTGGTAGGACTCCGGTGTCGGGCGGACGGCGTGGGCGAGGGGGAGTGGCATGGCGTACGACGCGACGGAGGGCGGCCGGCCGGCGGAGGAGTTCTTCACCCCGGGGACCGCGTCCTTCACCGAGTTCCTGGCGGCCCACCGCCCCGGACTGCTGCCGACCCGCAGCCCGATGCCGGCCGGTGTGCGCGCCGCCCCCGGCACCGCCCCGCACGGCACCACCGTGCTCGCCCTCGCCTACCGCGACGGCGTGCTGATCGCGGGCGACCGCAGGGCCACGATGGGCAACCTCATCGCCCAGCGCGACCTGGAGAAGGTCCATCCCGCCGACGACCACACCGCCGTCGCCTTCGCCGGCACGGTCGGGCTCGCCCTGGACATGGTGAGGCTGTACCAGGTCGAGCTGACCCACTTCGAGAAGATCGAGGGCACCCCGATGAGCCTCAGCGCCAAGGCGGCCCGGCTGTCCGGGATGCTGCGGCAGAACCTCGGCCAGGCCATGCAAGGGCTCGCCGTCGTCCCGCTGCTGGCCGGCTACGCGGACGGACGCGGCCGCATCTTCGGCTTCGACGTCGCCGGCGGCACCTACGAGAAGACCGGCTTCCACGCGGAGGGCTCCGGATCGCCGTACGCCCGCGGGGCGCTGAAGAAGCTGTACCGGCCCGGCATGTCCCGCCGCGAGTCCGCCCTCGCCGCGCTCCAGGCGCTGTGGGACGCGGCCGACGACGACTCGGCGACCGGCGGACCCGACATCGGCCGGCGCATCTTCCCGGTCGTCGCGGTCATCACCGAGGACGGCTTCGAGCGGCTGCCGGAGGCGGAGACGGCGGAGCTGAGCCGGCAGATGACCGAGCAGCGCCGCACCCGCCCGGACGGGCCGAACGCCGGTCTGAGCGCCGCCTCGCGTACCTGAAGTGCCCGCCGGTTCGTTGACCGGGCATGATCAGTGAATCGTCGGTGCCCGAGCTGGCACGTCAGTACGGCCTCTCTCCGCTCACCGCCCAGTACGTGCTGGACCTCCGGGCCCGCTTGAAGGAGGAGCACCCGGCCGACGCGGACGCCCGGGAACGGGCGTTCTCGGACGCCGTGCGCACCGCGTGGGAGCGTGGGGAGCCGTGGGCGCGGGAGTGGATGACGGCGGCGGCCAAGCAGAGCGGGGCCTGAACCGGCGGGAAGGGCGCGGACGGCTCCGGCCGGGCGAGGGTTACATGGGTCCCGGTCGGGCGAGGGCTGGATGGGTCCCGGTCGGGCGAGGGTTGAGTGGGTCCCGGCTGCGTGCCGGGGCCCGTTCGCGTGCCGGGGCCCGTTCGCGTGTCGGGGCCCGTTCGCGTGTCGGGGCCCGTTCGCGTGTCGCGGGACCGTGCGCGTGTCGGGGCCCGTTCGCGGCAGGTTCGGCACGCCCCGGCACGCGGCGCGGCCTCCCGCCACTCGGGTGTGTCATGAACCACCAGGTTGGAGGCCGCGTGATCGGGAAACGCGGAGAGGACGACGACCCACCGTGGTCGACGACCCGAGCCGCGACACCACAGGGAGGCAGTCATGGGCGAGACGGACCGCACGCGACCGGAAGGCATGGCGGACGACGCCTACCAGCCCACCGGAACCAACGAGGAGCAGGAGGACGCCGCACCTCTCGACCTGCAGGACGCGGTCGACGAGCGGACGTACGACGACACCCTCGACGAGGGCTACTCCCCGCCGGAGAAGCCGCTCGGCGTCACCAAGCACGGCATCACGGCGGCCGAGCAGCACGACGGCGAGAGTCTCGACCAGCGGCTCGCCCAGGAAGTGCCCGACACCCAGGAGACCGCCGGGGACGACATCGGGGACCTGCCGGGAGGCGAGGGCGAACCCGTCGACCCCGAGGCGGGCGGCGCCCGCGCCGGACGCCTGGTCGCTCCCGACGAAGGCGTCCACACGGACACCACGCGGGAGCAGGTCGCCCGGGACGTGGGCATCGACGGGGGCGCCGCGGGCGCCGAGGAGGCCGCGATGCACATCACCGACGACGACATGACGTCACCGGTGGAAGAGGAGACCCCCTGACGCGGAGGGACAGCCCCGCGTCAGGGGCGGGAAGTGCCGGGCGGCCGGCTCAAGGCAGCAGCTTGTCGAGAGCCGCCGGCCCCTCCTGGGCCAGCTTGCGCTTGGCCCATTCCAGGTTGCGGGGGGTGAGGTCCTTTCCGGAGGCCAGGACCAAATCCTCCGGCGACACGTCGGTGCCGGTGCGGGCGTGGAGCAGGCTGTCCGGGGTGGCGCGGTCCTGGGACGGCCGGGACGCGCCGGAATGTGACGTCGACATGATCTCCGCTCCTCGATCCGGTTCGTTGTTTCGGCCCCGGTGCTGGCAACGGGTCTGATAACACCATTCACCCAGGGAGCGCGCAGTGCATCCGGAAGCGCCGGGGCCCGCCCTCCGCGAGCGCCCCGAACACAGGCTCCGGCCGCCCGCTCCCGTCGCGGCCGGCGTACCGGCCGTGGAGCCCGATGTGACCTCTCGCCTCGGCCGCGCGGGGCGATGTCAGTGGCGGGTGCCATGCTGTGCGTGACGGTCTTCGACGCGGCGTGACAGGGTGACAGAGGGGGCGGACGTGGGGTTCCAGGGTGAGATCTGGCAGGTGCGTGCTGGGGAGGAGCGGGTCGGGGAGATCCTGATCGACGACGCGGACTTCCCCTGGCTGTCGGGCACGTTCACGCCCGGCCCGGCGTACGACGACACCGTCCGTGACCTGTTCGGGCGCGAGCTGGAGCTGGTCGAACGGCTCGCGGAACGGGACGAGGACGCGCTGGTGGACGCGTGGGAGCAGGCCTACGACGAGATTCGCGGACGCGTGTCGCTGTGCTCACCGGACGGCCCGGTGCCCGATTTCCTGCTGCATATCGAGGGCGACCGGGCGTGGTTCCGGTGGAGCGACGAGCCGTTCGAGGAACCGGCGGCCTGACAGTCTGACGGCCTGACGGCCTGAGCGGAGTGAGGTGGCCGACCACACGGCCGGCCGGATCACGGGCGGCGCAGCAGGGCCTCCGCCTCGGCCAGGATTTCCGTGACGCGCAGGCCGAAGGCGGCGTCGCACGGGTGGGGGCGGCCGCCGTCGGCGGACTCGCGCAGGGCGTGCGCGGCGCGGGTGAGGGTGGGGACGATTCCCTCGGAGCTGCCCGGGAGGACGGCCAGGCCGGCCGAGCCCCGCAGTTCCACGCCCACGCCCGCCGCCTCGGGCGGGGCGGTGAGACTGAGGGTGAGCGTGCTGGACGCGCCGCCGGTGTGCTCGAGGACCAGGTGCGCGGTGTCCCCGGGGCCGGGGGCCGCCGCCGTCACCCGGCGGGCGTCGCCGAGGACGGGCAGCAGCACGGACAGAGCGTGCGGGCCGACGTCCCACAGCGCCCCCTTCTCCCGCCGCCACGGGGAGGCCGCGAACGGGTTGTCCCCGGCGGGGGCGCCGCCCGGCTCCGGGCTGAACAGCGCGGCGAGCCACTCGGCGCGCGCCGTGAACCAGCCGCCGGTGCCCGCCTGTTCCGTGATCCACGCCTCGGTGTCGGCCTGGAAGCGGGAGGTGAAGAAGACCACCGACGCCACCCGCGCCTCCCGCACGGCCTCGGCCACCGCCCGGGCCCGTTCCGGGGTCACGGCGAGCGGCTTGTCCAGCAGCAGATGACGGCCCGCGCGCGCCGCCCGCACCGCCAGCTCCGCCTGCACGTCCGGCGGCAGGGCCACGGCGACCGCGTCCACGTCGGCGAGGAGGGCGTCCACGTCGTCGTAGGCGCGTACGCCGTGCAGGTCCGCGAGTTCCTTCGCGGCGTCCGGGCGCCGCCCCCACACACCGGCGAAGTCGAGTCCGTCGTGCCCGGCCAGAGCGGGTGCGTACGCCATCCGCGCCCACGGGCCGGTCCCGAGCAGTCCGATGCGCATACGGCGCCCCTCCACGGTGTCGAAACGGTGTCGGATCAGTGTGTTCGTCGGTGTCGACCGGCGTCGACCGGCGTCGATCAGTGCCGATCAGCGCCGATCGGTTACGGTCGGGTGTCCTTCGGTGCCGGGCAGGCTTCGGTCGCATCCCGCGCGCCCGGCCGCACCGAGCCTGCCATACCGACCGGCCGCCCGCGCAAGCCGGTTGTCCGAGCGCGGTCCGGTCCGGTCCGGGTCCGCGTGGGGCAGGAGGCCGGTGATTTTGCCGGTGCCCTCTGTGCCGTGCCGCCCTGACAGTGAGCGAGCCGCTCCGGCGGCGAACCCCACACCCCACAGATGCACGACAGAGAGGACGACTCGACGTGCAGCAGCATGCGCAGCACCACGCCGACTCCCCAGCCCCCCGCCGGCGCCGCCGCACCGGCCGCCTCACCGGACTCGCCGCCGCGACCGCGGCACTGGTCGGACTCAGCACCCTCAGCGGCACCGGCGCCCACGCCGCCGACAACCCCTACGAGCGCGGCCCGGCGCCGACCAACGCGAGCATCGAGGCGCTGCGCGGCCCGTACGCCGTCTCGCAGACCTCCGTCTCCTCGCTGGCCGTCACCGGTTTCGGCGGCGGCACCATCTACTACCCGACCACCACCGCGGACGGCACCTTCGGCGCCGTGGCGATCTCGCCCGGCTTCACCGCGTACGAGTCCTCCATCGCCTGGCTGGGCCCGCGCCTGGCCTCCCAGGGCTTCGTGGTGTTCACCATCGACACCAACACCACCATGGACCAGCCGGACTCCCGCGGCGACCAGCTGCTCGCCGCGCTGGACTACCTGACCCAGCGCAGCTCCGTGCGCAGCCGGGTCGACGCAACCCGCCTCGGCGTGATGGGCCACTCGATGGGCGGCGGCGGCAGCCTGGAGGCCGCGAAGGACCGGCCCTCCCTGCAGGCCGCGATCCCGCTGACGCCGTGGAACCTGGACAAGACCTGGCCCGAGGTCAGGACGCCCACCCTGATCTTCGGCGCCGACGGCGACACGATCGCCCCGGTCTCCAGCCACGCCGAGCCCTTCTACCAGAACCTGCCGTCGTCGCTGGACAAGGCCTACCTGGAGCTGAACAACGCCAGCCACTTCACGCCCAACAGCAACGACACGACGATCGCGAAGTACAGCATCAGCTGGCTCAAGCGGTTCATCGACAACGACACCCGCTACGAGCAGTTCCTGTGCCCGCTGCCGCGTCCGAGCCTGACCATCGAGGAATACCGGGGCAACTGCCCGCACACGTCCTGAACTTCCTGAATCTCCCGCACCTCGCCGCGCATCGCGGCACCACGGCGGTCGCGTACCCGACGCGGCCGCCGTGGGCGTGTGCCGGTGGGGACGTGTGTGGGCTGGGGGCGTGTGCCGGCGTGGCCGTAGACCTGTATGACCGTAGCCTGTGTGGCCGTTGTGCGGGCGCACCGCGTCGCGGGTCCGCCGCTTGGGCGTCGGCACAGACGCCCGGCCGGAGGCGGACGTCCGCCTTCCGCCTGCCGTTACTCGCACGTAACCTGCGGGGATGACCGCACACACGACCGTGCCGACGGCCCCGCCGATCCACGGGCGAGGCGCGGAACGGCACCAACTGGCCGCGCTGCCGGACCGGCTGCGGACCGGCAGCGCCGTGCTCGTCCTGACCGGCGAGCCCGGACTCGGCCGTACGACCCTCCTCGACGAAGCCGCCCGCGCCTTCCAGGCCGGACCGGTGCTGTACGTCCGCTGCGACGCGGCCGATCCCCGGCCGTACGGCGGCGTCCGCGCGCTCACCGCGGCCGCGGGGCACCCGCCCGCCGGCGCCCTCGACCCACGGACCGCGCCTCGCGTCCTGCTGGACGCCTTCCGCGCCGCCGCCGGGGACGGCCCCCTCCTGGTGTGCCTGGACGACGTCCACCTGTGGGACACCCCGTCGCGCACCGCCCTCGCCCACGCCGCCCGCCGTCTCTCCGGCGCCGGGCGGGTCGGCCTCCTCCTCACCGCCGTCGGCCCCGGACCGGCCGACCGGGACTTCGCCGGACTGCCCGCCCTGCAGCTGCACCCCCTGCCCTCGTCGGCCGCCGGCGCGCTGCTCGACGAGGTGACCGGCGGCGCCGTCGATCCCGCCCTGCGCGACGACCTGCTGGAAGAGGCCGACGGCAACCCGGCGCTGCTGCTCGCGATGGTCCGCCGGCTCACCCCCGCCCAGCTCTCCGGTGACCAGGACCCACCTTGGCCGCTCGCCGACACCCGGACCCTGACCGGCGTCACGGGGGAGTGGCCCGCCGCCCCGACCCCCGCCGTCGAGGATCTGTTGCTCCTCAC
Source organism: Streptomyces sp. NPDC052687 (assembly GCF_040678395.1). NCBI lineage: Bacteria > Bacillati > Actinomycetota > Actinomycetes > Kitasatosporales > Streptomycetaceae > Streptomyces > Streptomyces sp. NPDC052687. The sequence continues at coordinate 13,733 of NZ_JBFATR010000074.1, read as the reverse complement.
GGCCGCCGCCTTACGGGGCACGGAACGGACGGAGACGGACGCCGCCGTCATCCGGGCCGCCGCCCGGGAATGCCGGCCTTCGGACTTTGCCGCACCGCCCGGGGCGCAAGCCATGCCTGGAATACCGGTCCGACCCGGCGGCCTCGCCTTCGCCGAGGCCCCGGCTCCGCGAGCTGCTCCGGCGTCTCAGGAGGCCGCGTCCCTGCCCGACGGCGGCTCAGTCCTCCCGGACATCCTGCTCCTCTCCGACGGCCGCCTCCGCTTCGCGTGCCCCCTCGCCCGCAGAGTCGTCTACTCCAGAGCCACCCCCGACCGCCGCCGCGCGGCGCACCTCGCCCTCGCCCAAGTACTGCGCGGGCAGGGGCAGGAACTGCCCGCCCTCCTGCACGAGGCGTGGGCCGTCACCGGGCCGGCCCCCGAGCGAGCGGCCCGGCTCGCGGCGGCGGCTGCCGGCGCGCCCACGCACCGGCTGCGCGCCACGGCCCTCGGGCGCGCAGCGGAACTCACCCCGCCCGGCTTGACGCGCCGCGAGCGGTACACGGCCGCAGCGGAACAGGAATTGCTCGCCGGCCGCCCCCGCCAGGCCCTCCGCCTGCTCGCGGAGGCCGACCACGACCCGGCTCCCGTCCTGCTGCCCGGCGACGTGGACTTGCTGTCCGGCCACGTGGAAGCGCTGAGCGGGCGCGCGGACTTGCTGTCCGTCCACGTGGACTTGCCGGGCGGGCGCGCCGACTTGCTGTCCGGGGGCGCCGACTTGCTGAGTGGCCAAGTCGACTTGCTGAGCGGGCACGCTGAGCAGGAGGGCGTCGAGCCCGGCCTGGTGCGCAGTCACGCCGCCCAGGCGACCGGCCACGCCGCCCAGGCGACCGGTCGCGCCCCCCAGGCGACCGACCTCGCCGGTCAGACACCAGCCCCAGCCGGTCAGAAACCGGCGCTCGTCGGCCAGGAGCCGGCCTCAACCGGTCAGGAAGCGGCGCCAACCGGTCAGGCATCGCACTACGGCGATCAGGTGCCGGATGGCACCCACCAGGTGCCGGCCCAGGCCGGCCAGGCGCCCGGCCGCAATGCCCAAGCGTCCACCCGCACCGGCCGGACGGCCGGTCCTGCTGCTCAGGCACCGGGCCGTACCGTTCAGACGCCGGTCGCCGCCGCCCCGGCGCCGGGCCCCACCGGCCACCAGCCGGGCCATGTCGCCCAGGCACCGGGCAACGCCCTCCAGCTACCACGCCACCGCGATCAGGCGCCGAGCCATGCCGCTCAGGCGTCAAGCCATGCCGCCCAGGCACCGAGCCAAACCGCTCAGGCACCGGGCCACGGCGATCAGGTGCCGGACCAGACGACCCAGACCGCCGACCACACCCCCCAAGCCCCACCCCCCACCACCCCAGCCCCCCACCGCACCCACCACCCCCAACCCACCCACGCCCCCGTCGACCTCGTCCGTGGTCGTGCCGAGATGGTGCGCGGGCTGGCTCAGCTGCTCGACGGTCCCGTCGCCGATGCGCGGGCGTCGCTGCTGTCCGCTGCCTCGCTCCTCGGGCCCGTCGCGCCGGCTCAGGCGGTGTCCGCCGCGCTCGCCGCCGCCGACGCGGCCTGGGCCGGCGGCGATCTGCCGGCGCTGCGGGAGGCGCTGTGCGGCGCGGGCGGTGACGACGACTACCGCGTCGGTCTCGCCGCTCTCCTCGACGGGCGTCTCGACCTGGCCACCGTCCCGCTGCGCCGCGTCGTGGGCCGCGCCCGCACGGCCGCGGAGCCGGAGGACCTGCTGCGGGCGGCGGCCGCCGCACTGGTCCTGGGGGACATGCCGGCCGCGGCGGAGGCGGGCGCGCGGGCGCTGGCCGCGGCCCGGATCCGGGGCTCGGCCACGCTCGTCCCGCGGGCCCTGGAATACCTGGCGTACGCCGAACTGCGCGCCGGCCGGCACGCCCAGGCCAGGACGCACGCCGAGGAGGGACTGCGGACCGCGCGGCGCACCGGGCAGCGCAACACCGCGGCCCACCATCACGCCGTACTCGCCTTGGCGGCGTCCATCGAGGGCGAGGGCGCCACCGTCGACGGGCATGTCAGCGCCGCCCTGGCGACGGCCCGCGCGCACGGGCTGGCCCAGCCCGCCACCCTCGCCCAGTGGGCGGCGGCGCGCGCCGACCTGGGCCGCGGCCGCCCCCTGGAGGCGGCGGACCGGCTCGGCCCGCTGGTGTGCCCCGGGCCCCGGCGCGGGCACTTCGCGGTGTGGATGCTGGCCGTCCCCTGCTTCGTCGAGGCCGCCGTGCGGGCCGGCCGCGCCGATGACGCCCGGCACGTCGTGGCGGACTTCGCCGCCTGGGCCGGTTTCGGCGCCGACCCGCAGGCCCCCGCCCAGCTGCTGCGCTGCCACGCCCTGCTGGCTCCGCCGGACCGGGCCGGCGACCTGTACGTACGGGCCCTGGCGCTGCACGAGCAGGCGGGCGGCGACTTCGAACGGGCCCGCACAGAGCTGCTGTACGGCAAGTGGCTGCGGCGGCGCCGAAGGCCGCGGGAGGCCCGGGACCGGCTCGGCGCCGCACTGGTCGGCTTCGACCGCTGCGGCGCCCACGTCTGGGCCGAGCAGACGCGCGCCGAGCTGCGGGCGAACGGGGCCGCCGCGACCGTCACGGTGCCGGGCGGGACCGTACCGGGGCCGGACGCGCTGGCCCGGCTGACCCCGCAGCAGTGGCGGATCGCCCGGTGCGTCGCCCAGGGCGCGACCAACCGGGAGGTGGCCCGAAGCCTGTCCGTGAGCACCCGCACCGTCGACTACCACCTCCGCAATGTGTTCGCCGCCCTCGGGGTACGGTCCCGGGTGGAACTGGCCCGACTGGTCGAACGGGCCGAAAAGACCCGTGCACAGCTCTAGGGACCGACCGGACGGTATGTCATCCTTCCGGGCAGGACGAGTCAGGCGGTCGCCGCCGCACGGGCCAGGGGGAACCGGCCCGGCACCCGGCGCCGCCGCGAAGCCCGACCCTGGGGGAGGACCGCGATGCACCCTGCCGTACGGACCCGAACGGCGGCGCCCCGCCCGGCGGCGACCGCCGCGCCGCAGCCGCGCACCCGGCGCGTCCGGTCGCTGATCGACGCCGAGGCCATCCGCGTCCTGCACCGCGCCGCGCGCGTGCTGATGGACGACCTGGCCGACCTGACCGACCGGCTGATGGCCGTCGTCCAGGACCAGGAACCCGCCTACCGGGCCGCCGTGGAGAGCGATCCGGCCGGCGTCTGGCAGGAGATGCACCGCTCGCTGCGGCACAGCGTGGCCTCGCTGCTCGACCCGCGCGGCGCCCGCGACGGCGCGCGCCGCTGCTCCTGGCGGATCGGCGCCACCCGCGCCGAGCAGGGCCTGCCCCTGGACGCCGTACTGCACGCGTTCCGGCTCGGCGGATCCCTGGTGTGGCAGGGGCTGGTCGAGGAGACCTCGCGGCGGGCGCCCGAGGACGTCCGGCTGCTCGTCCACGTCGCGACCGACGTGTGGAACTTCGTCGACGAGCACTGCACGATCGTCACCGACGCCTACCGGCAGGTCGAACGGCAGCTGACCTGGCGGCGCGAGAACCAGGTCCGGCTGCTGGCCGCCGCCCTGCTCGACGGCACCAGCCGGATCGCCGACCTGCCGGAGACCGCGCGGGCGCTGGAGATGCCGGAGCACGGCCGGTACGTGGTGGTCGCGGTCGCCGACGGGGGCCTCGGCGGCGCCCGCGGCGCGGCCGTCGTCCGGGGCGGGGCGCGCGTCCACTGGCACGCGGGCGTCGACGTGGACTACGGCATCGTCCTGCTCGGCGACGGCGACGGCGACGGCGAGGGCGAGGGCCACGGTGACGGCCGCGGCGACGGAGACGGCCACGGCGGCGCCAACGGTCGCGGCGACGGCCGAACCCACGCTCGCGTCAACACCCACGCCGCCGGCACCCGCACCGGCACCGGCACCAGCGGCGTCGGCCCGCGTGACCCGCGCGCCGCCCGGAACCTGCCGGAGCCCACCGGCGACCCCGGGACCAGGATCGGCGTGAGCGGCCCGGTGGACGGACTGGCCGCCGTCGGCGAGGCCCGCCGGCTCGCCGACACCGCGCTGCGGATGTGCCCCGCCGACGGCGGCACCATCCGGCTCGCCGAGCACCTGCCCGCGGCCCTCGTCGTGTCGTCACCCGAACTCGGCGCCACCCTCGCCGACCGGGTCCTCGGCCCGCTGGAGCGCGTGGACCCCGCCGACCGCGAGATCCTGCTCGCCACCCTGGCCACCTGGCTGTCCTGCGACGGCTCCGCGCAACGGGCGGGCGAGCGCCTGTACTGCCACCGCAACACCGTCCTGAACCGCCTGCGCCGCTTCGAACAGCTCACCGGACGTTCCCTGGCCCGCCCCTCCGACCTGGTCGAGATCAGCCTGGCCCTGACGGCACGCCGCCTCCTCCACGACTGACCGCCGCACCACCTGCCGCCCTCGGCGCCACCCCCTCGACCGGCCGTCCGGGCTGCTCGCGCCACCGCCGTACCCCCTCAAGGGCCGGACCCCGCCGCTTCCCGCGCACCGGAGCCCGGCCCTTCCCGTGCGTCCGGACTCCCCACCCCCTGGGCACCCGCACAACCCGAAGGCCCCCCGGCTGGGACCGCGCACCCACCACCCCGAGAACCCTGTACCGGCCTGCGGCGCCCGTGCTGTCGTGAGCTCCCCTTCCCCCGAACACCCGTGCCCGCGCGGCACGGGTCCGAGGAGCCGCGATGCCTGAAAGCCCACCGGACGACGAGCCCGCGCTGCACGTCGAGGATCTCGACGTCACCTACGGCCGTGCCCTGTCCGCACTCCGCTCGGTCTCCCTGACCGTCCCGCACGGCGGCGTCGTCGCGCTGCTGGGTGCCAACGGCGCCGGCAAGACCACGCTGCTGCGGGCGGTCTCCGGCACCCTGCGCCTGCACCGCGGGACGATCACGGCCGGCCGGATCCGCTACGGCGACGCCGCGCTCGACGGCCGCGACCCCGTCGCCGCCGTCCGCGCCGGAGTGGTCCAGGTCCCCGAGGGCAGGCGGGTGTTCGCCGGTCTGACGGTCGACGAGAACCTGCGCACCGGCGGGCTCGGCCTCGGCCGCCGCAGCCCCGCCCTGGTCCGCGAGTCCCGCGACCGCGTCTTCGCGCTCTTCCCCCGGCTCGCCGAACGCACCGGCCAGGCCGCCGGGCTGCTCTCCGGCGGTGAACAGCAGATGCTCGCCATCGGCCGCGCCCTGATGGCCGCCCCGCGCCTGCTCCTGCTGGACGAGCCGTCCCTCGGCCTCGCCCCGCTGATGGTGAACCGGATCGCCGACGTGATCCGCGAGATCAACGCCCAGGGCACCGCCGTGCTGCTGGTCGAGCAGAACGCCGGCATGGCCCTCTCGCTCGCCCGCCACGCGTACGTCCTGGAGGTCGGCGAGGTCCGCCTGTCCGGCCCCGCCGGCGAGCTCGCCCGCACGGACGCCGTACGCCGCCTCTACCTCGGCGAGGCCGACGACGCCAGCGACCACGGCAGCAACCACGGCAACGACCACGGCAACGACCACGGCGGTGACCACAGCAGCGACCACAACAGCGCGTCCGCACACGGTCAGGGGGCCGCGTGAGCGACCGCACCACACCGCCCCCCGAGCTGGCCGTCCGGGACGTCACCGTCCGGTTCACCGGTCTCACCGCGCTCGACGCCGTCTCCTTCACCGTCGCCCCCGGCTCGGTGCACGCGGTGATCGGACCCAACGGGGCGGGCAAGTCCACCTGCTTCAACGTGCTGTCCGGCCTCACCCGCCCCGCGTCCGGCACCGTCCGGCTCGGCAGCACCGAACTGACCCGGCTGGCCCCGCACCGCATCGCCCGCCTCGGCGTGGCCCGCACCTTCCAGAACATCGTCACCACCGAGGGCACCGTCGGCGACAACCTGATGCTCGGCCGTCACGCCCTCACCCGCGCGGGCTTCGCCGCCAGCGCCCTGCGCCTGCCCGGCGCCGTACGCGAGCAGCGCGCCCACCGCGAACGGGCCCGCGAGATCGCCGAACTCACCGGCCTGGGCGGCCTCTTCGACACCCCGGTCGCGGTGCTGTCCTACGGCGACCGCAAGCGCGTCGAGTTCGCCCGCGCCCTGTGCCTGGAGCCGCGCGTGCTGCTCCTCGACGAACCCGTGGCCGGCATGAACGGCGCCGAACGCGCCCGCACGGCCGGCGTCATCCGGGACGTACGCGAACGGCTCGGCCTGTCCGTCGTCCTCGTGGAGCACGACATGGGCCTGGTCATGCGCCTCGCCGACGAGGTCACCGTCCTCGACTTCGGCCGCGCCATCGCCCACGGCACCCCCGAGGAGGTCCGGCGCGACCCCGAGGTGCTGCGCGCCTACCTCGGCACCGACGACACGGGGGAGGACGCGGCATGACCGGCTTCCTGGACCACCTGCTCAACGGCCTCGCGCTCGGCGCGGTCTACGCCCTGGTCGCGCTCGGCTTCGTCGTCATCTTCAAGGCGTCCGGCGTGCTCAACTTCGCCCACGGCTCCCTGCTGCTGCTCGGCGGCTACCTCACCGCCGTCCTCCACGACGACCTCGGCTTCGCCGGCGCCCTCGCCGCCGCCCTCCTGGTCACGGCGCTCGTGGCCGGTGCCATGGACCGGCTGCTGCTGCGCGGCGGCGACCGCGACCCCGGGGCCGCGCACGTGCAGACGATCGTGACCATCGGCGTCGACATCGTCCTCGTCACCGACCTCGCCCGGCGCATCGGCGGCGACCTGCTCACCCTCGGCGACCCCTGGGGGGACGCGGTCACCGAGATCGGCCCGGTGACCGTCGCCGACAGCCGCCTCGCCGCGATCGCCGTGTCCGCCGTCGTCATCGGCGGAGTGTTCGCCCTGTTCCGGTACACCGCGTGGGGCCTGTCCCTGCGCGCCGCCTCGGAGGACCTGGAGGCGGCGGCCCTGATGGGCGTACGCCTCACCCGCGTGCGCATGCTCGCCTGGTGCCTCGCGGGGGCGCTCGCCGCGCTCGCCGCCGTGTTCCTCGCCGCCTTCCCGGCCCCCGGCCTGGAACGCACCACCGGGCAGATCGCCCTGAAGGCCTTCCCCGCCGCGATCCTCGGCGGCATGGCCTCCCCGCCCGGCGCCCTCGCCGGCAGCCTGCTCATCGGCCTGACCGAGGCCCTGGTCGCCGGCTACCAGTCCGAACTGCACGTCCTCGGCGAGGGCTTCGGCGACGTCGCCCCCTACGCCGTGATGGTGCTCGTCCTCCTCGTACGGCCCACCGGGCTGTTCGGCGGGAAGGGAGCGGTCCGTGTCTGACCTCCTCAAGCGCGGCGGGTTCCTGCTGCCCGCGCTGCTCCTCGCCGCCCTGCCCTTCTACCTGGACGCCTTCTGGCTGCGCGTCGGCCTGTTCGCCATGGCCGCGGCCATCGGCGCCGTCGGCCTCGGGCTGCTCGCGGGCACGGCCGGGCAGCTCTCCCTCGGCCACGCCTTCTTCCTCGCCGTCGGCGCCTACGGCTACGCCTGGCTGGCCGGCGAACCCGGCCCCGGCCTGCCGCCCGCGCTCGCCCTGGTCCTCGCCGTCCTCCTGGCCGGCGCCGCGGGCGGCCTGTTCAGCCCCGTCGCCGGCCGCGTCAAGGGCATCTACCTGGGCGTCGCCACCCTCGCCCTGGTCTTCCTCGGCCACCACGTCCTGCTCACCGCGGACTCCGTCACCGGCGGCTTCAACGGCCGCTCGGTCCCGCCGCTCACCCTCGGCGGCTTCACCTTCGCCGACACCGACCCCGAACTCGTCGTGCTGGGCGTGCCGTTCGGCGCCGAGGAACGCCTGTGGTACCTCGGGCTCGCCCTGTTCGCGCTGACCTGGTTCACCGCCCGCGGCATCCTGCGCGGCCGCCCCGGCCGCGCCCTGGTCGCCGTCCGCGACAGCGAGACCGCCGCCGCCGTCATGGGCGTCGACGTGGCCCGCTACCGCTCGGCCGCCTTCGTCGTCTCCTCGATGTACGCGGGCCTCGCGGGAGCGCTGCTGGCACTCGGCTTCCGCCGGATCGTCCCCGACTACTTCGGGCTCGCCCTCTCCGTCGACTACCTCGCCATGATCGTCATCGGCGGGCTCGGCTCGGTCGCCGGAGCCACCGCCGGCGCCGTCTTCGTCACCGCGCTGCCGCTGCTGATGACCCGGTACGCCGACCATCTGCCGCTGGTGGCCGCCCCCGGCAGCACCGAGGGAGCCGTCGGCCCCACCGAGGCCGCCCGCTACCTCTACGGCGCCGCCATCGTCCTCATCCTCCTGTACGCCCCCGACGGCCTGCACGGACTCGCCCGCCGGCTGCGTGCCCGCGCCGCAGCCCGCCGCTCGACAGCAGACCCCGCGACCACCCCGTCCGCCGCACCCGCACGACCCAAGGAGCAGACCCCGTGAACACCTCCCGCACCACGACGAAGACCCTCCTCGCCTCGGCCCTCGCGGCCCTGCTGATCGCGGGCACCGGGTGCAGCTCCAAGGCCGACGGCGACAAGCCCGGCGACTCCGCCGACGGCGTGAAGACCGGCCCCGGCGTCACCGACGACCGCATCCGGCTGGGCGCCCTGACCGACCTCACCGGCCCCTACGCCACCCTCGGCAAGAGCATCGTCCAGGCCCAGCAGATGTGGGCCGACGAGACCAACGCCGCCGGCGGCATCTGCGGCCGCAAGATCGAGATCGTCGTCGAGGACCACGGCTACGACGTGCAGAAGGCCGTCACCGCCTACGCCGACCTCTCCGCCGACGTCGTCGCGCTGCCCCAGGTCATCGGCTCCCCGGTGGTCGCCGCCCTCATCGACGACATCGAGCGCGACAACCTGCTGACCTTCCCGCAGGCCTGGGCCGCCTCCCTGCTCGGCAAGGACCCCGTCCAGGTGCTGGGTACCACTTACGACGTCGACATGATCGCCGCCGTCGACTTCCTGACCCGCACCAAGGGACTGAAGAAGGCCGACACCATCGGCCACGTCTACTTCGAGGGCGACTACGGCGCCAACGCCCTGGAAGGCTCCACCTGGGCCGCGAAACGCGCGGGACTGAAGATCGTCGACCAGAAGATCAAGGCCACCGACACCGACCTGTCCGCGCAGGTCTCCGCCCTGCGCGAGGCCGGCGTCAAGGCCGTCCTGATCAGCGCGGGCCCCGCCCAGACGGCCTCCCTCGCCGGGGTCGCCGCCTCGCGCGGCCTGCGGGTCCCCATCGTCAGCAGCGCCCCCGGCTTCGCCCCGCAGCTGATGAAGACCCCGGCGGCGAAGGCCCTGGAGGCCATGCTGAACGTCGTCAGCGCCGCCCCGGCGGTCAGTTCGGAGCTGCCCGGCGTGAAGAAGATGGTGTCCGCGTACGAGAAGAAGTACCCAGGCTCCCCGGTCGACTCCGGTGTGCTCTCCGGCTACAACGCCGCCCAACTCCTCGGCGCCGACCTGAAGAAGGCCTGCGAGGCGGGCAGCCTGGCCCGCGAGGACGTGGTGAAGACCCACCGCTCCCAGAAGAACGCCGACACCGGCCTCGGCACCCCGCAGGACTTCTCCGACGTCGACCGCCCGGCCAGTGTGGAGACATACGTCCTGAAGCCGGACGCCAAGGCGGTCGGCGGCCTGGTGATCGCGGAGGACGCGCACGCGGCGCCCGGCGTCGAGGAGTACCTGAACTCGTAAGCGGACCACGGCCCTTGGGAAGGTGGTCCGCACCGGGTCACCTTCCGGCTGTTTCCGCCTCGCACTGGCATCCGTGACCCACGGATCCCTAGGATGTGCAGCCTGTGAAGACAGGCGGCTCGGCATGAAGCTGGGGGAACCATGAGCAACGGTAAGCAGCTGTCCACGGAGATCGACGCGAACGTCCCGACGGCTGCCCGGATGTACGACTACTACCTCGGCGGCAAGGACAACTACGCGGCGGACCGCGAGGCGTGCGAGCAGCTGGACAAGGTGGTTCCGAGCACCCGCCGGCTCGCGCAGAACAACCGGCGCTTCCTCCAGCGCGTGGTGCGCACGCTCACCGCCGAGCACGGCATCCGGCAGTTCCTCGACCACGGTTCCGGCCTGCCGACCCAGGACAACGTCCACCAGGTCGCCCAGCGCCACGACCCCAGCGCCCACGTCGTCTACGTCGACAACGACCCGATGGTCCTCGTCCACGGCCGCGCACTGCTCGAGCAGGACGAGCGCACCGCCGTCATCCACGCCGACATGCGCCGGACCGAGGCGATCTTCGAGCACCCCGACACCCAGCGTCTGATCGACTTCGACCAGCCGGTCGCGGTGCTGTTCAACTCGGTCTTCCACTGCATCCCGGACAGCGACACCGACGGCCCGCTCGCCGTCGTCCACCGCGTCCTCGACCGCCTCGCGCCCGGCAGCTTCCTGGTGATGTGCCAGCTCGTCAGCGACGACCCCGAAGTCCGCGAGTTCGTGACGAACTTCATGGACGAGGCGACCCAGGGACACTGGGGCCGGGTCCGTGAGCAGAAGGACGTCGCCGAGTGGTTCGAGGGCCTGGAGATCCTGCCACCGGGCCTCGTCGAGGTGTCGAACTGGCGCCCCGACTCGGAGGTGGCGCCCCGTCAGCTCACCCACGAGTGGATCGAGTTCGGCGGCGTCGCCCGCAAGCCGTAGCCACCAGGGCAGCCCCGCCGTACGGCGGGGAAGGGACCGCCCGGGCACGCGTCGGCCCGGGCGCAGTCACGACACCGGACGGTGCCCGGCGGTCACTCGGCCGGGTAGCGCTTCTCCATCGTCTCGCGCATCAGCGCCAGCGATTCGCGCGGCGTCAGCGCCTCGTCGGCCAGCCGGTCCATCGCCACCCGGTACTGCTCCGTATCGTCCGGGTCCTCAAGGAAGTTGGCGCTGCCGATGTGTTCCAGATAGACGACGTCCGGCAGATCGAGACCGCCGAAGCGGAGATACGTGACCGGGATGGCGGGCGCCGACGCGTTCGTCACGTCCAACGGGACCACCTGCACCGTCACATGCGGACGCTGCGCCATCTCGATCAGATGCGTCAGCTGCTCCCGCATGACCGCGGGACTGCCGAGGATCCGCAGCAGCACCGACTCGTCGACGATCGCCCACAGCTGCGGCGCGTCCGGCCGGTGCAGCAACTGCGCCCGCCGGGTGCGCAGTTCCACCCGCCGGCGGACCTCGTTCTCCGGCGCGACCGGGAGTCCGCGGCGGACCACCGCGTGCGTGTACGCGGGAGTCTGGAGCAGGCCGGGCACGTACTGGATCTCGAACGTACGGATCGCGGCGGCCGCCTCCTGGAGCCCGACCAGCCGGTCGAACCACTCGGGCATCAGCCGCTTGTCGTACCGCTGCCACCAGCCCGGCTCACCGGCCCTGCGGAGCAGTTCGAGCAGGACGGTGGCCTCGTGCTCGTCGGCCTCGTACAGCTTCAGCAGTGCGCGCACGTCCGCCTCGGCGGGTGGCTTGCGGCCCTTGCCCGCCTCGATCCGTGACAGCTTCGCGGGGCTGAACCCCAGAGCGCGCGCCGCCTGGTCCTGGGCCAGTCCGGCATCCTCGCGCAGACCCGCCAGCTGGACGCCGACGAGCATCTTCAGCAGGGTCGGCGCTGGTTCGGCCCGGTCCAGATAGGGCCGAAGGCGCACCACACGTGGTGACTCGGCGGACATCCCGACTCCCGGCAGACAGGCAGAAGAGGAGAACAGCGTAGCGCAGCCGCACCCCTTCGTACCCGATATGCCGGGAGATCACAGGGCGTTGACCTGGCGCCGCACGCCGCTGCCGCAGGCCGGTGGCCGGGCGTGGGCGCGGGAACGGACGTGAGCGGGGGCGTGTGCGCCGCACGCCGTTCAGACCAGGTGGTCGAACTCCCCGTCCTTCGCCCCGGCGAGGAAGGCCGCCACCTCGGCCGGCGTGTAGACGAGGGCGGGGCCGTCGGGGTCGCGGGAGTTGCGCAGCGCGATCGCCCCGTCCGGGAGCGGGGCCACTTCCACGCAGTTGCCCTCGGCGTTGCTGTGCCGGCTCTTGACCCAGCGCGCGTCGAGCGTGCTGGCCCGCACTCCGTTCGGTACAGGTGACATCTGCCTCTCCTTGGGGGGTCCGTGGTGCCGGTGGGCTCGCAGTGGTGTCTGCCCACGGCGCGGCTGTCTACCCGGAAAAGCGCGCAATTTCTCGTGCAATTGCACGCGAGCGTCTTCGGCGTGGATAATAGACCCCGCGTCAACCCATGGGGAGACGCGCCGTCATGACGTCGCATCAGGGAGATGCCGTGCCGTCACCCGTGCATCACACCTCTCGGTCATTCGGCGCGGTGGCGCCGGAGCCGGCCGGAGGAGGTGCGGCCCGACCCGTGTCCGCCGCGCTGCGCATCATGACCAGCGAGGAGGGCGTGGCCCAGGCGCGGGCGTTCACCCAGGACACGCTGCGGGAGTGGTCGCTGGACCACCGCGGCGACGACGCCGCCCTCGTGGTCACCGAACTCGCCGCCAACGCCGTCGTCCACGCGGTGCCGCAGGCTCCGGCGGACGACCCGGAGGTCTGGCTCGGCCTGAGCCGCGGCGGCGACCACCTGACGCTCGCCGTCTCCGACCCCGGCGACACCCCGCCGGTGTACGCGCCTCACGGCACCTTCGCCCTGGAAGAGCACGGCCGCGGCCTGTTCATCGTCGACGCCCTGTCCGAGGAGTGGGGCTGGACCCCGTGCCTCCCGGTGGGCAAGACCGTCTGGGCCAGGCTGTCGACCACCTGTTCGTTACTGCCATGACCACTGCGGAAAGGCCCCACGCCATGCGCACCGCTTCGACGGGACAGCCAGGCACCGAGCGCACCGACCACCAGCCGCACCTGGGGGCGCTCGACGAGGTGCCGTGGCACGAGATCCAGGACTCCACCGGCTGCGCCGACGCCATCCCCGGACTGCTCGAAGACATCGCGCACGGCAGCGCCGACACCGCCACGGCCGCACTGCGCGAACTGCGCAAGCGCATCTGCCAGTACGGCTTCGTGGTCGAGCAGGCGACGGCCGCCACCGTCCCCTTCCTCTGGGAGCTGGCCCAGTCGCCGCAGGTCACCTGCCGCCCCCAGATCATCCGGCTGCTCGCCAGCATCGCCGAGGCCCGGCAGTGGGAGCACACCGCCAGCGCCTACCCCAAGCTCCTCAACCACCGGGAGAACCCCGTGGCATGGGAGCGCGCCGCCCGCCAGGCCGTCCACGCCCGGCGCGGCGCCGTCCGCTCCCTGCTGAAGGAGCAGGACACCGAGATCGCCCGCGCGGGCACGGAACTCGCCCGCACCCTGGGCGTCTGAAACCCACCGGAACACTCCCGCGCCTGACTCGAACCCACGCGTCGTGACCGGTCTCGCGCCGGACGCTGTCCGATCCCTGACCCGGTCGCGCCCCGACCTGGTCTCGCGCCGGCGGTCTCACGCCCGAGGCGGCAGGCCCCGGCCTGACCCCGCGCGGGAGGCGGTTTGCCCGTGACCCCGTGACCCGGTCCCGCCCGGCCTGGTCCCGCGCATGATGCGGTCTGCCCCGGCCCGGTCTCGCGCCCACTTACTCCCGCGTCCGAGACGGTTTCGGCCCCGGCCTGGCCCCGCCCGGCTTGATCCCGCGCATGATGCGGTCTGCCCCGGCCCGGTCTCGGCCCCGACGCGGCCTGGTCCCGGCCCGGTCTCGCGCCCACTCGGTCCCGCGTCCGAGACGGTTTCGGCCCCGGCCTGGCCCCGCGCCGGAGGCGGCCTGGCCTCTGGCCCGGCCCGCGCCCGCCGGGCCTCGTGC
>NZ_JBFATR010000073.1:0-21228 GCF_040678395.1 Streptomyces sp. NPDC052687 | reverse complement strand
GGCGGAGCTGCTGCGCGCCGCGCACACCGCCCGCCTCGCCGGCCTGCCCCGGCTCTCCGCCGCCGCGGTCTCCGTGGTGACCGGGGTGCGCGCGGCCCGCTCCGCCGACCCCGGGTACCGCCTGGCCGACCTCGTCGCCGCGCTGTCCGGCACGCTCGGTGTCACCCACCGCCTCCCGGACGCCACGGGCGAGGACCTGGTCGCACTGCGCGGCACGGTCCGGCAGCCGTACCGCCCGGACGGCTCGCTGCGGCTGTACGGCCTGTTCTCGGAGCCGGTCCTGACGGCGACCGGCTACGCGGGCGCGGTCACGTGGACCGCCGACGCCGACGGCCGCCTGTACTCGGTGTCGGACGTGGCACCCGGCGGGCCCGCCCGGGCGACCGGCGCCGCCGACCGGACCGTACGCATCGGCGACACCGCGCTGACCCACCGGGAACTGTCGCGCGCGGGCCTGGCCGTGTCCGGTGCGACCGTCTCGCCGGCCGGCCGCCTCGGCGCGGGGGCCGCGGTACGGGCGGTGCGCGCGGCCGGAGCGCATTGGCGCGCCGAGCCGCTGGACCGGCTGTGGGCCGTACCCGCCGCCGAGCAGGTCGCCCAGGCCCTCGGCGGCGCACGGGACCTGCTGTTCCTGGAGGTGACCGTCCTGGGCGCGGTCCGGGAGACCGCGGGTGACTGCCTGCTGGCCGACTGCGCGGGCGTACCCCTGCGGCTGGTGACGGCGCACGACGATCCCGCGCTCCCCTGCCGCGACAACCTGCGCCTGCTCGCCGCCGCCCGGGGCAGCCGGCTCCGCGTCGTGGCCCGGCTGGCCCGAGGGCCACTCCCCCGGGCCCTGCTGCTCGCCGTCGAGCACCCCACCGATCCGACCTCCCACGTCGACGCCGGCCTGGACCGTCTCCAGCACGCGGACCTGCCCGCCGACGCGGCCCCGGCCCCGCCCGTGGTCCTCCCCGCCGCGGACGAGGCCCCGCTGCACCTGCTGCGCCGCCGTGTCCACCAGGCGGTCTCCGGAGGCCGCCGCGTCCTCGCCTTCTCCCACGGGGATGCCGCGGACGGCGCGCGGCTGCGCCGGCTCGGCCTCGCCACGGCAGGCGGTCTCCTCGACGACCTGCACGCCACCGCCGCCCACCGCTCCCGCGACGCCTTCGGGCGTCTCCTCCCCTCCGACAGCGCACCGTTCGCCCGCGCCTGGCTCGCCGCAGCCGTCTACACGGACACGGTCGAGAAGGCCCTGTGCGCGCAGGCGTGGGGGGCCGCCGCGGACCGGGTGGCCGCCGCCGCTCAGGCGTAGCCGGTGCGGGGCGCCGGGGCACGCTCCGGGGGTGCGGGGCGGGGCCGTGGGCGCCAGGTGGCGAACAGGGCGCCGGCGAGGAGGAGTTCGGCGATGTCGCCGCCGTAGTACATGATCTCCCCGCCTGTCCGGATCTCGTGGGCGGGGGCGTCGACGTCTGTCCAGAAGCCGCCGTAGATCAGCTGGGCGACGACGGCGTGCGCGGCGATCGCGATGCCGACGTAGACGAGGCGGGTGCGTACTCCGGGGCGGGACGGGGCGGGGTCGACGCCGGCGATGACGTAGGCGAACAGGCAGCCTGCCAGGAGGAAGTGGGTGTGCAGCAGCCCGTGGCCGAGCGGTGAGGCCGTGGCGATGGTGTAGAGGGGGGTGAAGTAGAGCGCGGCGAGGGTGCCGACGGACAGGGTGAGGGCGACGGCCGGGTGGGCGAGCAGCCGCGCGGGGGGGCTGTGCAGCACCGCGGTGACACGCCGGGCGCGGGCGGCGGGCAGCGTGCGCAGCAGCAGGGTGACCGGGGCGGCGAGCACCAGGGCCAGCGGGGCGTACATGCCGATCAGCAGGTGCTGGACCATGTGCGCCCGGAAGTCGTCGTGCGCGGCCGTGGCCGTCGGGGGCATCAGCGCCACGGCCAGCAGTGCCAGGCCCGTGAGGAAACTCGCGGTGCGCCGGCGGCTCCAGCCCCGGACGGGGTTGCGGCGGCGGGCCCGGTGGACCAGCCACAGGTAGACCGCCGCGCAGGCCAGGAGGGCCAGTGCGGGCAGCACGACCTCCGCTGCCTCCGCCAGGCCGCCGCCCGCTCCGTGGCCGGGGGCGGGGTGGTCGTGTGCCAGGTGGCCGGGTGCAGGGTGGTCGTGTGCCGGGTGGCCGGGTGCAAGGTGGCCGGGTGCGAGGTGGGGGGATGCCATCAGGCGCTCCGCCGCCGCTCCGACCGCCGGTCACCGGAGGCGTCGGGGTCGAAGGGCCGGCCGCCGCGTTGCAGGGCCCAGCCGCCCGCCATCAGGAGCGCGCCGAGGAGCAGGAAGCCGAGGTCCCACCAGAGCTGGCCGTCACCGGCGTAGACGTGGTGGATGCCCAGGATGTGATGGTCCAGGACGCCTTCGACGAGGTTGAACAGTCCCCAGCCGACGAGCATCCAGCCCCACAGCACCCGCGACGTCCAGACCCGGCGCCGGTCGCGGGTCACGCGGGAGTAGAGCAGGGCGAGCCCGCTCAGGACGGCGAGCCAGCACACGACGTGGAAGACGCCGTCCCACACCGTGTTCATCTGGAGTCCGGGCACCGTGTCGGGGTCGTAGTACTTCAGTCCGATGCGGTCCTGGTCGGTGCTGGTGAGCATGTGGTGCCAGCGGAGCAGCTGGTGCAGCACGATCCCGTCGGCGAATCCGCCGAGTCCCACGCCCAGCACGATCCCCGGCAGCCTGAGATCGGCCGGCAGCGCGGGCGCCGCCGCCTCTCTCGTGGTGGAAACCATCTCCCCGCCTCCGTCCGTCGGCACACCCACGCGTCACCGGGGCGGGTTTCCCGTCCTGCGCGGGGGCAACCGTCGGGGGGTCGGGATTCGGCCCGCCCGCCGGACGGGGGCGCGCCCGGCCCCGTGGCAGGATCCGAACGGCACCCGGCGTCGGCGTCGGCGTCGGCGTCGGCGTCGGCGTCGGCGAGACAGCGGCACCCGGCGTCCGCGAGTGCCGCAAGCTCAGCGCGCCACCCAGTCCGTGTTCGCGCCGCACAGGACCAGGCACGGCAGGTCGCCGGGCACCCGGCCGGCCAGCCACGCCGCGAACGGCAGGGCCGCCGCCGGTTCCACGGCGATCCGGCACTCCTCCCACAGCCGGTCGCGCGCCCGCAGGATCTCGTCGTCGCCGACCAGCACCGACGTCACCTCCTCGCGCGGCCGCGCCGAGAGCACACCGAACGGGACGTCTCCGACACGGCTCGCCCCGGTCGCCGAGGCGGCGACGGAGTCCACCGGCGAGTCGACCGGCTCTCCGGCGGCGAGCGCGTCGTGCAAGCAGCGGCAGTTCTCCGGTTCGACGGCCACCACCCGGCGCCCGTCGGCGGCGAGTGCCGTACCGGCGGCCAGGCCCCCGCCACCGGCCGCCACCACGAGGGTGCCGGCGTCGGGCGCGTCCGCCACGATCTCCGCGGCCACGGTGCCCTGACCGGCGACGACGGCCGGATCGTCGTAGGGGTGGAGGTAGCGGTGTCCGGGCCGTGCCGCGTCGGCCGCCGCCGCGGCGGCGGCCTCGGCGAAGGTGGCGCCGTGCCGGACGAGCCGGGCGCCGCCGGCCTCGATGCGGCGGGCCTTGCCCTCCGGGGCCGTGGCCGGGACGTAGACCGTGGCGGAGACGCCGAGCAGCGACGCGGCCGTCGCGACCGCCAGACCGTGGTTGCCGCCGGACGCGGCGACGATGTGCCGGTCCAGCGGCCCGGAGAGCATCGCGTTGAGGGCACCGCGCAGTTTGAAGGACCCGCCGCGCTGGAGGTACTCCAGCTTCAGCAGCACCCGCCGGCCGTCGATCTCGAGGTCGAACAGCGGCGTGCGGCGGGCGTAGGGGCGGATGCGGGCGGCGGCGGCGCGCACGTCGGCGGCCGTGAGGAGGGAGGTCTCGGTCGTCACGAGACCCCATGCTTCAGCGGCGCGGCCACAAGCGCCAGCGACGTTCGGTAAGCCGCCCTCAGCGATGCTTACGATCGGCGCATGGGACGAGAGCTGGACGTGAACCGTCTGCGGGTGCTGATGGAGGTGGCGCACTCCGCGTCCATCGCGGAGGCGGCCCGCCGGCTCTCCTTCACGCCGTCGGCGTTGTCGCAGCAGATCGCCAAGCTGGAGGCGGAACTGGGCGCGCGGCTGCTGGAGCGGCGCCCGACGGGTGTGACGCTGACCCTCGTCAGTGCCGTGCTGGTGGAGCACGCGGAGCGCGTCGTCGGCGAGCTGCGGCAGGCGCGCGCCGCGGTCGACGCGGCGATCGGGGCGCAGCCGCAGCGCCTCGCGCTCGGCTCCTTCGCGACGGCGGCGCAGGTGCTGGTGCCGGCGGCCCTGGCCGCGCTCCAAGGCCGGTATCCGCGGGCCGAGTTGTCGCTCGTGGACCTGGAACCGCCCGAGGGTTACGGGCTGGTGACGTCGGGCGACCTCGACGTGCTGATCACCCACCGCTACCCGGGTGTCGCGCCGACGCCGCATCCGGGGCTGGAGCGGCAGCCGCTTCTCGACGATCCGCTGCGGCTGGTGCTGCCCGCCGGGCACCGTCTCGCCGGCAGCGGGACGCGCGGCGGCGTCGGCGTCGGCCGGCTGGCGGACGAGACGTGGATCTCGGGCGCGCCGGGCATCCCGAACCGGGTCTGCCTGGAGTCGCTGGCCGGGCGGGCCGGGTTCGAGCCGCGCGTGGCGTACGAGTCCGCCGACTACCACGTCATCCTGGCGCTGGTGGGCGCGGGGCTGGGCAGCGCGCTCGTGCCGGAGAGCATGCTCGCGGGCGCGGACCGTTCCCGGATCCGGGTCCACCGGCTGCGGGGGCCGGGCCCGGCGCGCGAGATCAGTGTCGTGCACCGCCGGCGGCCGACCGCGCTGGTCCGCGAGCTGATCGCCTTCCTGCACGCCGCGGCGGACGCGCTCGGCGGGAAGACACCGGCCGACGGCTGAGGGGGTCCTCCCCCGGCGGCAAAACCCGGTGCGGCCGGTTTCCGGTCTCTGCCATCATGCCGCGATGCGTGACAAGCTCGAACAGTTGGTCGTACGGCACACTCATCGGATCCCCCTGCCCGCGGAAGCCGAGGAGGCCGCACAGGCGGCGGAGTCCGCCGAGGCCATGGCGGCCATCGAGGCCGCGGAGGCCGCGGAGAGCGGGGGACCGGCGGGCAAGGCCGCCGTGGCGGCCCGGCAGTTCGACGCCGCGCTGATGTCGGTGGGCTTCAAACTCTCGGCGGCCGCCCTGGAGCGCCTGTCGAGGCTGTCCGAGGGCGCGGTCGTCGACACGGCGGTACGGGTGCTCGGCACGGTACGGGAGTCGGTCGGCGACCATGTCCAGCACAACGTCTACTTCCTCGACTTTCCGGCCAACGTGCCCGGCACCCTGGAGTTCTGGGCGCGTTGCGTCGCCGACGCGCTCGCCGACGACTCCGTGCGCGAGCGCACCCTCGCCCAGCTGAGCACGGGCGTGGTGGACCTGCTCACCCTGCCGTCGTACGGCCGTTACCCGCACACGTACGCCGATCTGCTCGCCGCGCACGGGAAGCTGATCCCGGCGGCGGGCGACCGCGTGACGGTGCTGCACCCGGGCGGCCCGCTGCACGAGGAGGTCACCGCGCTGTACCTGGCGCTGGCCGGGAGCCGTACCCCCCTGGGTGAGGACGGTCTGCGGGACCTGGAGTTCCTCGCGGGCCACTGCGCGGACGGGCCGCAGCCGGCGGAGATCCCCGTGCGGGAGAACCGCGCCCTCGTCAACCGGGCGCGCCTGGCGGCCGGTGCGGAGCCGCTGCTGGACACGGTCACCGACGTGCTGCGGCTGGCGTGCGCGCTGTCCGGCGGTGACGTGACGCTGCTGCGGCCCACCCGTTTCCGGGCGCTGCCGCGGCCGGTGCGCCGAACGCTGCTCGCGGGGCTCGACGAGGTGGTGGCGTCCTCGCCGGCCAAGCTGTCCGACGTCACCGCGCACCGGGAGGCCTTCAAGCGTCTCGGGGAGCGGCTGCACCCGCACGAGTACCCGCGGTGGCCGCACGCCGCGGAGGTGTTCGCCGTCGCGCGCGGCGAGAAGCAGGCGCGTTCTTTCGGCAGCTGGGTCGAGGAGCTGTTCGCGGCGGGTGACGTCCTGGGCGCGGTGCGGCTGCTGAAGGCCGCGCCGGGCAGGCTGTTCCGGTCGCTGGACCGGCTGCTGCGGGAGGCCGTGAGCGAGGAGGAGCGTCTGGCGGTGGTGGCCGCGGCCGAGGAGGTCGCGGGCCGGGTGTCGGGCCGGGTGGTGCTGTCCGTGCGGGAGCATCTGCACAACCGCTCCGCGGCGGCGGGCGGGCGCCGGGTGTTCGTGGCCCGCCGGGGCCGCGCCTGGGTCACCGGTGACGACCGCGGGCCGGTGGCGCCGTCGGCGCGCGAGCGGCTGATCGCGGCGCTCGACGACGAGACGTGCCGCCGGCTCCCGGCGGTGGACCGGGTGGTGGTCGACCCGGACGTGCTGGATGTGGCGCTGCCGCTGAGCGGCAAGGCGACCGCGTCCGGTCCGGGCGTCCTGCCGCGTGGCTCCCTGTCGCCCGTGGACGGTGAGCTGCTGCGCTTCTTCGTGTACTGGAAGCAGGCGGACCGCAGCACCGACTACGACCTGTCGGCGCTGATACTGGACCGCGATTACCGCTCCTGTGGCTGGCTGTCGTACACCAACCTGTCCGCGGTGGAGGGCGAGCACTCCGGTGACATCACCGACGCGCTCGACGGCGCCTCGGAGTTCGTCAACCTGCGGCTGGGGGCGGTGCGGGGCGCGTTCATCGTCCCGCAGGTCAACATCTTCTGCGGGGAGGGGTTCGAGGAGGCCGAGGAGTCGTTCTTCGGGTTCATGCTGCGCGACGGCGAGCAGGCGGGCCGGCCGTTCGAGCCGCGCACCGTGCGGATGAAGTCGGAACTGCGCGGGCCCGGCCGGGTCGCGCTGCCGCTGGCGTTCCTGCGCGGCGCCGACGGCCGGTGGCGCGCGAAGTGGCTGCACCTGTACCTCGCGGGAAACCCGTCGGCGAACCGGGTGGAGGGCAACCATGTGTCGGTGGCGACGCTGCTGCGCGGCATCGTCGAACGCGAGTATCTGACGGTCGGTCACCTGGTGGGGCTGATGGCGGAGCGCGGGGCGAGCGTGACCCACTGGGACGGGACGGCTCCCCTGCCGGACGGTCGCGGCCCGGTCACCTACGTCGGCCTGACCCGGCCGGAGGGGCTGCCCCCGGACTCCCGGATCATCACCGTCGAAAATCTGCGCGACCTGCTCCCGGACTGACTGCTAGGGTCGGCAGTGGCGAGGCCATGAAGGGGCTTCCTTCTCACCACCTCATGTGCTAGTCCTTTCGCTCTCCTTGCCCTCGACTTCCTCTCCTCGCGTGCGGCGTGACGTCGCTCGCACGCGGATCACCCTTCTGCAGGGCGCCGGCGCGCCCGAGGGCCCGGAGTGGGCGGGGCACCGCCCCCTGTCCGTCCTGATGCGGGCATTCCGCGTGCTCCGAGGACGTGCGTGACAAGATGCACGGTGTATCGATCATGCCCCATCGGAAAGGGACGATTTCCATGTCCAGGGTCGAGCTGACCACGAACTTCGGCCGTATCGTTCTCGAGCTGCACGACGCCGAGGCACCCAAGACCGTCGAGAACTTCCTGTCGTACGTCCGCAACGGGCACTACGACAACACGATCTTCCACCGGGTGATCAACGGCTTCATGGTCCAGGGAGGTGGCTTCACCCCGGACATGACGCAGAAGCCCACCCAGGCCCCGATCGAGAACGAGGCCGACAACGGGCTGAAGAACACCGCCTACACGGTGGCGATGGCCCGCACCGGCGACCCGCACTCGGCGACGGCGCAGTTCTTCATCAACGTCTCGGACAACGACTTCCTCGACTTCCGGGCGAAGAACCCGAACGGCTGGGGTTACGCCGTCTTCGGCCGGGTCACGGAGGGCCAGGACGTCGTGGACCGGATCAAGCAGGTTCCGACCGGCAGCCTGCGCGGGCACCAGGACGTGCCCAAGGAGCAGGTCGTCATCGAGTCCGCCAAGGTGCTCGACTGACGGCGCGGACGCCGTCGAGCGGATCCGCCCGCGGGTGGATCCGCTCGGTGTCTCAGGGCGCCGTCGGCAGTCCCCCGCCCTGCAGCCGTTCCAGGTCGGACGGGCGGACCTGGATGACGAGCAGTGCGATCACCGCGGCGACCGCGGCGAAGATCGCGGCGATGACGAAGGCGGCCGAGACGCCCGCGGCCAGGACCTCGTCGGCCCACGGCGGCGGGAGCTGACCGGTGCGCTGGAAGCGCAGCCGCTCGCGCGGGGTCGCCTGGGCCAGGAACGCCGGAATCTGCCGGCCGGCCTCGTCGGTGCTGGCCGTACCGAACATCGTGACGAGGATGGACAGGCCTAGGGAGCCGCCCACCTGCTGGGTGGCGTTGAGGAGGCCGGAGGCGGCGCCCGTCTCCCGGGTGGCCACGTTCGACAGCGCCATCAGCGTCAGGGACACGAACTCCATGCCCATGCCGAAGCTGAAGACGAGCATCGGGCCGAGGATGCTGCCCGCGTAGGTGGAGTGGACGTCGGTCAGGGTCAGCCAGGCCAGGCCCGCCGCGGCGAGGATCCCACCCGTGACCATGAACGGCTTGGGCCCGAACCGCGGCAGCAGCTGGGAGGCGAGGCCCGCGCCCACGGCGATGACCGCGCTCACCGGGAGGAACGCCAGACCGGCCTGGAGGGGGCTGAAGTCCAGCACGTTCTGCACGAAGAGCGTGAGGAAGAAGAACATGCCGAACATGGCGGCGGCCAGGCTCAGCATCATGCCGTACGTGCCCGCGCGGTTGCGGTCCGCGAACATGTGCAGCGGTGTGATGGGCTGCCGGGAGCGCCGCTCGACCAGCACGAACAGCAGCAGGATGACGACGGCCGCCGCGAACGCGCCGAGCGTGAGCCCGTCCCGCCAGCCGTCCTGCGCGGCGCGGATGAACCCGTAGACCAGCAGCACCATGCCGACGGTCGACGTCAGCGCACCCGTCAGGTCGAAGTGGCCGGGGTGGCGTTCGGACTCCCGGATCCAGCGCGGGGTGGCGAGCACGATCAGCAGCCCGATGGGCACGTTGACGAACAGCACCCAGCGCCAGTTCAGCCACTCCACCAGCATGCCGCCGGCCAGCAGCCCGATCGCGCCGCCGCCCGCCGAGACGGCCGCGAAGACGCCGAACGCCCGGTTGCGGTCGGGCCCTTCACGGAAGGTCGTACTGATCAGGGCGAGGGCGGTCGGTGACGCGATGGCACCGCCGACGCCCTGCAGGGCGCGGGCGGCGAGGAGTTGCCAGTCGTTCTGGGACAGGCCGCCGAGCAGCGAGGCGAGGACGAAGACGAGCACGCCGAAGACGAAGACGCGCCGTCTGCCGAGGATGTCGCCCACCCGGCCGCCGAGCAGCAGCAGTCCGCCGAAGGTGAGGGTGTAGGCGTTGACCACCCAGGACAGGCTCGTCGTGGAGAAGTCGAGGGCGCGCTGGATGTCCGGCAGGGCGATGTTCACGATGGTGATGTCGAGCACCACCATCAGCTGACATGACGCGATGACCAGCAGCGCCATGCCGTTCCCGCGGCCGTCACCGTCTTCCTTGTCCTGCGGTACGGCCGGTGCGTGCGATGTCGGCTTCGGATTGCTCATGGCATCGTGCCGTCGGCGAGGGGACGTGGCCGGTCCACCACCATTCGACCGTACGCCGCCCCGCCACGGCACTCCACTCGATCACCGGACGGCGGCGAAGTGGGCGCGCGCCGTCCCGTGTGCCTCCTCCCACTCGCCGCTGTCGGGGGGCTTCAGGCGCCGAACCGGACCGGCAGGCTGTGCGGGCCGCGGATCATCATGCCCGAGCGCCAGGTGATCGCCGCCGGGTGGATGTCCAGGGTGAGGCCCGGGCAGCGGTCGAGCAGGGCGCCGATGGCGATGCGGGCCTCGATGCGGGCCAGGGGCGCGCCCAGGCAGTAGTGGATGCCGTGGCCGAAGGCCACATGGCCGCGGGGGTCGCGGGAGATGTCGAAGCGGTCGGGTGCGGGGAAACGCACGGGATCGCGGTTGGCGTCGGCCAGGGCGACGAGGACCAGCTCTCCGCCTCCGGGGACGACCGTGTCGCCGATCGTGACCGGCTCGGTGGTGAACCGGTAGGTGGGGGTCTCCACGGGGCCGTCGTAGCGCAGCATCTCCTCGACGGCGTTGTCGATCAGGGCGGGGTCGGCGCGCAGCGCGGCCAGTTGCCGGGGGTGGGTGAGCAGGGCCAGGACGCCGTTGGAGATGAGGTTCACGGTGGTCTCGTGGCCCGCGACGAGCAGCAGCCAGGCCATGCCGACGAGTTCCTCGTGGGAGAGCCGGTCGCCGTCGCCGTCGGAGCCGTGGATCAGCGCGCTCAGCAGGTCGTCGCCGGGCCGCTGCCGTTTGTCCCGGACGAGTTCCGTGATGTACCGCGCCATCGAGGCCGCCGCGGCCGTGCGGACGTCCGGGTCGGTGGCGCCCAGCGCCTCGTTCGACCAGGTCCGGAAGGAGTCGCGGTCCAGGCCGGGGACGCCGAGGAGTTCGCAGATCACGGAGATCGGCAGCGGGAAGGACAGCGCCTCGACGAGGTCGGCGCGCCCGTCGGGGGCGGCGAGCATCCGGTCCAGGAGTTCGTCGGTGGTCTCACGGATGCGCGGCGCGAGTTCCTCGACGCGGCGGGCGGTGAACTCGCGGGCGACGAGCTTGCGCAGCCGCGTGTGGTCCGGCGGGTCGGCCCGCAGCATGTGCGGGCCGGAGGACACGGCGCCCAGCGGCAGCGAGGGCGACGCCTTGCTCCAGTCCTTCGACAGCCGCGCGTCCGCCAGCGCGGCCCGCCCGGCCTCGTAGCCGACGACGAGCCAGGCCGACGCGCCCCCTTCCGGCATGCGTACGCGGTGCACCGGTCCCTGCGCCCGTAATCGGGCGTAGACGGGGTAGGGGTCGCGGGTGAAGGACTCGCCGAGGGCGGCCAGGTCGACGACGTTCATGGGTTCCACCTCACTGGGCTGCTGTGCGGCTCTGCTGTGCTCATCCTGCGCCCTGGCCGCGCCCGTTGGCCCGGGGCGGTACCGCTTGTTTCGGCCGACTGCGGGCTAGGTGGCCAGATAGCGCAGTGCCACCGCCGCGTGCAGGGCGGCGCCGGAGGCGAGGGCCGGTTCGTCGAAGACGACGCGGTTGGAGTGGCAGTCGGGTGTGTCCTCGCCGTGCTGACCGGGCGGGCGGGCGCCGAGGAAGGCCATCGTGCCGGGTACGCGGCGCAGGACGTACGAGAAGTCCTCGGCGCCCATGAAGGGCTGGGGCAGCGGGTGGACGCGGTCGGCGCCGAGGAGTGCGGCGGCCGTCTCGCGGACGGTGCCGGTGACCGTGTCGTCGTTGACGGTGGGCGGATACCCCTCGGGCAGCTCGATGTCGACGGTCGCGCCGTGCGCGGCGGCCACGTGCCGGGCGACGCGGACGATCCCCTCCCGCACCCGGTGACGGGTGTGCGCGGTCAGTGTGCGGACGGTGCCGTGCAGTTCGGCCGTCTCCGGGATGATGTTGGTGGTCGTACCGGCGCGCACGGAGGCGATGGTGACCACGGCGGGGTCGAAGACGTCGACGGTACGGGTGGCCATCGTCTGCAGCGCCTGCACGATCTCGCAGGCCACGGGCACCGGGTCGAGGGCCTGGTGGGGCGCCGAGGCGTGCCCCGAGCGGCCGCGGACGGTCAGGTGGATCCGGTCGGCGGCGGCGAAGGTCGGGCCGGGGCGCAGATGCAGGGAGCCGCTGTCGAAGCGCGTGGTGACGTGCAGGGCGAACGCCGCGACGATCCCGGCGCCGTCGGGGGTGTCCAGCACCCCCTCGTCGATCATGTACTGGGCGCCGCCGTCGCTCTCCTCCGCCGGCTGGAACATGAACACCACCCGCCCGGCAAGCCGCGCCCGCCGGGCGGCCAGCAGCCGGGCCGCGCCGACGAGCATCGCCGTGTGCAGATCGTGTCCGCAGGCGTGCATGGCACCGGGCACCTCGGAGGCGAACTCCAGTCCCGTCTCCTCCTGTTGGGGCAGGGCGTCCATGTCGGCGCGCAGCAGTACGGTGGGTCCGGGACGGTCGCCCTCCAGTACGGCCGTCACCGAGCTGAGCCGCTCCCCCGTCGTCACCGCCAGCCCCAGCCCGTCGAGGGCGTCGAGCACCGCGCGCTGGGTGTGCGGCAGCCGCAGGCCCAGTTCGGGCGTGCGGTGCAGTCGGCGTCGTACGGCGACGATCTCGGGCAGCAGCGTGCGGGCCTCGGCGAGCAGGCCGTCGGAGGCAGAGGCGGAGGAGGCGGCCGGAGCGGTCATCGCGCCCTCCGGTCGGGGGTTTCTTCCAGCGGGGCCTCGGGCACGGGTGTCTCCCTTCGGCGCGGGGCATGTGTGCGCGTCGCCGGAGATGCCTGCCCAGGCCCGGGGCGCTTCACGCGGTGACCGCACCCCGTGCCCCCGGTCGGCCGCCGGTCTTCGCACCGTCGAGCCGTCCGCCCCGGCGCCGGTGGTGCGTGCCCCCGGTCGGCCGCCGGTCTTCGCACCGTCGAGCCGTCCACCCCGGCGCCGGTGGTGCCTCGTACCGCTGATGACAGGATGAGGCCCGTGAATCACGTCCTGCACGGACTCGCCGCAAACCCGTCCCTGCCCGCCGCGCTGGTCGACCGGCTGATCGCGGTCGCGGACGCCGACCTCGCCTGCGAACTCGCCGCGCGTACGGATCTCAGCCGCGCGCAGGCGCGGGCGCTGGCCGCGATCAGCGCGGAGGCCGCCGTAGCACTCGCGTACGCGGGGCGGTTGACGGCAGCCGACGTCGACCCCGCGACGCGGCCGCCGGCGGCGCTGGCGCTGCTCGACGAGGGTGCGGGGCGGCCGGAGTGGGCGCGGGTGCTCGCGGCGGACCCGGAGGCCGGGCACCGGGAGAAGCTGGCCGCCTGCCCGGGACTGCCGGCCGATGTGGTGGACAGGCTCGCCGCCGACCCGGACGTCCGTGTCGTCGCGGAGCTGGCGCTGTGGGCCACGCCGGAGGTCGCCGCGCGGCTCGCCGAGCATCCCCATGCCGAGGTGCGGCTCGCGGTGGCCGCCAACGAGGCGACACCGCCGGCCGTCCTGTCCCGGCTGATCGGCGGCGAAGGGCTCGCCCCGGCCCGGCGGTGTCTGGTCTGCGACCGTGAGGTGCCGCCGTTCGTGCACGACCCCCACTGCCCGCGGCTCGACTGCGACCTGCGCGCGGGCGCCGCGTGCGACGGCTCCCACCAGTCCACCGTGCGCGAGACACAGCTCGCGGCGCTGCAGAACCCGGCCACCCCGGCCGAGGCCGTCCTGCGTTTCGCCGACGACCCCTCGGCACCGCCGCGCACCGCACTCGCCGCCCGCCACGACCTGCCCGCGCACACGGCACGGCGACTCGCCGACGACCCCGTGCCGGGTGTCCGCGCCGCCCTCGCGGAGAATCCGGCGATCGACGAGGCCCTGATCCGCGCGCTGGCCCGCGACGATGACCCCGATGTGCGGCGCGCCGTGGCACACCACCCGCGCGTGCCGCTCGATGTGCTGACCGTGCTGGCCGGTGCCCTGCGGATCGGTCCGGCGCTGCTGCCGCGCATCGCCGCCGCCACGCCGGCGGAGGTCGCGGAACTGACCGTGTCACCGCGGCCCGCGGTGCGCATGATCCTGGCGGCCCGACGTGATCTGCCGGACGGGATACGTGACGCGCTCGCCGACGACCCCGACGCGAAGGTCGTCAAGTCCGTCGCCTCCCACCCGGGTCTGTCGAAGGCCCGGCTGCGCGCCATGGTGGACCGGTGCGGTGCCCAGGTCGCCGCGATGGTGGCGGCCAATCCGGACGCGCCGCCCTCCCTGCTCGAAGAGGTGTCCCGGCAGCGGCCACCGGTGCGCAAGGCGCTGCGCGCCATCGCCCGGCACCCTCGTGCGACCGCCGCGGCACTGGCCGCCTGCCTGGCGGACGACCGGGCCAGACCTCTGGCCGCCGCCCACCCCGCCCTGCCGCCGCAGCTCGTCGTCGAGTTGCTGCACGACGAGGACCCTCAGGTGACGGAAGCGGCGGCGGCCAATCCGTCGCTGCCGCGCCCGGTGATGGAGGCGCTGGTGCGGGAGGGCGGCGGGGCTTAGGGCGTTGCCTGTGGATCATCCCGCCGACCAGATAGTCGCGAGAGGACTAACGCGCTGAGGAGTTGGGCCCGTCGCTCGGTTCCTGGAAGTCGCTGGTCAAGGGCGTGGGATCGTCGGAGGAGGGCGATGCGGGCCGCCGGGCGGCTTCGTCCGCGTCCCCGGTGATGCCCAGGTCACGACGCATCGCCTCTCTCATGGCCTCTGTCAAGGACCACAGCGCATGCTGCGCTTCAGCGGCTGACCGCAGGCTTTCGCCTGGCCGGGGATTCCCCTGCTCCAGACGCTTGACCTGTCCGTATACCCGGGTCAGTGCCTCGTTCAGTTCGTGAGCCGGAACGACCACGGCGTCGGGGGCGATCATCAGGGCCTCGGACCACCGGTCGCGGAAGGCGTCCTTGGTTTCTTCCAGCGCCCGAATGTCCTCGTCCCCTGGTGTGCGGTCCCGCATGACGTACAGGTGACGGCTGAGCGCCGTGGCGAACTGCCGCGCGTCGCGGTGCAGTTCCGAGTAGCACCTCCGCCGCAGTTCACGGTTCTCGCGGGTGTCCTGGATGGCCTGAGTCATCTCCAGCTCGCGCCTCTTGGCCCGGTCGGCACCCCGCTGGGTGAGCAACGCGCCCCCGAGTGTGCCCGCTACACCGGCCACCGCGATCAGCACCGCCCCGAAGTCCATCGGATCACCCTAGACCACGCCCTCTGAGGAGCAGCCGGCGACGATCCGCCTCGCCGCGGCGCCTCGCGCGGCAGTACGTCATCATCGCGCCGGAACACGACACCGTCGGGCAGTCGTTCGCCGCCGGGTCCGCCGGTGACGCCTTCACCGCCCTCCCGCGGGAGGGTCCGGCACCGTCGGACCGTGTGGGTGCGCCCAGGTGTCCGCCGACGGTCGCGCCGACGCCGCGCTGTCCCGGCCGTACTATCGCTATCTCACGCTGCACGGCAGCTGTGCGGCCGTCGACCGGTCCGAGAAAGGTTGAACGTCATGACCGAGAACATCACCGTGCCCAGCAACCTGGCATCGCAGTACGCCGCCCAGGTGACCACCGACCTCGAGCGCAACGTCAAGGAGCAGGAGCGGGTGAGCGCCGAGATCGAGGCGCTGCAGGAGCAGTTGGCGCAGCTGCAGCGCGACCATGCCGTGCTGACGAACATGCAGCAGGCGCTCGGCCTGCCGGCGGCGCTCGCCGAGACCGCGGCGGCGGTCGCGGCCGACGCGCCCGTGGTGCCCGCTCCCCGCAAGAAGACCGCGTCGTCCGCCGCCAAGAAGTCGACCGCGGCCACCAAGACGAGCACGGCGGCCAAGACGGGCACGGCCACCAAGAAGACCGCCGCTTCCGGCAAGCCGAAGCAGACGCGGGCGAAGAAGGCCACGGCCGTGTCCGGCAAGGGCAGCAGCGGCAAGGAGACCACCCGCAAGTCCTCGGCCGGCGCCACCAGGACGGCGGACCAGCCCACGCTGGTCGACCTCGTCCGCGGCCACCTCGGCGAGGTCACCGAGCCCCGCTCGGCGGCGGAGATCGCCTCCGCGCTCGGCCAGGTCCACCCCGACCGGGACATCAAGACGACGGTCGTGCGCACCACCCTCGAAGGGCTCGTCGCCAAGGGTCAGGCGCAGCGCACCAAGCAGGGCAACTCCGTCTTCTACACGGCACCCGACACCGACAACCGGGAGTCCGAGGCTCAGCCGGTCACCGATCAGAGTGAATGAGGGGACGCGAAGTCCCGTCTCGCACCATCGGGCGGGGACGCCTCACGCCGACGGCGGCCCCGCCGGTGACCGCGCGCCGAAAACGAGTTGCCCGCGGTCTGGGGCCCGGTGAGGATGGCGCCACAGGAGGCTCATCCATGCAGGTCACCGTGCCCACCACAGCAGGACCGGTCCGCGGGCGGCGAACGGGCGAGGTGACGGTGTTCGCCGGTGTCCCCTACGCGGCGCCGCCGTTCGGACCGCGGCGGTTGCGACCGCCTCAGCCGCCCGAGCCGTGGTCGGGGGTGCGGGACGCGTGCGCGTACGGCCCGTCCGCGCCCCAGCCCGGTTACCTGCCCGCGATGGCCGCTCTGCTGCCGCAGGTGAAGGAGCAGGGTGAGGACTGCCTGAACCTCAACGTGTGGACGCCCGCGCCGGGCCGCACCGGAGGACGGCTGCCGGTCATGGTCTGGATCCACGGCGGCGCGTTCCGCAACGGGGCCGGTTCGCTGCCCGCTTACGACGGTGCCCGGCCGGCCGCCGACGGCGTCGTGTGCGTCACCCTCAACTACCGGCTCGGTGCTGAGGGTTTCCTGCTGCTGCCCGACGGTACGGCCAACCTCGGTCTGCTGGACCAGATCGCCGCGCTGGAGTGGGTGCGGGACAACATCGCCGGGTTCGGTGGCGACCCGGACAACGTCACCGTCTTCGGGCAGTCCGCGGGTGCCATCGCCATCACCGCCCTGATGGCCATGCCGGCGGCCCGTGGGCTGTTCCGGCGTGCCGTCACCCGGAGCGGCGCCGGACACCACACCCATCCCGAGGACATCGCCCGGCGGATCACCGAGCGGCTGGCCCGGCTCGCCGGAGCGGAGCCCACGCGCGAGGCACTGGCCGCCGTACCGCCCGAGCGGCTGGTCGCCGCCAACGGTGCGCTCGGCCGGGAGATCGCGCAGGCCGAAGACCCCACCCAGTGGGGCGAGTCGGCGGGTGGCGGCACCACCGTGCTGCCGGTGGTGGACGGAGTGACACTCCCCCAGCGGCCGGTGGACGCCCTCGCCGGCGGGACCGGCCGGGACGTCGACCTGCTCACCGGCACGACCACCGACGAGTTCCGGCTGTTCCTCGTCCCCCTGGGCATCGCCCCGCACATCACGGACGAGGTGCTGCACGGCATGCTCGCCGGGCTCGGACTCGACCCCGCCGAGGCCCGCGCCGTCTACGGCGCCGCGCACCCCGGTGCCACGC
This sequence comes from Streptomyces sp. NPDC052687, assembly GCF_040678395.1. NCBI lineage: Bacteria > Bacillati > Actinomycetota > Actinomycetes > Kitasatosporales > Streptomycetaceae > Streptomyces > Streptomyces sp. NPDC052687. The sequence continues at coordinate 4,143 of NZ_JBFATR010000073.1, read as the reverse complement.
CCGGCGACCTGTTCTCCGCCGTCATGACCGACCACGCCTACCGCATTCCCGCCCTGCGGGTGGCCGAGGCGCGCGCCGCGCACGGGGCGGAGACGTTCGTGTACGAGTTCGCGTGGCCGTCGCCCGCGCTGGACGGTGCTCTCGGCGCCTGCCACCTGGCGGACGTCGGCTTCGTCTTCGGCAACCTCTCCGACCCGCTCCTCGGCCCCGACGCCCCGCGCGGCCTCTCCGACCTGATGCGGCAAGCGTGGATCTCCTTCGCCCGCACCGGCCGCCCCGACTGCGGGAAGGCGCTGCCGCCCTGGCCCGCGTACGGCACGCGGCGCGCCGTCATGCGCCTCGGCGCCGGTGAGCCGGCCGTGCACGACGACCCCGGGTCCGCCACACGCGCCCTGTGGGAGAACCTGCGCCTGCCCCGGCCCCGCGGCTGCGGCTGCGGCTGCGGCTGCGGCTGCGGCTGCGGCTGCGGCTGCGGCTGCGGCTGAGTAACGTCGGCCACCCGCGAACGCCGCGGCCCGGGGTCAGTCCTCGGCGAGGCCGTTTCCGCGCGGTGGGCGGTGCGGTGCCAGGTGCTCGACGATGACGAGCGTGCCCCGGCTTCCGGGGCGTACGGCGTGCTCCACGCCCGCCTCGACGACGTACATCTCCCCCGCGTGGACGTCCAGTTCGGTGCCGCCGGCGAGCAGGCGCAGGGTGCCGTCCAGTACCAGCAGCGCCTCCGCCGTGTCGTGGGCCTCCGGTTCCAGAGAGCGTCCGTCCATCCGCAGCACTCTCACCGCCGTGGGTCCGATCCGTCCGAGCAGCGATGAGCTCCAGGCGTCCGGCAGTCCGGCCGCGGCGGTGCGTAAGTCGGTCTTCATGGCATGCCTCCTGGCGGGCCGTCCCGCGCGCGCCGAGTGAGGCGCCGGGGACGTCCGCGATCGTCGTTGAGGGATGCGTGTGACGCTACGACGCGAGGGGGCGTCGTTGGTCGACCGTCAGGTAAAACCTGTCGCGCGTGTACCTGTCTCTCTTCCCCCCTCCGCGCACTCAGCCGAGAACGAGCGGGAGTCTTGCGGCCAGTTCACCCAGTGCGCCCCTCTCCGCGTCGGTCGGGGCGCGGCGGCCTGTGCCGGTCAGGAGGGCGTCCCGGTCCGGGAGGGAGGCGGGGAACGGGGTGCCGGCGATGCGCTCCAGCAGGTCCCGGGAGTGCGCGAGGGCGTCCGCGGGCGGTCCGGCGACGTGCGGGAGGTGCGCGGTCAGGTCGAGGTGGTGCAGCGTCCACTCCAGGACGTACGCGGAGAGGAAGTCGCCGGCGGTGAGCACCTGGCCGCGGGTGGCGACCCGGAGGGCGGGGTCGGCGAGCCGGGCGGCGCGGCCGGCGGCGGAGCCGACGTCGTCGAGGTGGAACTTCAGCAGCCACGGCTCCTCGTACGCGGCGGCCAGCCGGACGGTCAGGGCGTCGAGCGGGTCGTCACCGGTCGGGGGTGTCCCGGTGACTTCCCAGTAGGTGACGGCGTCACGGGTGGGTTCCGTGTCGGCGGGGGTGGCGAGGGTGATCAGGACGTCCTGCGCGTCGATGACCAGGTGGCACACCAGGTCCCGTACGAGCCAGCCGGTGCAGCCGGACGGCCGGCCGAAGTCCTCGTCGGCCAGGTCCGCGACGGCCGTGCGCAACGCTGTCCAGGAGTGTGAGAAGAGGTCCACCGTCGGCACGGTAGTTGCGGGCTGGAAGCGCGGACAAGCGGATTCGGGACGGGGTGCGAGGTTGGTCCCTGGGACCTGGGTGAGCCGGGCGGGGGGGGCGGCGTGCAGCGTGCAGCGGGCGGCGGGCGGCGGGCGCTCAGGACCGCAGACGGCGCAGGGCCGCGTTGACGGCGGCGGTTGCCGGGTGTGCGGGTAGTGGCCGGGGACGCGGAGCAGTTGTCCGCCGACGGCGTCGGCGACGGCCTCGGCGCAGGCGATCAGCGGTTCGCCCGCGTAGGTGCGGTACGGCTCCGGGGCGTCCTGCCAGGTACCGCAGACGACCAGCGTGCGAAGAGGGCGGGGACTCCCGCGCCGTCGGTCTCGTCCTGCACCGTCACATGAACCGTCGCCATCGGCGCGTTTCCCTTCGTTCTCCCCGCTCTCCTGGCCGGCCCCCTGTCCCGGTCGGCCCGTTCTCCTGGCCGCCCCTCTCCTGGCCGGGGCGCGGTCCGATCACACCACGGGCGGGGCCGAGCGGTTAAGGCGCTCGATGGCCGACGGCGAGCGCGGGCGGAGTCCAGTCGGCGTGGCGGAGGATGGCCCGGATCATGGCCCGCGAGGGGGTGAGGCGCAGGGCGGTGTCGCGCAGGGCCACGGCCGCCGGGTGGGCCAGTTGCTGCCCCATGCGGCCGGCCTGGCGGGCGGCGCGTGCCACGGCCTGGCTGCGCGGGCGGCGCTCGGCGTCGTAGCGGGCGAGGGCGCCGGCGACGGTGGGTTCGGCGGCGAGGGCGGCGGCGAGTGTGGCGGCGTCCTCCAGTGCCTGGCAGGCGCCCTGGCCGAGGTTGGGCGTCATGGCGTGGGCGGCGTCACCGAGGAGGGCGACGGGACCGGCGGTGAAGGCCGGGAGCGGGGTGGCCAGTTCGTGGATGTCGTGGTGCAGGACGGCGTCGGGGCGGGTCGCGTCGAGCAGCGCGGGGATCGGATCGTGCCAGTGCGCGAAGCGGCGGCGCACGGCGTCCAAGGCGTCGGGGTGCCGTATGCCGGGCGGGGCGTTGAGGACGGCGTGCCATTCCGCCCGCCCGTCGGCGAAGGTGATGTGGCCGAATTCGGCGCCCCTGCCCCAGGTGATCCGGAAGTCGTCCGCCAGGTCCACGGGGTGCTCGGTGATGGCGCGCAGGACCGTCGAGCCGCTGTAGACGGGGCCGGGGTGGTGAGGGAAGAGCCGGGCACGCAGGCGGCTGTTCACGCCGTCGGCGGCCACGACCAGGTCGGCCTCCAGTTCCCTGCCCGGCACGGACACCCGGGCCGGGCCGTCGGGTCCGGTGCGGTCGACGGCCGTCGCCTCGGCCCCGACGCGCAGGCAGCCGGGCGGCAGCGCCTCGCGCAGCAGTCGGTGCAGGACGGATCGCGGGATGCCGACGATGGGCGTGCCGAGTTCGCGTTCGAGGGCGGCGCCGTCCATCCGGGTCAGCAGACGGCCTTTCGGGGTGCGGGTGCCTCCGGTGTACTGCGGGTGCGCCGCCGCGCGCACCGCCGCGCCGACCCCGAGGACGTCGAGGGCGCGCAGTCCGTTCGCGTGCAGGGAGATGCCCGCCCCGGCGTCGGCGAGGGTGGCGGCGCGTTCGACGACGGTGACCTCCCAGCCGATCAGCCGCAGGCCGACGGCGGCGGCCAGCCCTCCGATGCCTCCTCCGACCACCACAGCGCTGTTCCCCATGCCCGGCCCCCTTCGCCCGCACCGATCGCTCGCTCTTCTTTCTACAGGTGTAGAAGGAGCGTACTCGATGCCGACCGACGTTCTCTACAGGTGTAGAAATGAGGGGTGGCCACCGAACGACGCACGCTTCTCGCCGACGCCGCCATCACCGTGCTCGCCGAGACGGGGATACGGGGGCTGACGCACCGCGCCGTGGACCGGGCGGCGAACCTGCCGTCCGGCACCACGTCCGCCTACTACCGCACCCGTCAGGCGCTGCTCACGGCGCTGGTCCGGCGGCTGGTCGAACGCGACCAGGCCGAACTGGAGGAGGCCGGCCGCGCCCTGCCGGTGCCGCGCGACGCCGGGGAACTGGCGGCCCGTGTCACCGACCTCGCCGAGCGGCGGCTCACCGGGGACGGCCGGCGGCGCTCCCTGGCCCGCTACGCCTGCGCCATCGAGAGCGTGCGCCACCCCGAGCTGCGGGAGATCCTCGTACCGCGCGAGAACACGGCACGTGAGGCCGTACGCGCCTTCCTCGCCGCACAGGGGGTCGAGGACGCCGAGGAACGCACCGTCACCTTGCTGACGTGCGTCGATGGCCTGGTCTTCGACCGGCTCGTCAACGGTGGCCACGTCGCCGAGGAGGACGTGCGCCGGCTGGTGGGGGCGGCGCTGCGGTGAGCGGCGCCCGGCCGCCGCCGGAGGGTGCCGGAGGCCGGCCGCTGCCGAACCGTTCCGGCTCTCTGACAACCCGAAGAACTCTACGGATCCGTCCAGGG
>NZ_JBFATR010000072.1:0-21464 GCF_040678395.1 Streptomyces sp. NPDC052687 | reverse complement strand
CCGGCGGGGCCGCGACCGGAACAGGGGACCGGTCGCGGCCCCGGCTCCCCTGGTGGGGCGTGAACCGCCCTTGCCGCGCCACCGGCGGCTGCTCACAGCGGAGTTGATCAGGTCCAGGACGCCTCAGGTGCGAGGGATCTGGCAGGCGCCGCTGCCCTCCTGGCCCTTGGGCGGTGGGGACTTCTCCGGCCAGGCGAGTCCCACGAACGTGGGCCGTTCGCCCCGTACTTCGGGATCGAGCCGGACCACGGCGACGGCCTTGTTGTAGGCGTTGCCCTGGTTGTCGATGCAGATCCAGCCGCTCGCGCCGTCGACCTTGTGCACGCCCCGCAGGGCGTTCCAGTCGGTTCCGATCTCGCGCAGCGTCGGGATGTAGTCGCTCTTGAGGCCCTCGGCGTGCAGCCGGATGCCCGCGATGGCGGTCTTGGCGGCGTCGTGCACGGAGACGGTGCGGGAGTCGTAGATGTCGGCGGGGCCGATCGGCCCCACGGGAGGCGGTGCCTCAAGGCGCCGCATCAGCTCACGGACCACTTCCGGGGAGCCGCCGGTCGGGGGCGGCGCGGGCCGCTTGCTGAGCCAGCCGTCGGGGTGCGAGATGGAGGTGTAGAGGACGCTCACCTTGCCCTCCCACCGGCCGCCGTCGCCCTGCAGCCCGCGCAGCGCGTCCCAGTCCAGCTTCTCGTCCGCGTACAGCGTGGACGCGCCGGAGCCGCTGACCACCGTGAACGGCTCCTGCTTGCACGGGCGGTTCCTGGCCAGCTCGTTGAGGAACTGCCGCAGATGGACGGGGCGGCCCGCGAAGTAGACGGTGTTCACCTGCGGCCGCAGCACGCAGATGTCCGTGGCCATGCGCTTGAACTCGCTGGACAGACCGCCTTCGACGTCCGTGCCCTCGGACTCGAAGGGCATCGGCTCGTGCGGCGACCTGTGCAGCTTGCGCTCGTAGGCCTGCAACAGCGACTCGTTGTACGGGTCGCGCCGGGTGTCCTTGACGAGGATGGCGTGTTCGAGGTCCAGCCTCTTGTCGAAGTGCGCGAGCGCGTTGGCCTGGTCGCTGTTGGTGGGCGCGATCCGGGCGAACAGCGGGAAGCCGGTGAACTCGTCGCCGGTGATCGGACCGCCCACGACCGGGATCTTCTTCTCCTTCGTCAGATACGCGATGGCATCGGCCGTCGCGTCCACACTGAGGTCGAACCCGAAGACGGTACGGAGGTTGTGCTTCTCGTCCCGGGCCATCTCGGCGAGCCGGTCGGCGACCGGGCGCCACTGGTCACGGTTCTTGCCCGGGTTGGCGAGCACCAGGCGGATCTTGGGGTGCTCGCCGCCGCTCCGCTTCTCGGCCGCGGTGGCGCCGTTGGCGAAGTACTGCGCGATGTACGCGCCCTGCACCTCGTGCAGGATCTGCCGCCTGACCTCCTCGTGGTCGGAGGTCATCGGGATCATCAACGCGATCGTGGCGTGCGGCTGACCGTCGATCCGGTCGTTCTCCTCCTTGATCCGCGCCATCACCGCGGCGAGGTCGTCCATGAAGGGCTTGCCGCCGCCGTCGCTGACGCCGATGCACTCGCCGTTGACCGTCGTCAGGCCCGGCCCGCACGGGTCCGGCTCCTCAGGGCCGAACCTGTCCCACACGTACCAGGCGGCCAGCAGGGCCAAGACCACGCCCACCGCCATGGCCGCCAGGGTCACCGGGCCGGCGCCGGGACCGGATCTGGCCGGAGTGTCTGTCACTGCCCCTCCTCTGACGTGGCCGGCCGCGACCCGGTCGCCGCTCCCCGCACCGTCACCCGCACCAGCCTCCGCTCGCGCGCGTCGCCCTCCAGGCGCAGCGCCCAGGTGTCGAGGACGCTTTCGAGCTCGTCCAGGTGAGCGGCCGCGAGCCGGGCGCCGGCGTCGTCGTCGCTCACCACCAGCACCACCGGGTGGGTGATCGTCCGCCGCCCCACCACACGGCGCAGCGTCCGGTGGGCGGCGAGGTAGGTGTCGAGAACGGCCCGGCCCTCGGCGTTGTGCACCTGGAGCAGCATCAGCGGGGGCTGGTTGCGGTTGAGCCGGCGCAGCAGGCCGTACTGCGCGTCGATGTCCGCGAGGAAGGCGGCGATGAGGTACTCGTTCCGGTTGGCCACCCGCGACGCCTCCTGACGGGCGGCCTCCGCGCGGACCTCGTCCGGGTCGTCGGGGCGCGGCGGGCGCGGCCGGAAGAAGTAGAACAGCCGGATGGCGATCGCCTCCCGGTTGGAGAAGGCGCCGCCCTTCGGCACTCTCAGGGCCCGGCCCCACCACCGCAGGGCCACCCGGTCCGGCCGCGGACGACCGGTCAGGAAGCGCACCACCGTGGACAGCACCGCCAGCAGGGCGCCCACCATGCCGCCCGCCGACAGCGGCGGCTCCAGCTCCCGGAGCAACTGGTCGCGACCGACGGCCTCCTCCTGCTCTCTGCTGCCCAGATGGCGCACCAGGGCGCGGTGCGCGTGCTGCAGCCGGTCCAGACCGAGGTCGGCGTGGTCGGCGGCCCAGGTGTGGGCGAGCAGCCCGAGATGGAAGCGGGGGAAGGCCGGACGGCGGCGACCCGGAGGGCCGTTCAGGCCGGACATCCGAGTGGACAGATACCAGAAGGACTCGGCCACGCCCTTGTCGACCGGGACCTCCGGCACGTTCACCGGCAGCCGCCCGGAATACGTCTGGCGCAGTTTCCACAGGAGGTCGTTCTGCTGGGTCCGGTCCAGGCCCACGACCTCGATGACCGGCGGACCGCCCTTGCGCCGCAGCCTGCTGCCCACGCTCCGCCGGTGCCGCGGCTCCATCAGCAGACCCGAGATGATGCGGGCCAGGAGACGCTCGTACTCCACAGGCTTCCCCCGTCCTCTCGGACCTCACGCGTCCGGCACTCCTGTGTGGTTGGCGGCCATGAATATACGCAGCGTCCAGCGCTGGCAAGGGGAGAACGGTGAGGCTGCGGTGATTGGCTTGATCTCGCGCTTATTTCCGGAGAAAGCGTTCGCGCCGTCCCACGCCTGTACGCACGTCGCGCGGCGGTGTACGGTCTCGGGCCGATGGGCTTTGGGAGCGCTCCCATCGCGCCGTTCCCCCTTCGTACGAGAGGAACGCTGTGAAACGCATAGTGGCCTTACTGGCGACCTGCGCGACGGCCTTGGGTCTGACCGCGCTGGCCGGCCCCCAGGCGGCGGCCGCCACCGGCTGCAGAGTCGACTACACGATCACCAGCCAGTGGCAGGGCGGCTTCCAGGCCGGAGTGAAGGTGACCAACCTGGGCGCCCCCGTCAACGGATGGACGCTCAAGTTCGCCCTGCCGGACGCCGGTCAGAAGCTCGTCCAGGGCTGGAACGCCACCTGGTCGCAGTCGGGCTCCACGCTCAGCGCCACCGGCGTCGACTGGAACCGCACGCTGGCCACCGGCGCGACGGCCGACCTGGGCTTCGTCGGCTCCTTCACGGGCGCCAACCCCAAGCCCACGGCCTTCACGCTCAACGGGGTCGCCTGCACGGGCTCCGTCGAGGAGGAGCCCCCGCCGGACCCGGGTGACGGCACCCCCGTCTCGGTCAACGGACAGCTCCACGTCTGCGGTGTGCACCTGTGCAACCAGCACAACCGCCCCATCCAGCTGCGGGGCATGAGCACCCACGGCATCCAGTGGTTCAGCAAGTGCTACAACAACGCGTCCCTGGACGCGCTGGCGAAGGACTGGAAGTCCGACCTGTTCCGCATCGCCATGTACGTGCAGGAGCAGGGCTATGAGACCGACCCGGCCGGCTTCACCAGCCGGGTCAACAGCCTCGTCGACATGGCCGAGGCGCGCGGCATGTACGCCCTGATCGACTTCCACACCCTGACGCCGGGCGACCCCAACTACAACCTCGACCGCGCCAAGACGTTCTTCGCGTCCGTCGCCGCCCGCAACGCCGCCAAGAAGAACGTCATCTACGAGATCGCCAACGAGCCCAACGGCGTCAGCTGGACGGCCATCAAGAGCTACGCCGAGCAGGTGATCCCGGTGATCCGGGCCGCCGACCCCGACGCCGTCATCATCGTCGGCACCCGCGGCTGGTCCTCCCTGGGCGTCTCGGACGGCTCCAACGAGACCGAGGTCGTCAACAACCCGGTCAACGCCACCAACATCATGTACGCGTTCCACTTCTACGCCGCGAGCCACAAGGACAACTACCGCGCCGCGGTGAGCCGGGCCGCAACGCAACTGCCGTTGTTCGTGACCGAGTTCGGCACGGTGACCGCCACCGGCGGCGGCACCATGGACCGGGCGAGCACCACCGCCTGGCTGGACCTGCTCGACCAGCTGAAGATCAGCTACGCGAACTGGACGTACTCCGACGCCAACGAGAGCAGCGCGGCCTTCAAGCCCGGCACCTGCAACGGCACGGACTACAGCAGCAGCGGCGTACTGACCGAGTCCGGGGCCCTGCTCAAGAGCCGTATCAGCACCCCCGACAGCTTCCCCACCGGCTGACCCCGCCCGGCGGGGCTCCGGATCGCTCGGAGCCCCGCCGGACCTGCGCACACCGACGCCGCGGCCCGGCCGGCAGCTCGGGGCGACGGACGGTCGCCGGCACGGCCTTCACCTGGCTCCGCGCCGCCGCGTCCGCGCCGCTTCCGGCTCGGCGACGCGGTGACAGAGCAGCAGGCAGACGTCGTCGTCGCGTTCGGAGTCGTGCAGCATCGGCTTCAGGACGGACTCCGTCGCGGCTTCCAGGTCCTCCAGCTCCGCCGGGGTCACCGCGGCCAGCGTCTGCACGAGCCGCTCGATGCCGGGGTCGATGCCGCGCGCCCGCCGCTCGACGAGTCCGTCGGTGTACAGGGCGAGGGTCGAGCCGGGCGGCAGTTCGGCGGAGTGATCCTCGTACGTGAAGGGGAGGGGGACGCCGAGCATGACGCCGGGCCGGGCGTCGAGCAGGCGCACCGTTCCCTCGGGTGACCGTGCCACGGCCGGCGGGTGGCCGGCGGCGGCCCAGACGACATGCGGATCGTCGGGGTGGAAACGGGCGACCAGAGCGGTCGCGTACAGCGAGGGCTGCTGATGGCACAGCATCCGGTGCAGCCGGGTGAGGATGCGGGCGGGGCTGTCGTCCTCGACGGCGTAGGCGCGCAGCGCCGTGCGCAACTGGCCCATCATCATGGCCGCGTGCAGACCGTGCCCCGTGACGTCCCCTATGACGGCGAGCAGGCTGCCGTCGGGCTGGACGAAGGCGTCGTACCAGTCGCCGCCGATGTTCAGCCCGTGGGTGGCGGGCAGATAGCGGGCGGCCAGCCGTACCCCTTCCGTGGTGGGCAGGTCGGTGAGCTGCGCGCGCTGCAGCGCCTCGGCCGTGTCGCGGTGCTGTTCGTAGCGGCGGGCGTTGTCCAGGGCGATGGCCGCGCGCCGGGCCAGCTCGATCAGCATCACGGTGGTGTCGGCGTCGAAGCGGGAGCCGGACGAGGTGAGGCTCAGCACGCCTTGCACGCTCCGGGACATCAGGGGGATGCAGAGAAGGGGCCGGTCGGGGGCCAGCGCGGACGGCGGCAGGTCGTCGACGTCGGGCAGCCCGCCGGGGTGGGCCGCCGCGTACTGCGGGCGCCCCGTGCGGGCGGCGGTCACGGCGGCGGCCGGCCGGGCCCTGCCGGGCGGCGCGGTGTCGTCGTCGAAGAGCCAGACGTCCACGTGCGCGGCGTAGTCGGGGACGAGCAGCCCGGACAGGCGCTTGACGATGTCCTCGTGGTCGAGTGACGCGGTCACCGCGGCGCTGGCGTCGGCGAGGAAGGTCAGCAGCCGGCGGGCTCGTTCCGCTTCGGCCCGCGCGGCCCGCTCGGCGTCCAGGATCGCGCGCTGGCCGCGCGCCGCGGCGTCCAGTTCGGCGTGCAGGGCCAGCACACCCTGGTTGGTGTGGTGCAGCTCCTCACGGTGGAACCGGACCAGTTCCTCCTGCTCGTCGAGCGACGACAGCACGTGCGCGGTGCTGTCGTCCGCGGCGAGCAGCGCCTCGGCCAGCGCGGCCTCGTCCAGGGCGGCCGGATCGCAAAGCGCGGCGGGATCGCTGGGGGCGGCCGGCTCGCGCCAGGGCACGGTGAGTTCCCACGGCGGCCGTTCCCGTGGGGGATGACCGGCCGGTCGTACGGCGATCCGCACGGTGCCGTCGGTGTCGCCGGCGGGCGGCCGCCTCTCCACCAGCACGTCCCACGCCTCCCCGCCGGCCAGGCAGCGGCGCAGCTGTGCGGTGAGGGCGCTGAGCGACCGCGCCTGTTCGAGCACCGGCAGGCCGGCCCGCGCCGCGAGGCGGGCGGCGAGGGCGCGGACGCGAGCGGCGTCGACCGCCGTGCTGATCTTCCAGGCGTCAGGGCAGGCGGTCATGGGCGTCCGTCCGGCGGTCGGGGCAGAGTACGGCCACGCTGGTGTCGTCGCGCAGCGGGCTCGCGGCGCTGCTGGCGTCGCGCAGGACGACCGCGGCCACCACGGCCGGATCGTGGGCCGGAAGTCCGGGATCGCCGGGCGGCGTCCAGCGGCTCGGCAGGCCGTCGCTGTGCAGGACGAGCAGACTGTCCGCGGTCCACGGCACCTGCTGGAGCGGCACGGTGGCGGGGAACCGCGCGCCGACGATGCCGGGCTGCGAGACGAGCGGCTGCCAGCCGTCCCGGGTGCGCAGCCGGGCGCCGACGTTGCCGACACCGGCGAAGTGCAACCGGCCGGTACCGGTGTCCAGTTGGGCCACCGCGACGGCCCCGCCCCTGGTGTGCCTCAGCCGCTCGTGCAGGCGTCGCAGGATGTCCGCGGGAGGCAGTGCCGCCAGGCGGCGCAGCTCGTCCAGGGCCGCGGAGGAGGCCCGCGCGGCCGGGACGCCGTGGCCGAGGCCGTCGGCGAGGACCAGGGTGAGCAGCGGACCGGACCGGATCCAGCCGAAGGCGTCCCCTGAGTGCTCCGCCCCGGCCAGAGCGAGATTGACGCCGCCCACCCGCGGTCCCGCCGGCGCGCGGGAGGGCGCTTGCGGGGCGGCGGGCGCCGCGCCGACGCGGGCCACGGCGACGGTGCCGCGGCCACGGCGGCTGTGCAGGTCGAAGGCGTCGGACACGCGCAGACAGGTGCCCAGGCCGGCGCCCAGCGACGAGGCGGCGGTGGTGCGGCCGTCCCGTATCGCCTCGGCCACGTCGCCGATGCCCGGGCCGTGGTCGACGGAGACGATCTGCACCAGACGATCCGCGGTCTCGTTCGTCGGGTCCGGCCCTTCGACCAGGTTGATCACCATGCGTCCTCCGTCGGCGTGTTTGAGGAGGTTGGTCGCCAGTTCGGTGGCCACCAGTGCGGCGGCGGCCGTGCGCGGCGCGCCGAGACCGGCCTCGGCGCAGGCGGCCTCGGCGGCCACCCGGACGTCCCTGACCCGGGTGGAGTCGTGCACCGGAATGTCCCACACCCTGGTCATGTCGCACCCGCGCGGGAGGAGGGCAGGGCACAGGTCCAGACGGTGACCGTGACGGTGGTGCCCTCGCCGGGGCGGCTGTCCGGGCTGACCTCCTGCGTCAGCCGCCTGGCTCCGCTGACCCCGAGGCCCAGTCCGCCGTCGGTGGTACGGCCGTCGGTCGACGCCGGCGCGGCATCGCGGACGCCGGGGCCGTCGTCGGTGAACGACAGCCGCAGCCCGCGCCGTGGTGTTCCGTTCAGCGCAGTCATCTCCATGTGCCTCCCGCCGCCGTGGTGCGCGATCCGCTGCGTGACGTCGTACGGGAGCTGTTCGGCCGCCGAGTCGTACAACTCGCCCTGCAGCGTGACCAGCAGGACGTCGCCCAGTGCCGGCACGGGCACCGGGGCCGCGGAGTCCGCGGAATGCGCGGAGGGGCCGCTCACCGCGAACTCACGCCCGACGAGGCCCGCGGGGAGACCACGATGCCCAGCTGCCCCAGCGCGTAGGCCAGGGCGTCGGCCAGATCGGTGCGGGTGACGACCGACCCCAGGTCGATGCCGAGGTGGACGATGGTCTGGGCGATCGCGGGCCGGATGCCCGAGACGACACACTCGGCACCCATCAGCCGGGCGGCGGCCACCGTCTTCATCAGGTGCTGGGCGACCAGCGAGTCGACCGTGGGTACGCCGGTGATGTCCAGGATGGCGTACTCGGCGCGCTGGTCGACGATGGCCTCCAGCAGGCTCTCCATGACCACCTGGCTGCGGGCGCTGTCCAGCGTGCCGATCAGCGGTACGGCGACGACGCCCTCCCAGAGCTTGATGACCGGAGTGGCCACCTCCAGCAGCTGTTGGCGCTGCCGGGCGATCAGCTCCTCGCCCGCGCTCAGCGCCGTCTCCATCACCACCAGGCGCAGGGTGCCCATCAGCACGGCGAGGGCCAGGGCGCACTCCTGCGCCGGTGCCGCGTCCGGGTTCTCGAACTCCCCGCGCAGCAGCTGTCCGACCGGCGCGCGCAGAGCGGCGACCTCCTCGGCGATGCGGGCGGGCGACGACCCGGAGCGGGAACGGGCGGCCGCCATCCGCCCCAGCTGGTCGCGCACCGCCGCGAACCCGGGGGCGCTGATGTCGTCCAGCCGCCCGGCGGCCGCGGCTTCCGAGAGCGCGTCCACCACGGCCTTGCAGGCCTCCACCGCCTCGTCGCGCGAGACCGTGAACACGGTCCGGAAAAGCGGAGCGTCCGCCCAGCGCTGGGCGATCTGCTCCCGCCGCCTGCCGAGGAAGCCGCTCAGCTCCAGCGCTGCCGCCGCGGTGGTCGCTTCTTGCTCCGACACTGATTCTCCCTGCTGTCCGGGCTCCGGCGGCCGCCGGTCGGCGTTCCCTCAGTCAATACTTGCCGTATGGCAAACATTAGCGGCGGGCTGCGGCGCGAACAACACGCGACCGCCGGCGCGCGGCCGACGCTCACGACATGCCCGGTCAGCGGCCGTGCCAGTCCAGGCACACCACCAGAGCGTCGTCGTCCGGGACGGAACCGCTCCGATGACCGGTCAGTTCGCGCAGCACGGCGCGCGGCACCTCCGCGGCGGGCAGCAGACGGGTGGACTGGATCGCCCGGTTCAGCGCCGCGTCCCCGTACGTCTCCCCCTCGGGCGAGGCGACGGAGTAGACCCCGTCGCTGACGAAGACGAGCCGGTCGCCGGGCTCCACCCGGAACTCCTGGGCGACGTAGTCGGTCTCCTCGAACATGCCGAGCGGCAGCTGGGCGTCGAAGGTGATCCGCTCCACGGACTTACCGCGCACCCTCAGCAGCTGCGGGGACCCGGCGTCCACGACCCACGCGCGTCCCGTGGCGAGATCGAAGTCGAACATCAGCGCCGACAGGTAACGGCGGCCCCGGTAGTGGGCGTAGATCGCCTGGTCGGCCAGGGCCGCCTGGTCCGCGATGGGAATGCCGGCCCGGCGGGCGTTGCGCAGCGCGTTCGTGGCCAGGTTCGTCAGCAGGGAGGCCTCTATGCCCTCGCCCATGCCGTTGGTGACGTACAGCATCAGCCGGTCGGACGTCGCCGACCAGTCGAAGTTGTCACCGAAGATCGCGTACGCCGGCTCCAGCTGGGCGCCGAGGTCGTACTCGGGCCGCGAGCAGGACCGGCCGGGCAGCAGCTGCCACTGCATCTCGGCGGCCAGGGTGAGCCGGTCCTTGCGGCGCGCCTGGAGATAGATGTCGGTGTCCCGCTCGGCGACGATCACTTCGTGGCCGAGTACGTCCGCCACCTCGGCCAGCTCCTCCAGGCAGCCGTGCGCGTACTCCGGTCCGGGCAGTGTCACCGACAGCACTCCGAGCCGGTCGCCGCGGACGGTGACCGGCAGGTGCGCGCGCACCCTGCCGTCCCCGACGGGCTCCACGAAGGGCTCCTGGGCCCCGAAGGCACGGCCCGCGGCGCTGCTGTGGGCGGACACCGGTTCCGTGGTGTGCGGCAGCACCGAGACCGGCTGGAGCACGGTCAGACCGTAGTCGGCCAGGAACAGCTCGACGGACTCCGCCGCGTACTGCTCCATCAGCACACGCCGGACGGCGTCGAGCAATTCGTGCGGTGCCGCCGTGCGCAGGGCGCGTTCAGCGGTCACAAATCTGTTCACGATAGGGAATACACCGATCCTTCGTCTGTCGCCTGCCGGCCTCACCGGGAGGGCGAGACCGCTCAAACGGTCTGTGGGGGGCTCACGGCCGCACGAGGGCTGCGGGCCGTACGGGGCCTCGCGGACCGTACGGGGTTTCGCGGACCCGGAGGGTGTGGCGACCGTACGGGGCCTGCGGGCACTCGGGGTCTCAAAGCCGCTCGGGGCCTACGGGACTACGGGACTACGGGACTACGGGCCTACGGGGTTACGGCCGACGGGACTATGGGGCCGACTGTGCCCACGGGCCGACGGGGCGTATGGACCGCACAGCGGGCGCCGGAGCACCAGGTCCACCCGGTCCACCCGGTCCACCCGGTCCACCCGGTCCACCCGGTCCACTCGGGCCGACGCGGCCGCCTAGTACGCTGGCCGGCATCCGAGTGCCTGCGAGAGTGTGACCGTGACTGCCTTCCACCCCCGCCCAGAACCCGACGAGGTCGCCCGTGTGACCTCGACGGCCGCGGAGCTGCTGGAGGTCCTGTGGGGCCGGGCCTCCACCGCACCCGCGTCCGCCTCCCAGCTGCGGGTCCTGCTGATCCTGGAGCACCACGAGGGGATCAACCTGAGCACTCTCGCCGCGTCCCTCGCCTCCACGCCGCCCTCCACCAGCCGCCTGTGCGACCGGCTCCAGGCGGCCGGATTCGTCGAGCGTGTGGTCAGCCCGGCCGACCGGCGCGAGGTACGGCTGCGGCTGAGCAGCCGGGGCCGCGCCTTCCTCGCCGATCTGCGCGTGCGCAGGCAGAAGGAGCTGCAAGCGGTCCTCTCGCACATGCCCGCGGCCAAGCGCGTGGCGCTCCTGGAGGGCCTGGACGCCTTCTGCGCCGCCGCCGCGACGCGGATACGTCACGGCGCGGCGGACTCCGACGCCAGGACGGCCTGAGTTCCCGGCCGCCGGGCCGGGTCTTCCGACACCACCTGACGGCGACCGACTGTCTGTGCTCCTCATGAGGGTCGGTTACCCCCTGAACCCGGGGATGCGACCTGCGGAACCCGCGGGTGACGAGAGCCACGGGCGCCACCGCCTCGTCACGAAACCCCCTCCGGCCACCCGGAGGGGGTTTCGTCACATGCATCCGGGCGGCCGCGCGGAGCCGCCTCACCTCACGCCACGGCGGTCCCCTCCAGCTCGACCATGAGGTCGGGAAGCGCCAGCCGGTTCACCCCGAGCATCGTCGTGGTCGGCGCCACCCCGGCCGCGCCCAGTCGTGACGCCAGCACGCCGTAGTGCTCGAACAACCGGTCGACGTCGGTGGTGTAGACGTTCAGCCGGACGAGGTTCGCGAGGGACATGCCGGCCTCGCCGAGCACGGCCTCCAGATTGTCGACTGTCAGCGCCAGCTGCGCCGCCATGTCCTTGGCGTGCCGGGGCTTGCCGTCGGCCCCCATCGCGGCCTGCCCGGAGCAGTACAGGGTCCGGGTGTGCCCGGCGACGCTCTCCCCCTGGCTGTAGCCCAGCTCCACCGACCACGGCCACGGGTTGACCGTCGATCGCTCCATCGCCACATCAGCTCCCTTCGTCTCGTGTGTCACCTCCGGTGCCACGTCGACAAGCCTCTCCGCGAAACATGACATCCTCCGTCACGTATCTCGCTAGCGTTTTCGCATGCGTGCCGACCGACTGATCTCGCTGGTGCTGCTGTTGCGTCAGCGCGGCCGGCTGACCGCGGCCACCCTCGCCCGTGAGCTGGAGGTGTCCACCCGCACCGTGCTCCGCGACATCGAGGCGCTGTCCGCGGCCGGTGTGCCGGTCTACGCCGAACGCGGCCGACGGGGCGGCTTCGCGCTGCTGCCCGACTTCCAGACCGATCTCACCGGTCTGAACCACGACGAGGCCCTCGCCCTGCTGGTCGCCGGAACCGGGCGCGGCGAGCAGGTGTTCGGCCTCGGCTCGGCGCTCGCCTCGGCCATGCGCAAGGTGGCCGAGGCGCTCCCCGAGACCCACCGCGCCGCCGCGAGCGACGCCGCCCGGCGGCTGCTCGTCGACCCCGAGACCGACCTGCTCTCCCGTCGCCCGGCCGACGAGGAACTGTCCGGCACCACCATGGCCGAGGTCCGCCGTGCGGTGCTCACCGGCCGCAAGCTGCGCATCCACTACGCGCCCCCGGACCGGACGCCGCAGTGGCGCACGGTCGACCCGATCGGCCTCGTGACCGTGCGCGACCGGGTGTACCTGCTCGCCACCAGGTCCGGCGCGGACCGCACCTACCGGCTGTCACGGGTGCTGGCGGCCGAGGCACTCGCCGAACCGGCACAGCGGCCCGACCGGGTCGACCTGGACCGCGTCTGGCGCGAACGCTGCGCGCGCTTCCTGACGGACGGCGACCAGGTCACCGTACGGGTGCGGGTGAACCCGATGCGGCGGGACGAACTGATCAGCACGGCACTGGCGGTCCGCGCCGCGACGCCTGCCGAGGAACCCGTCAAAGAACCTAGCGAGCAGCCCGCCGAAGAACCTACCGAGGGAGCCGACCCGGCCGGCTGGCCGCGGCTGGAGGTCACCTTCCAGGACGCGCGGCACGCCGAATGGGCGCTGTGGCAACTCGCCACGGACGTCGAGGCCCTGGCCCCGCGGTGGCTGCGCACCACCCTGCGCGACCGCGCCGCCGCGATCGCCTCCCGCTACGGCGCGTCGTCGTCCTGAGCCCGCGAGCGCGCACGCGGCCACGCACGCTCCGGCCACGGAGGAACGCGCCGCGCCCGCGGCCCGCGCGTGTCACCTCACCAAGGCGTCCAGGAAGGGCGTACTGAAGGCGCGGTGGGGGTCATGACGATCCAGTACGGCGACCGCCTCGTCCCACCCCGGACCGCCACCGGCCCGATGGCTGTCGGGCACCCGGCGGGTGAGCACGTCCCGGTCGGCCCAGGCCGCCTCGTCCGTGTACGCCCAGCCCTTGGACCACTCGACGCGCAACGCCGCCCGCGTACCGTCGAACGTCCGCCACAGGAACCCCTCGACGTCCCGCAGGAAACGGTGCAGATGAGGCGTACCGGGCAAGGTGAGGATGTCGAGCCAGACGGTGGTGTCCCACTCCGGACGATCCATCCGAGGCCGGACCGGGGAGAGCAGCGGGGGCCGTGCACCGGGCACGGCGCTCCACGCCGGATCGTCCAGGCCGGTCGCCCGGACCTCCACGGCACCGTTCACCGGATACTCGCCCCGCGCGCGGTACTCACGGAGCAGACGACGGCAGTGACGCGTGAACTCCGCCAGCGCCCACCGCACATCGGCGCGGCGGACGAGCACGGTGTAGCCGTTGCTGGTCACGCGCAGTGTCGTGGGGCGCAGACAGTGCAGCAGCGCCCGGGACGGACCCCACAGATCGGAACGCAGGCCCCCGGCCACCAGGTGGGTGAGCAGTTCGCCCGACAGCACCTCGCGCACCGGGCTGTCGGAGAGCAGTACGTCCGCGAGGTCGCCGGTCAGGCCGACCTCGGCGATGAGGTACTGGAGCCGGCCGAAGGCCGGGGTCAGATGCCCGGCCCCCGCGACGATTCCGGCCGATCGGACGTGCCACGGTCTCGGGGACGGTGTCGGAGAACGGGTAGTTGTACGGCTCGGTGACCGTCCGGGGGGCAGCGGCCGACTGGGCTCCACGCTCCACACCTTCAGCCGGGGCTTCTCGGTGAAGGCGAACCAGATGGCCTCGGCCCGGCCGCCGCGGTTTAGGAAGTCGGCGAAGGCGCGGCCCGCCGCGCACGGAACGCGGCCGCGCGAACAGCTCCGCGGCGGGGATGTCGAGCAGGCTCACGCAGCGCAGCCGCTGATCGGCGCCGACCCGCAGGACGACCTCGGTGAGGAAGGCACGGCCCAGGTGGACGAGGAAGGCGGCGGTGTCCGCCTGGGAGCGGTCGAACGTGCGGAGCGCGTAGCGGCCGGCCGCGGCGTCTCACACCACCGCGGTCAGCTCGGTGACCTGATTGCTGAGGGTGCCGTAGCCGTGGCCCTCGGGCCGTCGCTCGCCCGCCGCGGGAACGGCCGTACCGTGGCCGCCGATGGCGAGGACGCCACCGACCGTGAGGTCACCGGGGGCCGGGCAGGCGGTGACGCCCAGCCGGTGGTCACCGAGGAAGGCCAGCAGCCGTTCCATGGTGGCACCGGTCTGCACCCGCACGGTGGTCGGGGACTCGACGGCGACCGCGGTCAGATGCCGCGTGGTGTCGACGAGCAGGACGGGCGCGGTGCGCGGCGTGCCGTCGGCGACGGTCAGCGGCGACCATGTGTGGCGCCGCCCCTGCGCCCGCAGCCGCCGGCCGTGCGCGCGCCCAGTTCGCCAGTTCGGCGACCTCGCCCGCCGTCCGCGGCGAGCAGGTCCACAGCGGATCGGTACGGATCTCGCCCACCCAGGTGCGATACCGCGTCTGATACGGCGCGAGACCCGCCGGAAGCGCGGGCGGCGCGGCGCCGACGGCCAGCGCGCTGCCCGCCCCCACGGTGCCTTGCACCAGTCATGCGCCCGCGCCCCACGCGGCCGAGGCGCCGAGTACCGCCCGCCGGGGCATCTCCCTGTCGTGCTGGTACCGCTCCGCCATGAGTTCCCCCAATTCCGTTCCGGCCGGACGTTTGTCGTGCCCGAGGGTAGGAAGGACGGCACGACGGCCGGTCCGGAACATGCTGCCGGTCACCCGATCCAGGCATGCATGGGGGCAGGCGTGGGGCGGAACACGTCGCCGGGCTCAGTCGTCGGCGACGGCGCCTACGACGGCGGCGTGGCCGTTGGTCAGTCGGGTCAGCTCGGCGAAGGTGGTGCGGAAGACGGTGTGCGGCATACCGGCCCCCGCCCATACATGGGGATGCGCGTCCAGCGCGACGTCGACGAGGGTGCGCAGCGGCTGTGGGTGGCCCACCGGTGCCACGCCCCCGACTTCCTGGCCGGTGACGGCGAGGACGTACGCGGGGTCCGCGCGGCGGATCTTGCCGCGGCCCACCCCGAGGAGCCGGGCGACGAGACGGGTGTCGACGCGGTGGGCTCCACTGGCCAGGATGAGCAGCGGTTCGCCGCCGACGGAGAAGACGAGGCTGTTGGCGACGGCGCCGACGGGACATCCGAGCCGGGCGGCGGTCTCCGCCGCGGTGGGGGCCGCGGCCGGCAGCTCGACGATGTCCGCGGCGCTGCCGTACTCCCGAAGCGCGGCACGGACCCGCCGTACGCTCTCATCCATGAACTCTCCTCTGTGACTGGCGGATTGAAGGGGCGCGCGACACCCGCGAACGGTGATGCCATCGCCGCTCACGGGCCGGGGGAGCGCCATGCGTCGGCGAGGACGGCCCACAGCTGTGCGTCATGACGCACGCCCTCATACGTCCATGCCTCGCGCCGGACACCTTCGAGCGTCATGCCGAGGCGCTTGGCGACCGCGGCGCTGCGATGGTTGTCGGCACGGCAGTGCCATTCCGCGCGGTGCAGTCCCCGGACGGTGAACGCCCAGTCCAGCAGCGCCCCGCAGGCGCGGGTGACCAGGCCGTGGCCCTGGGCGGACGGCTCCAGCCAGCAGCCGATCTCGCATGAGCCGGCAGCGGCGTCGAAGCCGGTGAACATCACACCGCCGACCAGCGTCTCCTCCCGCCAGATGCCGTACAGGCGCGCTCCGTCGGCGGCCTGTCGTTCGGCGTACCGGGCAAGCGTGGCCCGGGCCCCGTCCAGATCCGTGGTGACGAACGCGGGCCCGACCCACGGGCGGATGTGGTCACGGGCCCGGTCCAGATGACCGGCGAACTCCTCGGCGTGCCAGACCTCCAGGGCGGCGAGGCGGGCGCCGCCGCCGAGCGGCAGTGAGAACACGAAGCACCTCCCATTCACATAACAAGCGTTACGGCAATGTAGCGTGGGACCATGCCACGCACCAAGGGAGATCACGAGGCCCGCCGACGCGACGTCTCCGCGGCGGTCTGGCAGGTAATGGCCACCCGCGGCTTCGCGGGCCTGACCCTGCGCGCCGTCGCCGCCGAGCTCGGCGCGACCACCGGCCTGCTCACGCACTACTTCCCCACCAAACGCGCCCTGGTGGGGTACGCCCTCGACCTGCTCGAACAGCGAACCCTCTCCCGCCCCCGCCGCGAGACCGGCCAGGGCCTGACCGCCCTGAGGAACGCCCTGCTGGACATCCTGCCGCTGACCCCGAAGGCCACCGACACCAACCGGATCTGGGTCTCCTCCTGGGACACCGCCCTCTCCGACCCCGACCTGAGCGCCGACTACGCCCGCAAGTACGCCAGGAGCCGCGAGCAGCTGACCGGGCGCGTGGCCGCGGCCCAGGAACTGGGCGAGCTGCCGCCCGGCGACCCGGCACACATCGCCGCCGGCGCCCAGTCCTTCGTCCTGGGCCTGGTCGTCCAGGCCCTCCTCGACCCGGCGTCCTTCCCGCCCCGGCGGCAGGTCGAGCTCCTGGACGACTACCTGGCCGCCCTCACCGCCCGCGACGGCAGAGCAGAGGGAGCTCGTGGGGTCGCTGCCGAGTGCTGAGGCGTGATGCCGGGGACGAGCGCCCGTGCGCCCTGCACGCCCTCTGCCCGCCGGCCGACCGTGTGACGCATGGTCGAACGCATGGGGGACACCTGGGAAGCGTGCGTGGGCCGTGGGGACGGCACGGACTGCCCCGACGGGGAGATCCTCGCCCCCGGCACGGGACCGCGGTGCGAGGAATGCCGGCACTACTGGGAGCTCGACCAGACCGAACCGGACCGGAGAGCGGCACCGGACGACGATCTGACCCGGCCGACGGGAAACCCGGGGGAGGCCGGGAAGGAGGACGCCGCGTAGTCCCGTTCGGACAGAAAACCGCTGGCGTGAGACCACACCGCACGTGAGGATCGGCCATCGGGGTCCAGCGCTCGGCGGAGGGAAACCGGCATGGTCGGTCGGGTGGAAGTGCGGCGGGTGGATGAGGACAACCTCGAACGGCTCCTCGCGGTGGCCGTCGGGGACGCGGCACCCGAAGAGGTCATGCCCCCGGCGGCCGGAGGACCGGGGTGGACGACGGAACGGCAGGCGGCCTTCCGCGAATGGCACCGCGCTCGACGCGCCGGACTGGCCGGCCCGCTCGGCGAGTGCACCTACGTGATCACGTATGAGGGAGAGGTCGTGGGATCGGCTCGTCTGGCTCTCCGCGAGGGCCATGACGTCCTGGAGACCGGGATGTGGCTCGGCCGTACACATCGCGGACGCGGCATCGGCACCGCCACGGTCCGCCTCCTCCTCGACGAAGCCGCCGGAGCCGGTGCACGAGCCGTGGTCGCGGACACCACGACGCACAACACGGCGGCACTCGCCGCCTTGCGCGGCAACGGTGCGACGCTCACCGCGAACCAGGCCACCCGAGAAGTCCACGCCGAGCTGGTGTTGAGCAGGACGCCGCCGACAGCCGGTCCGCGCGATGTGAGGCTGCGCCCATGACGGGCGCCCCCCAACTTCCCCTGGTGGTCCGGTGAGTGGCTGGTGGAGATTCCTGGAGGAGCGGACCCGGCGGGAGGTCGACGCGGCCGTCCTGGACGATCGCCGGCTGCCGGCGGTCAGGTCGGTGTGGGAGGTGCTGCGTCCGCTGGGGCTGGGCGTGCACGAGGCGGAGCGGGTGGTCCGCGCACGCTATGACGTGCTCGGTGAGCGGGTGCGGCGAACGCCGCCCGACCCTCTCGACGTCACGTCGCTGGCAGCTCGCGCCGCGGCGCTGCCGGGCCGTGTCGTCGCGATCGAGGCCGTGTGGGACGGCGACACGGTCCACGGCTGGTTCGTGGTGCTGGTCGCGGTGCTGGACGGTCCGGCCCGGGAGGGCCACCTGGCGACCGTCCATGACCGTGCCGACGGCCCTGCCGCGGTCCGCGCCGCCGAGGCCGGCCGCGACCTGGCCGGCCACCTCGGGGTGCCGTTCCACTTCCCTTCCCCGGACGTTCCGGACGATGAGGCCCCTCGCCGGCGGACGGTCCACGGCCCGACCGATGGACGGTGAACGTGACCGATGGATGGCGAACGTGCGATGACCTCGATCAAGGTCCCTGATGCGTGCGCGCCGGCTGACCGTCCCTGCCCAGCGTCCAGCGGTGCAGCCGGCCGCTGTCGCGTGTGAGCCAGGTGCCGTCTCCGAGCGCGGTGATGTCCTCGTCCACCGGAACGGGGTAGTGGATGCGGCCGAGGGGACGCAGTGTGTCCGCGTCCAGCCAGTGCCGGATGCGCGGTGCCTCTGTTCCGGGGTGCACCCGGCCGGGGACGAGTAGATGGCGTTCGTCGAGGACCACCGCGGAGAAGAACTCGTCGTTCTCCGGGTCGACGGCCAGCTCCGCCAGGTCCAGGAGCGCCGTCTGCTGCCCGGAGCCGAGGTCGTACGTGGCCAGCTCGTCGCGGTCGTCGTCGAGGAAGAGGTACTCGGCGTACCGCTGGGTCAGCAGGCGGGAGCCGGGGAGGAAGCCCACCAGCGCGCGCATCCACGTACCGCCCAGGACCTCGAGACCGTCGGCGCGTGGCTCGGCCCACCAGGTCGACCAGCTGTGCCAGGCGGTCCAGCAGGAGACCACCACGGCGCCGCCGTCCGGACGCCAGGAGGCGACGGCGGCCGACGCCAGCGAACGGATCTGCCGCCGGCCGAGCACCTCGCCGGTCGCCGCGTCCAGGAGCAGCAGATCGTCCCACGTGTAGTCGCGGCCCGGCTCCAGGTCGTACACCAGCGCCGCCTTGCGCCTGTCGGGTTCCAGTGACGGCACGACGACGCTCACCAGCCGACCGTCCGGACTGAGGGCGGGGGTGGAGTGCGCCCGGGCGGCACCGTGCCACGGGGCGTGGCGCAGTTCCCAGCGCGGCTCCCCGCCGGGCCCCTGCGCCCGCACCGACGACACACCGGCCACGAGGAAGCCGCCGTCGGGTGCGGGGACCGCGCGTTCCCCCTCCTGCGGCCGCAGGACGGCACCCGGGCGTGCGGTGTTTCCCGCGAGGAAGCCCTCACGGTCGTGGACCGCCACTAGATCCGGCGTGCGCACAAGGAGCCGCCCTGTGTCCATGACCTCGACCGTGCCCTGCTCAGGCGTCGTGCCGAGCGGTGTCACGTCGATGCGGTCATCCCCCGTTGCGTGCATGACGGGCATGTTCGCAAGCCCCGCCCCGGGCCCGCCAGCCGTCTTGCGCGGACGGCGGGCCAGTGGGCCGGCTGGGGTCATTCGGTGGTGAAGTCGGCCATCATGGCCATGTCTTCGTGTTCCAGGTTGTGGCAGTGGAGCATGTACGTGCCGGGGTAGTCGGTGAAGCGGGTGACGATCTCGACGGCTTCGGCCGGGCGGAGGTCGACGGTGTCCTTCCAGCCGTGGTCGAAGGGCCCGATGTCGCGGTTGTTGCGCGCGAGGACCTGGAAGTGATCCAGGTGGACGTGGATCGGGTGGTGGAAGTTGGTGGTGAACCGCCAGATCTCCACCTGGCCCAGTGCTGGGCGGGCGAGTGAGTTCCCCGGCTGGTACTCGGTGCCGTTGATGGTCCAGCCGACGTTGGAACCGCGGAAGTGGAAGTCGCGGGTGACGGTGGCCCGGCCGGGGTCCAGGCGGGGTACGTCGCTCAGCTTCCCGGGCACGGTGGTGTCGTCGCGCGGCGAGCCGGAGCCGACGTCGAACCGCATGACCTGGGCGGTCGAGCCGTCGCCGAAGCGGTTGAGCAGGCGTACCCGCGTGCCGGGCCGGTAGCGGGAGAAGTCGACGACCACGTCGAAGCGTTCGGCGGGGGCGATCTCGAGCGTGTCGTGGCGGCGGGGCGCGTCCAGCAGCCCGCCGTCGCTGCCGATCTGGACGAAGCCGCCGCCGCCCTCGGGCTGCGGGTCCAACTGCAGTTTGTACAGGCGGGCGTTGGAGGCGTTGAGGAAGCGCAGCCGGTAGCGCAGCCGTTGCACCTGGTGCACCGGCCAGGGGGCGCCGTTGACGAGGATGACGTCGCCGAGGACCCCGTTCATGTAGGCGTCCGTCACGCCCGGGGTGCGCAACCGGGAGTCGAGCCAGGGGTACTGGAACGATCCGTCGGCGGCGAACGACCGGTCGGTGATCATGAGGGGGATGTCGCGGTCGCCGCGAGGCAGCGGCAGCCGCTCTTCCTCGTCGTCGTGCACGAGGTGGAATCCGGCGAGCCCCATCCAGACGGCCGCACCGGTGTAGCTCATGCGGTGGTCGTGGTACCAGAGCGTCGCGGCGCGCTGGTCGAAGGGGTAGGTGTAGGTGCGGGCCCCCTCGGCGAGGTCCATCGCGCCGTGGCCCATGGCATGGCCGTGCGGTCCGCCGGTCATGTCCTGGTGGACGCGGTGGGCGTCGTAGGAGCCGTCGGCCGGCAGGATCAGCGAGGTCGGGTAGCCATCGCTGGCGGCGGGGGTGTGGCCGCCGTGCAGGTGGACCACGGCGGGGCGGTCGAGCTCATTGCGGTGGCGCACCACGGTGCGGCGCCCGGAACGCGAGACGATCGTCGGTCCGGGGAAGGTGCCGCCGTACGTCCACGCCGCGGTGCGCAGTCCGGGCAGGATCTCCAACTCGGCGTGCTGCTGGGTCACTTCGTACGTGTCGGTGGTGCCGTTCGAGGACACCGGCGCCAGCACCCGGGGGATCGGCAGGGGAGTGCGGAAAGCGGCCGGCAGTTCGGCCCGGCTGGTCATCACCTTGCCGGGGAGGCCTTCGCGCGCGTAGCGGCTGAGGAGGGGCCAGCCGGCCGCGGTCAGGGCACCGGCGCCGAGCACCGTCGCTCCGGCGCCCAAGAGCGCGCGCCGCCTCACTTGACCGGCTCCGGCTGCACGGCCTCGTCCCGGGCGGGCACGGCCGGGGTCCTGGCGGGCAGCGGGGTGGTCAGCACGCGCTGCGCCAGCACCGCCAGGGCGCAGGCGAGGACGACGCCGAGCACGACGTGCAGGGCGACGCTGCGGGCGAGGCCGAGGGCGATCTGACCCACGAGTGCCACGACGATGACGATCGACGCGGGCAGGATCGACTTGGGCCCTCCGGAGCGGCGTACGAAGAAGGCGGCGACGGCCATGAGGAGGGCGACCACGGTGATGACACGGCCGAGCGTTCCGTGGAGCGCCAGCATGTCGAAATGACCGCCCAGGAAGCCTCCGGCGAGGGCGACCTGGGCGAGCATCAGAATCGACTGGACTGCGGCGGTGATGCGTAAGGACAGCAGGGAGGGGCGCAAAGACATAGGGGTGATCCAACCCGGACGGCCGACGGCCCGCAACCCGAATCCGGCCTTTCGGCACGGCAGTTGGGCGAGCCTCAAGGCATTCTCCAGATTGGCAAAGTGCGGGCAAAGCCGGTGGGTGGACCCGATGACTCCGACGGGTGAACCCGGTGTGTGTTTATTGGGCGAGGATGAGGGTGGTGGGGGTGTGGGTGGGGTGGTGGGTGATGGTGGTGTAGCCGGCTTGGGTGAGCCAGGTGGTG
>NZ_JBFATR010000071.1:0-22250 GCF_040678395.1 Streptomyces sp. NPDC052687 | reverse complement strand
GGGCGGCGCCGGCCGCTTCCCCGGGCGGCGCGGGCGGCGCTCGCGGGCGGGCTCGGTCTGGTGCTGGCGCTGGGCGGGGTCTGGTACGCGACGGTCGGCCCGTCCTCGGCCGGCGGGGCGGCGGACGCGTCGCCGTACGGGCGGGGTGTGGGGCTCGCCCGGCCGCTGCGCGACGGGGACTGTGTGCTCGCCGACTGGCCGGCCGGGCGGTTCGCCGGGACGCCCCGGCTGGCGCTCGATCCGAGCTGCCGGGACGCGGCGCCGGACGGGCAGGTGATGGGGTTCGTGCCGGCCGGGTCCGCCGCCGAGGCGCGGGAGAAGGGGCCGGGGCGCTGCGAGGAGCTGACCCGGGGGCTGCGGGAGCGGCTGGCGGATGTGCGCAGCGTCGCCGTCGTACCGACCGACGCCGGGTTCGAGGCGGCCGGGCGGCGGGCGGCGTGTCTGGTGCTGGGGGCGCACGGGCCGGTGTACGGGCCGCTCGGCGGGCACCGCGAGCCGGGGATGGTGTTCACCCACACGGCGGCCATGCAGAAGCGGGACTGTCTGGACGTCCGCTCGCCCCGTGAGGTGCGGCTGGTGCCGTGCGGGGGGCGGTACGACGAGCAGGTGCTGGGGTTCGCCCGGCTGGCGGAGGGGGTCACGCCGGCCCAGGCACGGGCCCGCTCGAACGCGGCGTGCGCGCGGGACGTGCCGCCGCGTGACTACGGATTCGACCCCTCCGTGTACGAGTCGGGGTCCTGGACCGGCCAAGGGGCCTGGAAATCGGGCACACATTTGGTCGTCTGCACCGTACGGAAGCGAAACGGGGGCACCATGGAGGGGGACGAACCATGAGGAGGGTGTTGCGATGCCCGGTTCTACGGACGGCTCGACGAAGACCATGGGGGTGCTCACCCTCGGTGGGCTCGTCGTGGTGACGGCCTACACGGTGGCGCTCGGCAGCAACGGCTGGCTGTGGTTCGGCTGGGTCGTGCTGGGTCTGATCACCCTCGGCATGGTGGCCACCCGCAGCACCTGACACCCGTACGCCCCGGCACTCACTCCTCGGCGAGACGGCCCGCCGAGTGCACGCCCGGCTGGTACTTGGGCAGCCGGGCGGTGACCTTCATGCCCGCGCCGACGGCGGTCTCGATGACGAGGCCGTGGTCGTCGCCGTAGACCTGGCGGAGCCGGTCGTCGACGTTGGACAGGCCGATCCCGCCGGACGGGCTGACCTCGCCCGCGAGGATGCGGCGCAGCAGCGCGGGGTCCATTCCGGCGCCGTCGTCCTCGATGACCACCACGGCCTCGGCGCCGGCGTCCTGCGCGGTGATGCTGATGCGGCAGGTGCCGGCCTTGCCCTCCAGGCCGTGTTTGACCGCGTTCTCCACCAGGGGCTGCAGGCACAGGTAGGGCAGGGTGACCGGCAGCACCTCGGGGGCGATCTGGAGGGTGACCGAGAGCCGGTCGCCGAACCGGGCCCGCACGAGCGCCAGGTAGTGGTCGATGGCGTGGAGTTCGTCGGCGAGGGTGGTGAAGTCGCCGTGCCGGCGGAACGAGTAGCGGGTGAAGTCGGCGAACTCCAGGAGCAGTTCGCGGGCGCGCTCGGGGTCGGTGCGCACGAACGAGGCGATCACGGCGAGCGAGTTGAAGATGAAGTGCGGGGAGATCTGGGCGCGCAGGGCCTTGATCTCGGCCTCGATGAGGCGGGTGCGGGAGCGGTCGAGGTCGGCGAGTTCGAGCTGCACGGAGACCCAGCGGGCGACCTCGGCGGCGGCGCGGACGAGGACGGCGGACTCGCGGGGCGCGCAGGCGACGAGGGCGCCGTGGACGCGGTCGTCGACGGTGAGGGGGGCGACGACGGCCCAGCGCAGGGGGCAGTCGGGCGCGTCGCAGGTGAGCGGGAAGGCCTCGCCGCGGCCGGTCTCCAGCGGCCCGGCGAGCCGTGCCATGACCTCGGCGCGGTGGTGGGCGCCGACGCCGTCCCAGGCGAGGACGCGGCTGTCGTCGGTGAGGCAGAGGGCGTCCGTGCCGAGCAGGGTGCGCAGCCGGCGGGCCGACTTGCGGGCGGTCTCCTCGGTGAGTCCGGCGCGCAGCGGGGGCGCGGCGAGCGAGGCGGTGTGCAGGGTCTGGAAGGTGGCGTGTTCGACGGGGCTGCCGAGGCCGCCGAGGTGCTGGGTGCGGGCGGTGCGCCGGCCCAGCCAGAAACCGGCGGCCAGCAGGGGCAGGACGGCCACGCACAGCCCGGCCAGGAAGCCGGTCATGTCTTGACCTCCGTGCGCAGCTGTTCGGGCAGGTGGAAGCGGGCCAGGACGGCCGCGGTCCCGGCGGGGACGCGGGCGGGGGTGGCGAGCGACACCAGGATCATGGTGAGGAAGCCGAGCGGCACCGACCACAGCGCGGGCCAGGCGAGCAGGGCGTGCAGCGGGCCGTCGGCGAAGCCGGTCATGGTGGCGGCGACGGCGGCGAACGCGGAGCCGCCGCCGACGAGCATCCCGGCGGCGGCGCCGGGCGGGGTGAGCCGCCGCCACCAGATGCCGAGGACGAGCAGCGGGCAGAACGAGGACGCGGACACGGCGAAGGCGAGCCCGACCGCGTCGGCGACGGGCAGCCCGCCGACCAGCACGCTGGCGGCGAGCGGGGCGGCCATGGCGAGCAGGGTGCCCAGCCGGAAGTGGCGTACGCCGCGGGAGGGCAGCACGTCCTGGGTGAGCACCCCGGCGACGGCCATGGCGAGGCCGGAGGCGGTGGACAGGAACGCGGCGAAGGCGCCGCCGGCGAGCAGCGCGCCGAGGAGGTCGCCGCCGACTCCGCCGATCATCCGGCCGGGCAGCAGGAGGACGGCGGCGTCGGCGTCGCCGGTGAGGGTGAGTTCGGGGGCGTAGAGGCGGCCGAGGGCGCCGTAGAGCGGGGGCAGCAGGTAGAAGGCGCCGATCAGGGCGAGGACGGCGACCGTGGTGCGGCGGGCGGCGACGCCGTGCGGGCTGGTGTAGAAGCGGACGACGACGTGCGGCAGGCCCATGGTGCCGAGGAAGGTGGCGAGGATCAGCCCGTACGTGGCGTAGAGGGGGCGTTCCTCGCGGCCCGCCGCGAGGGAGGTGGACATGGTGGTGTCGCCGTCGCGGTCGGCGGCGGGGACGGGGGTGCCGGGGGCGAAGGTGAGGTGGGTGCCCTGGTCGACGCGGTGGGTGCCGGCGGGCAGGTGGAGCTCGGTGCCGTGGTGGGCGCGGCCGTCGACGGTGCCGTCGACGGTGACCGTCAGGGGGCGTTCCAGGCGCAGGTCGAGGGTGGAGTCGACGCGGACGGAGCGCTGTTCGCGGAAGGCGGGCGGCTCGTCGAAGGCGCGGCGGGGGGCGCCGTCGGACTGCCAGGCGAGGACGAGGAAGAAGGCGGGGACGAGCAGGGCGGTCAGCTTCAGCCAGTACTGGAAGGCCTGGACGAAGGTGATGCTGCGCATGCCGCCGGCGGCGACGATGGCCACGACGACGACCGCGACGATGATCCCGCCGAGCCAGTCGGGTGCCCCGGTCAGCACGGTCAGGGTGAGTCCGGCGCCCTGGAGCTGCGGCAGCAGGTAGAGCCAGCCGACGCCGACGACGAAGGCGCTCGCGAGGCGCCGTACCGCCTGGGAGGCGAGCCGGGCCTCGGCGAAGTCGGGCAGGGTGTAGGCGCCGGAGCGGCGCAGCGGGGCGGCGACGAACAGCAGCAGGACGAGGTAGCCGGCGGCGTAGCCGACCGGGTACCAGAGCATGTCCGGGCCCTGGACGAGGACCAGGCCGGCGATGCCGAGGAAGGAGGCGGCGGAGAGGTACTCGCCGCTGATGGCGGCGGCGTTCAGGCGGGGGCCGACGGTGCGGGAGGCGACGTAGAAGTCGGAGGTGGTGCGGGAGATGCGCAGGCCGAAGGCGCCGACGAGGACGGTGGCGAGGACGACGAGGGCGACGGCGGGGACGGCGTAGTTCGAGTTCATCGCGGACGGGTTCAGCGGTCCTCGACCAGGCGGACGAAGTCGCGTTCGTTGCGTTCGGCGCGGCGGACGTACCAGTGGGCGAGCAGGACGAGCGGGACGTAGAGGCAGAAGCCGAGGACCAGCCACTGCAGGCGGCCGGCGTCGGGGGCGGTCGCGAAGACGAGCGGGAGCGGGCCGATCAGCAGGAGGAGGACGGCGCAGACGGTGAGGGCGGCGCGCAGCTGGGTGCGCATGAGGGAGCGGACGTAGGTGTGGCCGAGGGTGGTCTGCTCGTCGATCTCGGTGCGCGGGCGGTAGGGGCCGGGGGTGCGGTGGGCGCGGCGGGGCGGGCCGGTGACGGTGACGCGGCGGTCGGCGGGGCTGTTCGGCACGGTCAGGGCCTCCTCATGAGCAGGTCCCGCAGTTCCCGGGCGTGGCGGCGGCTGACCTGGAGTTCCTCGGAGCCGACCAGGACGCTGACCGTGCCCGCGTCCAGGCGCAGCTCGCCGATGTGGCGGAGGGCGACGAGGTGGCGGCGGTGGATGCGGACGAAGCCGCGGGAGCGCCAGCGTTCCTCCAGGGTGGACAGCGGGATGCGGACCAGGTGGCTGCCGCCCTGGCCGGTGTGGAGGCGGGCGTAGTCGCCCTGGGCCTCGACGTGGGTGATGTCGTCGACGGCGACGAACCGGGTCACTCCGCCCAGCTCCACGGGGATCTGGTCGGGGTCGGGTTCGTGGACGGGGATGCGGGGGGTGGCGGTGCCGCGCAGTTCGGCGGCGCGGCGCACGGCTTCGGCGAGGCGTTCCTTGCGGACGGGTTTGAGGACGTAGTCGACGGCCTTGAGGTCGAAGGCCTGGACGGCGAAGTCCTCGTGGGCCGTGACGAAGACGACCAGCGGCGGACGGGCGAAGCCGGTGAGCAGCCGGGCGAGGTCGAGCCCGTCGAGGCCGGGCATCTGGATGTCGAGGAAGACGACGTCGATGGCCTCGGGGCCGTCGGGGCCGGACTCCAGGGCGCGGTTGATCCGGCGCAGCGCCTCGGTGGCGTCTCCGGCGCCCTCGGCGCTGCCGATGCGGGGGTCGGCACGCAGGAGGTAGAGCAGCTCCTCCAGCGAGGGGCGTTCGTCGTCGACAGCCAGGGCGCGCAGCATGAACCCGGAGTGTAGGAGCAATCCGTACGCCTGCACACGGGCTGTCGCCGACCGTCCTCACGACGTCCTCACGGCGTTCCCGCTGGATACGGCTGGATACAGTGCGGCCATGAACAGCAGGCCGGCACCGTTCGACGACCTCGACCGGAAGATCGTCACCGCGCTCATGGCGAACGCGCGGACCAGTTTCGCCGAGATCGGGGCGGCGATCGGGCTGTCCGCGACGGCGGTGAAGCGCCGGGTGGACCGGCTGCGGGAGACGGGGGTGATCACCGGGTTCACGGCGACGGTGAAGCCGTCGGCGCTGGGCTGGCGTACGGAGGCGTACGTCGAGGTGTACTGCGAGGGCGCGGCTCCGCCGCGGCGGCTGGCCGAGGTGGTGCGCAACCATCCGGAGATCACCGCGGCGATGACGGTGACGGGCGGCGCGGACGCGCTGCTGCATGTGCGGGCGCGGGACGTGGAGCACTTCGAGGAGGTGCTGGAGCGGATCCGTGCGGAGCCGTTCATCCGGAAGACGATCAGTGTGATGGTGCTGTCCCATCTGATCCCGGACAGTCCGGAGGCGGGAGCGAACCAGCCCGCTCCGGATGACGGAGGGTGACGCGGGCGGCGCCGGACGACGCAGGGCGGCGCGGGGCGGCGCAAAATGATGGGAGAGGTCGCAGGAGGCGTGCGTCTGCGCTGATCACAACGCAGCGATGCTGCGTCAACGCGCAGCTTTCGTTTCTTGTCGGGCGTCCGCTCCCTTCCTACCGTTGTGTCAACCCCCAGTAGACACCGCAGGAAGCGGAGGAACCCCTCTGTGTCCCACAGCCGTGTGCCGCGCCGGCGGCGCTTTCTCGTCTGCGAACCCAGACACTTCGCCGTGCAGTACGCGATCAACCCCTGGATGCATCCCGACGTCCGGGTCGATGTCGACCTCGCGCGGGAGCAGTGGCAGAAGCTGATCGCCGCCTACCGCGCCCACGGGCATACGGTCGAGGCCGTGGAGCCGGTGCCGGGCCTGCCCGACATGGTGTTCGCGGCGAACTCGGCGTTCGTCGTCGGCGGCCGGGTCCTCGGCTCCCTCTTCCACGCCCCGGAGCGCCGTCCGGAGTCCGCGCACTACGAGACCTGGTTCAAGGCGGCGGGCTACGAC
This sequence comes from Streptomyces sp. NPDC052687, assembly GCF_040678395.1. Lineage (NCBI taxonomy): Bacteria > Bacillati > Actinomycetota > Actinomycetes > Kitasatosporales > Streptomycetaceae > Streptomyces > Streptomyces sp. NPDC052687. Next base: position 16,031 of record NZ_JBFATR010000071.1, on the reverse strand, counting down.
GTGTACCGGCCGGAGTCGGTGTGCGAGGGCGAGGGCGACCTGGTGTGGACGGGCCGGTACGTGCTGGCCGGCACCGGGTTCCGCACCACGCGGCAGGCGCACCACGAGGCGCAGGAGTTCTTCGGGCACCCGGTGATCAGCCTGACGCTGGTGGACCCGTACTTCTACCACCTGGACACGGCGCTGTTCGTCCTCGACGACTCCGCCGGCGGCGACAACATCGCGTACTACCCGGAGGCGTTCTCGCCGGGCAGCCGTGAGGTCCTGAGGCGGCTGTATCCGGACGCGGTGCTCGCCGGCCGCGACGACGCGATGGCGTTCGGCCTGAACTCGGTGTCCGACGGCCACCATGTGTTCATCGCGCCCCGAGCCGAGGCGCTGGCCGCCCGCCTCGAGGACCACGGCTATGTCCCCGTCCCCGTCGACCTGTCGGAGTTCCACAAGGCCGGCGGCGGCATCAAGTGCTGCACTCAGGAGATCCGTTCATGACCGCACCCGCCCGCACCGCCCGTGACTCCGCCGAGCTGATCGCCGCCGAGCGGCCCGTCCTCGCGCACAACTACCACCCGCTGCCCGTGGTGGTGGCCCGTGCCGAGGGCACCTGGGTGGAGGACGTCGAGGGCCGCCGCTATCTGGACATGCTGGCCGGTTACTCGGCGCTCAACTTCGGCCACCGCCACCCGGTGCTGATCGAGGCCGCGCACCGCCAGCTGGACCGGCTGACCCTCACCTCCCGGGCCTTCCACAACGACCGGCTCGCCGAGTTCGCCGAACGGCTGACCGCGCTCACCGGGCTGGACATGGTGCTGCCGATGAACACCGGCGCGGAGGCGGTGGAGAGCGGGATCAAGGTGGCCCGCAAGTGGGCGTACGACGTCAAGGGCGTGCCCGCCGACCGGGCGACGATCGTGGTGGCGGCGGAGAACTTCCACGGCCGCACCACGACGATCGTCAGCTTCTCCACGGACGAGGTGGCGCGCAGCGGCTTCGGCCCGTTCACGCCCGGCTTCCGGGTCGTGCCGTACAACGACCTGGCGGCGCTCGAGGCGGCGGTCGACGAGACCACGGCGGCGGTGCTGATCGAGCCGGTGCAGGGCGAGGCGGGCGTGGTCGTCCCCGACGACGGCTATCTGGCCGGGGTCCGTGAGCTGACGCGCCGCGCGGGCTGTCTGTTCATCGCGGACGAGATCCAGTCCGGTCTGGGCCGCACCGGCCGCACCCTCGCCGTCGAGCACGAGGACGTCGTCCCGGACATGGTGCTGCTCGGCAAGGCGCTGGGCGGCGGGATCGTGCCGGTGTCCGCAGTGGTCGCCCGCCGCGAGGTCCTGCAGGTGCTGCATCCGGGCGAGCACGGCTCGACCTTCGGCGGCAACCCGCTCGCCGCCGCCGTCGGCACGGCCGTCGTCGGGCTGCTGGAGACCGGCGAGTTCCAGCGCCACGCCGCCGAGCTGGGCGTCGTGCTGCGGGGCGGTCTGACCGACCTGGCCGGCAAGGGCGTGATCGGCTTCCGCGCGCGCGGCCTGTGGGCGGGCGTCGACATCGACCCGGCCATCGGCACCGGACGGGAGATCAGCGAACGGCTGATGCGCGAGGGCGTCCTCGTCAAGGACACCCACGGCTCCACGATCCGCCTGGCCCCGCCGCTGACCGTCACGGGCGAGGAACTGCGCTCGGCGCTCGGGGCGTTGGAGAAGGTGCTGGCACAGGGCTGAGCCCGGGGCCTTCCCCTGGATCGCCGAGTCTTCAACGATGATGGGGAACCCCTGACAGGAGGTGCGTTCCCCTTGTTCTACCAGCTGCTCAAGCACGTACTGCTGGGACCGCTGCTGAGAGCGGTGTTCCGGCCCCGGATCGAAGGCCTGGAGCATGTCCCGGCGTCGGGTGCGGCCATCGTCGCCGGGAACCATCTGTCGTTCTCGGACCACTTCCTGATGCCGGCGGTGCTCAAGCGGCGGATCACGTTCCTGGCGAAGGCCGAGTACTTCACGGGCCCCGGCCTGAAGGGACGGCTGACCGCCGCGTTCTTCCGCAGCGCGGGACAGATCCCGGTGGACCGCTCCGGGAAGGACGCGGGGCAGGCGGCGATCCGGGAAGGGCTCGGGGTGCTGAGCCGGGACGAACTGCTCGGCATCTACCCGGAGGGCACGCGGTCGCACGACGGGCGGCTGTACAAGGGGAAGGTCGGGGTCGCGGTGATGGCGCTGAAGGCCGGCGTGCCGGTCGTGCCGTGCGCGATGATCGGCACCTTCGAGGCGCAGCCGCCCGGCCGTAAGCTGCCCCGCGTCCGTCCGGTGACGATCCGCTTCGGCGAGCCGCTGGACTTCTCGCGGTACGCCGGGATGGAGAACGAGAAGGCGATCCTGCGCGCCGTCACCGACGAGATCATGTACGCGATCCTGGCGCTGTCCGGGCAGGAGTACGTCGACCGGTACGCGGCCGACGTGAAGGCGCAGGAGGCCGCCGAGGCGAAGGAGCGCAGGTCACGGCGGATGCCGCTGAGCTGAGCGCGCACACGGGAGGGGCGGCCGGTGTCACCACCGGCCGCCCCTTCACGTCGTATCGACGTTCGCCGCTTACGGCTTCGGCGTGGCGTGCGGCTCGCAGGTCACGTCCTCGGCGTCCAGCTCGCCGGTGAGCAGGTAGGCGTCCACCCGCTGGTTGACGCAGGGGTTGACCAGTCCGGTCACGCCGTGGGAGCCGGCGTCCTTCTCGGTGATCAGGCGGGAGCCCTTGAAGCGCTGGTGCAGTTCGAGGGCACCGCCGTACGGGGTGGCCGCGTCGCGCTCTGCCTGGACGATGAGCACCGGCGGCAGGCCCTTGCGGGTCTTCACGTCCACCGGGGTGTGCTGCTTGGCCGGCCAGGTGGCGCAGGGCAGGTTCATCCAGGCGTTGGACCAGGTGAGGAAGGGGTGATCGCGGTGCAGCCGGGTGTTGTCCCGGTCCCAGCGCTCCCAGCTGGTGGGCCACTTGGCGTCGGCGCACTCGACGGCGCTGTACACGGCGTTGCCGTTCTCGGCGGCGGCGTTGCCCGCGGTGTCGGACAGGTCCGGGGCGGCGGCGTCGACGAGGGCTTGGTGGTCACCGGCGACGTACTCGCTGAACACGGTCGCCACCGAGACCCACGCGGAGTCGTAGTACGGGGCGCTCTGGAAGAAGCCCATCAGCTCGGCCGGGCCGACGACTCCGCCGATGGGCGCCTTCTTGGCGTCGGCGCGCAGCTGGGACCACTTGGCCTGGACCTCGGCGCGGGTGGTGCCGAGGTGGAAGGCGGCGTCGTTCTTCGCGACCCAGTCCTGCCAGTCCCGCCAGCGCGTCTCGAACGCGACGTCCTGGTCCAGGTTGGCCTGGTACCAGATCTTCTCGCGGGAGGGGTTGACCACGCTGTCGGTGATCATGCGGCGGACGTGGCCGGGGAAGAGGGTGCCGTAGACGGCGCCGAGGTAGGTGCCGTAGGAGACGCCGAGGAAGTTGAGCTTCTTCTCGCCGAGCGCGGCGCGGATGACGTCGAGGTCGCGCGCGGTGTTCGGGGTCGTCATGTGCGGCAGCATCTCGCCGCTGCGCTCCTGGCAGCCCTCGGCGTACTCGCGGGCCAGCTTGCGCTGGGCCAGCTTGTCGGCCTCCGAGTCGGGCACCGGGTCCAGCTTGGGCGCCGCGACGAACTCCTGCGGGTCGACGCAGGAGATGGGCGTGGACTTGCCGACGCCGCGCGGGTCGAAGCCGACGAAGTCGTAGGCCTTGGCCACGTTCTGCCACACCGGGGCCTTGGTGGTGACCCGGCGCGGGAAGCGCAGACCGGAGCCGCCGGGGCCGCCCGGGTTGTAGACGAGGGCGCCCTGCCGCTCGGCCTGGGTGCCGGTGTTGCCGACGCGGTCGACGGCGAGCTTGATCTGCTTGCCGTACGGCTTGGCGTAGTCGAGGGGCACGGTGACCCAGCCGCACTGGATGGGCTTCTCCAGCCCCCAGTCAGCCGGGCAGTCCTGCCAGTCGATCCCCCGGTGCGCGGCGCGGGCCGCGGCGATCGCGACGCCCCGGGCCTCCCGGTCCCCACCGTGGCGGGACTCGGTGGCGGTCGTGGCGCCCGCGTCCGCGTTCGCCGTCGGTGCCGCGACCGCCCCGGCTATCAGGGTCGCCGCGACGAGCACCCCGGCCGAACCGAGCGTCGCCGTCCGCCTCTTCGGTCTGTTGTCCCTCAAGTGGGGCCTCCCCCTGCGTGGTTCGCTGGACAAGGGGAGATCCTGGCCTCTGCCGGGCCACGGGGAACAGGGGTGGCCGGGCTTCTTTGCCAATCCGATAACCGGATAAGCGGATCCCGCTGAGCGGCCGTGAGGCCGTCGTCACCCGAGGTCCGCGCGTGCCGCCTCCAGCAGCCGGCGCAGCCGCAGCGCGTCCGGGGCGACCGCGGTGACCAGGGCGGCGGGACCGGCGAGCGGCATCAGGGCGGCACCCTCGCCGAGCAGTCGGGCCGGCACCGGCCGCGCCGCGAACTCGGGCCGCACGACCACCAGTTGCCCCACCGCGCGGTGCCCGCCGAGCCCGGCCGGGCCGTCCCAGCCGCCGGGCGCGCCGGGGCCGCAGGCCAGCTCCTGGTCGAGCACGGTACGCCCGGCCACCCGCAGGGTCAGACGGCTGGTCAGCCGCCCCGGCGTCTCCCCCACCCGCCCGAGCACCTGCTCCTCGCGCAGCACCAGCCGCCCCGCCGCCCCCAGCTCGGCGCGGGTCCGCACGGTCAGGTCGCTGCCGGCGGCGCTGATCAACTGCTCCGGCAGCCAGTGCAGTTCCCCGCCGTCGGCCACGGTGAGCCGTACGTCGTAGCGGGCCCCGCCCCCGGTCTGACCCGGCAGCGCGAGGGTGGCGGCGGCGGAACCCACCCGCAGCCGGGCGCCCTCCGCCACCTGCGCCTCCACCGTGAGGTGGTCGCCGCCCAGCGGTCCGCTCATCGCGCCCACGAGCACGACCCGCGCCTCGCCGGCCCCCGCCCGGGTCCGCCGCGGCGCCAGCGGCCCCTCCCCCGCGAGCACCGGCAGCGCCGTACCGCCCCGGCCGTCGCCGGTGGCGTGGATCCGCGCGGTGGCCCGCACGCCGGCCGTGGCCGTCCTCACGCGGCCCACGCGGCGAGCCGCTCCCGCACCCAGCGGGCGACGTCCGCGACACCGCGCTCGCCGCGCAGCGACTGGAAGACGACCGGCAGGTCACCGCGCTGCGCCTCGGCGTCCGCCGCCATCCGGGCGAGGTCGGAGCCGACGTACGGCGCGAGGTCGGTCTTGTTGACCACCAGCAGGTCCGCGGTGCTGACGCCGGGTCCGCCCTTGCGCGGGATGTCGTCGCCGCCCGCCACGTCGATCACGAAGATCTGCGCGTCCACGAGCCCCCTGGAGAAGGTCGCCGTGAGGTTGTCCCCGCCCGACTCCACGAGGATCAGATCCAGCGGCCCGACCTCGTCCTCCAGGTCCTCCACCGCCTCCAGGTTCGCCGAGATGTCGTCCCGGATCGCGGTGTGCGGGCAGGCGCCGGTCTCCACTGCGGTGATCCGCTCCGGCGGCAGCACGGCCTCCCGCAGCAGGAACTCGGCGTCCTCGCGGGTGTAGATGTCGTTCGTCACGACGGCGAGCGACATCTCCTCGCGCAGCGCCCGGCACAGCGCGGCCACGGTCGCGGTCTTCCCGGACCCGACGGGCCCGCCGAGCCCGACCCGAAGGGCCCGTCGACGCCCGTCGGGCCGCCGCGCGTCGGCACTGACGGCGGCGGGGCCGTGGGGGTGGGAGTGATCGAGATGCATGAGAGCGATTCCTTCTGTGGTTGAGGGTCCTCGGGTTCGACAACCAGCCCGTCCGGCGTTGGAGGACGAGGCCGTTCAGGCCGACAGGGGGGTCTGGGGGCAGAGCCCCCCAGGGTCACCCCAGGGTCGGGACGGGAAGGGGCGGCGGGGGCGAAACCCCTAGGAGGCGAACAACCGCACGGCCCACCCCGCATGCGCCTCGGCCCCCACCTCCAGCAACACCCCGGACGCCGCGGGCAACGCGTCGACTCCCTCCACGCCCACCGCCCGCGCCGCCGCGACCGCCCGCTCCACGACGAGATCCAGCTCCGGCGCCAGCCGCGCCAGCACCCCCGTCCCGTCGAACGGATCGAGACTCAGCAGCCGCACCGCCGCACTCACCGGCCCACCGACACTCTCGTACGCCGCGCAGTACGCCGCGTCGGCCGCCGACAGCCCCGCCGCCCGCGCCGTCACCCCGAGCACGACGGGCTGGTGCGCGCCCTTCGGGAAGGCCCGTGCCAGGGCGTCGAGTTCGTCCGACGGCCACGTCGCCCGCGCCGCCCGCGTCAACTGCCGCCCCAGTCGGCGCGCGACCGCCCGCAACGCCGGCGAGGGGGTCCGCGCGTCGGCGGCGCCGTCCAGTTCCAGCGGGTCGTGCCCCAGCGCCGCGGCGGCCGCCAGTCCCGCCGCCACCAGCCCCGCCGTGTGCAGCCGCCCCCGGCAGAACTCCTCCAGGCTCTCCGCTCCCGTGATCCGCCCGGCCTTGACCGCGGCCTCCGCCCCGCCGGAGTGGGCGTGCCCTCCGGCGGGAAAGCGGCCGTCGGCCAGGACGAGCAGTGCCGCGCGTCCCATCAGCACCCCATCAGAAGAGGAAGTAACGCTGGGCCATGGGCAGTTCGGCGGCCGGTGTGGCCTCGACCAGCTCCCCGTCGATGTACACGGCGAAGCTGTCGGGGTCGATCCGTACGTCGGGCAGCGCGTCGTTCTCGCGCAGGTCGGCCTTGGTCACCGCGCGCGTCGACTCGATGGCGACGAACCGCTTGCCGAGCCCCAGCCGCTCCGGCAGCCCGTCCTCGACGGCGAGCGGGGCCACGAAGTTGAACGAGTTGGCGGCGGGCGCCCGCCCCATCGCGCCGTACATCGGACGCGGCAGGATGGGCTGCGGGGTGGGGATGGAGGCGTTGGCGTCGCCCATCTGCGCGTACGCGATCTGCCCGCCCTTGAGGACGAGGAGCGGCTTCACACCGAAGAACGCCGGTTCCCACAGCACCAGGTCGGCGAGCTTGCCGCTCTCCACGGACCCGATCTCGCGGGCGAGTCCCTGGGCGAGTGCCGGGTTGATCGTGTACTTGGCGACATAGCGGCGCACCCGGCGGTTGTCCGCGCGCCCGTCGCCGGGCAGGGCGCCGCGCCGCCGCTTCATCACGTGCGCGGTCTGCCAGGTGCGCAGGATCACCTCCCCGATCCGGCCCATGGCCTGGGAGTCGGAGGAGATGATCGAGATGGCGCCGAGGTCGTGCAGGATGTCCTCCGCCCCGATGGTGGACGGCCGGATCCGGGACTCGGCGAACGCCAGGTCCTCCGGGACCGCCGGGTTGAGGTGGTGGCACACCATCAGCATGTCGAGGTGTTCCTCGGTGGTGTTGACGGTGAAGGGCCGCGTCGGATTGGTGGAACTGGGCAGCACGTGCGGCTGGGAGACGACGGTCATGATGTCCGGGGCGTGGCCGCCGCCCGCGCCCTCGGTGTGGTACGAGTGGATGCCGCGTCCGGCGATCGCCGCGAGGGTGTCGCCCACGAATCCGGCCTCGTTGAGGGTGTCCGTGTGGATGGCGACCTGGATGCCGGTCCGGTCGGCGACGGTCAGCGCGGCGTCGATGACGGCCGGGGTGGAGCCCCAGTCCTCGTGCAGCTTCAGTCCGAGGGCGCCGCCGCGGATCTGGGAGAGCATGGCCTCGTGGGAGACGGTGTTGCCCTTGCCGAGGAAGCCGATGTTGAGCGGGTACTGCTCCATCGCCTCGAACATCCGGGCGAGGTGCCAGGGGCCGGGGGTGACGGTGGTGGCCTTGGAGCCCTCGGCGGGCCCGGTGCCGCCGCCGACCAGGGTGGTCACGCCGGAGGCCAGGGCCTCGTCGGCGATCTGCGGGCAGATGAAGTGGACGTGCGCGTCGACGGCACCGGCGGTGACGATCCGTCCGTTGCCCGCGATGATCTCGGTCTCCGGGCCGATGACCAGCTCGGGGTGGACCCCGTCCATGGTGTCGGGGTTGCCCGCCTTGCCGATGCCGGTGATCCGGCCGTCGCGGATGCCGATGTCGGCCTTGACGATGCCCCAGTGGTCCACGATCACGGCACCGGTGACGACGGTGTCCGGGGTTCCCTCGGCCCGGGTGGCCCGGGCCTGGCCCATGGACTCGCGGATGACCTTGCCGCCGCCGAACACCGCCTCGTCGCCGGAGTGTCCGGAACCGCCGGAGCGGTCCTCCTCGATCTCGATCAGCAGATCGGTGTCGGCGAGCCGGATCCGGTCGCCGGTGGTGGGGCCGAACAGATCGGCGTACGCGGCGCGCGAGATCTCAGGCATCGAGGGCACCTCCGGTCTCCCCGCGCAGCCCCGGCACGATCCGGGCACCGGTGAGCGGGACGAGTTCGACGTCGACGGGGATGCCGGGCTCGAACCGCACGGCGGTGCCGGCAGCGACGTTGAGCCGCTTGCCGCGCGCGGCGGCACGGTCGAACTCCAGGCCGGGGTTGGCCTCGGCGAAGTGGTAGTGGGAACCGACCTGGACGGGCCGGTCGGCGGCGTTGAGGACGGTCAGCCGGGTGACCTCGCGGCCCTCGTTGTACACGACCGGGCCGTCGGCGAAGAGGACCTCTCCGGGAATCATCGAGGTCCCTTCAGACGATCGGGTCGTGGACGGTGACGAGCTTGGTGCCGTCCGGGAAGGTCGCCTCGACCTGCACGTCGTGGATCATCTCGGGCACGCCCTCCATGACGTCGTCCCGGGTGAGCAACGTGCGCCCGGAGGCCATGAGTTCGGCGACGGTACGGCCGTCCCGCGCCCCTTCGAGGATGTGCGAGGTGATGAGGGCGACCGCCTCGGGATGGTTCAGCCGCAGGCCGCGGGCGCGCCGCTTCCCGGCGACGTCGGCCGCCACATGGATCAGCAGCCTTTCCTGTTCGTGCGGGGTCAGTTGCACGTCCCACCTCACATCCTCGCTCCGGGCCGTGCGGGGCCCGGTTGCCGTCGCCACCGCGACAGGGGGGTAGATGTAACACACAGACAGAAGGCGCGAATCGGCGCGATCGGGAAAGAAAAACCCCTGGTGGCGTGGAGGGGCAGGCTAGTTCGCCGGAGTTTCAACGACGTTAACCGGACCTTGGTCACCTCATGACCCGGCGCTGGTCTCCCCCATACGCATCAGCGCCCCTGCTCATCAGCGCCCCATGCTCATCAGCGCCCGCAGCCCGTTGCGGAGCACCTCGACGGGCACCGGCCCGAACAGCGACTGCTGGACGATGAACCCCTGCACGGTGGAGATCATCGTGCGGGCGACGTCGTCCGCGGGCACGTCGGCCCGCATCATCCCGCTCTCCTGATAGGCCTCGACGACCTTGGTCCAGGCGGCGCGCACCGCGGCGTAACCCTCGTCGAGCACCGCCGCCAGCCGCTCGTTGCGCACGGTCTCCGTCCAGACCTGCACGACCAGCCGCGCGAAGGCCGGCTCGCCGTCGGCCGTGACGTAGGCGCGGGACTCCAGGGTGCGGCCGAGGACGGAGGCGACCAGCTCGTCCGGGGGCGGCGGCGGGCTCTGCCGGGCGGCCTCCTCGAAGGCGGTACGGACCTCCCCCATCACCTCGGCGACGATCGCGCCGATCAGCTCGTCCTTGCCGCTGAAGTAGCGGTAGACGGCCCCCGCGGACAGGTCGGCCTCCTTCAGCACGTCCTGCATCGAGGTGGCGTGGAAGCCGTTGCGGGCGAAGCAGAGCGCGGCGCCGTCGAGGATCTGGCGGCGGCGGGCGTCGAGGTGTTCCTGGGATACGCGGGCCATGGTCCACAACCTAAAACGAACGTTCATTCTTGACAAGGCGCCGCCCTGGCGCGACGGTGAGAGAGAAGAAAAACGAACGATCCTTCTCTTTGACCGGGGAGCACCCATGTCCGCCACCCGCAGGCCCCTCGCGGTCGCCCTCCTCGTGCCGCTGCTGGCCGCGCTCGCCCTGTGGGCCTTCGCCTGGCCCGCCGCCCGCACGGCGCCGCGCGACCTGCCCCTGGGCGTCGCCGGCCCGGCCGCCGCGGCCGCCCAGGCCGAACAGCGCCTGTCGCGGCACGAGGGAGCCTTCGAGATCCACCGTTACGCCGACGAGGCCGCCGCCCGCGACGCCATCGAGGAGCGCACGGTCCACGGCGCGCTCGTCGTCACCGAGCAAGGCCCCCGGCTGCTCACCGCCTCCGCGGCGAGCCCGATGGTGGCCCAGCTGCTGCGGGAGGCGGTGGCCGGGGACAGCGAGGTGCCGGTGACCGACGTGGTGGCCGCTCCCGAGGGCGACCCGCGCGGCGCGGCGTTCGGCGCGAGCCTGCTGCCGCTCACCCTGGCCGGGATCGCGGCCGGTTCCGCGGTGACCCTGCTCGGACTGCGGGGGGTGCGCGCGGTGGCCGCACTCGTCGCCGCCTCGGCCCTCGTCGGCGTCACCGCGGCCGCGATCACGCACAGCTGGCTGGGGGTCCTCACCGGCGACTGGTGGGCGGAGGCCGGGGCGCTCGGCCTGACCTCGCTGGCGGTCGCGGGCGCGGTCGCCGGGCTCGCCGCCCTTCTGGGCAACGCCGGGATCGCCCTGGGCGCCGCCGTGATGATGCTGCTCGGCAACCCGTTCTCCGGCGCCTCCTCGGCGCCGCGGCTGCTGCCGGAGCCGGCCGGGGCGATCGGCCAGTGGCTGCCGCCGGGCGCCGGGGCGTCCCTGCTGCGCTCGGTGTCGTACTTCGACGGCGCGGCGGCGACCGGCCCCGCCCTCACCCTGACCTGGTGGGCACTGCTGGGCCTCGGGGCGGTGCTGCTCGGGCCGGCGCTGAGGTCCCGTACGACGGGAGCCGCACCGGCGCCCGAACGGGAACCCGCCCTCACCGGCTGATCAGCGCTCCCGAGCCCTCACCGGCTGAGCACCGGCAGCGACCCACCGGGCCTCCGCCGACAGCACGCACCGGCGCCGTCCATCGACCGCGCACCGGCCGACCGGGCCGGCGACGACCGACCGTGCGTCCCCGCAGTAGCGGACGGGGGCGCACGGTCTTCGCGTCTTCCCCGCCGCACCACCGCTCGGCAGCTCCGGCGCTCGACCGCTCGGCCGCTACGAGGGATTCGGCCCCCGGTGTTCCGCCGCGATGCCGAACCGCTGCCGTTCGCCCGGAGCGGACGCGACCTCGCGGACCCGGGAGACGGAGCTGATCACCTGCTCCTCCCCCGCCTCCGGCGCCTCCTCGAGTCGCCGCAGGTCAGCGGCGGAGACAAGGGCGACGAGGGGCTTGCCGTGACGGGTCACGACGACGCGCTCACCGCCGTAGACCACGCGGTTGATCATGTCGGCGAGCTCAGCCCTGGCTTGCGTCACCGGAATCTCGTAGGCCATGGTCTCCACATTACGTCATGTACGTCCTGTACATTTTTTACAGAGACAGCTCCGCCGCGAGGAGGCGTCCGCCATGACCCGAGAGCCCGTCCCGCCGTCCGCCCGTCAGGTCCTGCCCGAGTTCACCGAACGCACGGGCTTCGGCCACCGCACCATGGATCCGTACACGAAGCTGCTGGAGGAGCGGATCGTCTTCCTGGGCACACCCGTCGACGACACGTCGGTGAACGACGTGATGGCCCAGTTCATGCATCTGGAGTACCAGGCGCCGGACCGCGACATCTCGCTGTACATCAACTCCCCCGGCGGCTCGTTCACCGCCATGTCGGCGCTCTACGACACGATCCGGTACGTGAGCTGCGACGTGGAGACGGTCTGCCTCGGCCAGGCCGGCGCCTGCGCCGCGGTGCTGCTCGCCGCTGGGACACCGGGCAAGCGATACGCCCTGCCCGGCGCCCGGATGGTGCTCCGTCAGCCGGCGCTGCCCGAGCCGGTGCGGGGGCAGGCCGGTGATCTCGCGATCCAGGCGGAGGAGTTGGCCCGCGTCCGGTCCCGCCTGGAGGAGATGCTGGTACGGCACACCGGGCGCAGCCGGGAGCGGGTGAGCGCCGATCTCGAGCGGGACACGGTCCTCACCGCCCGCGAGGCGCTGGAGTACGGCCTGATCGACCGCGTCGTCACCGGCCGCAAGGCGCCGGGCGGCGTGTCCGGCAGGAGGTGAGCCGCCGATGCTGCCGCCCGAACTGCCGCCGCTGCCCGCGCTGACCCGCGCCGAGGGTGAGCTGATCGACCGTTACCTGGAGGTGGTGGACCTGCTCGGCCGGATCAACCCCGGCCGCCACGGTCACACGTACGGCGGACTGCGGGCCGCGCAGGCGCTGGTGAGCAAGGCCGTCGCCCTGCGCGACGCGCTGGCGCTGATGCACCGGCGGGGCGAGACGGAGTTGCACGCGCCGACGCTCGCGCGGGCGCTGCGCGTGCTCGACGGTGAACGCCGCGCGGCGCGCGTCACCCTTCCGCCGCGCTCCGACAGTTGACGGTGCGGCACGCGTGAGCGAGGCTCGCCGCACGGATGGCGCGGTGTGCGCCGACCGGGGCGAAACGGACTGAACGGATTACCCACGTTCGGCGTATCCACCCCTCCTTTTTCGAGCTGGCTCCGGTTGCGCCGAAGACGGCCTCCAGGGGCGGAATTGAGGATTCCGTCGCTGGTCCGGGGGGCTGTCGCGGTCTTGACTTCCGACCGCTCGACAGGGTGTCCACCCGAACGGGTGAGTGGTGAGGAAGACCACAAATCCCCGGTTCCGTTGGGATTTTCGGACATGTGTGAGTCAAGATCCCTGTCTGACGACAAGCCCCCGCCACCGCGGCGGGGCGGTCCGGGCGGACGCCGAGTCCTGCCGCCGCCTGGATGACCGGTCGACAGGAGTGGATCGGCAGGAGTGGAGGACCCAAGCACGACGGGTCGCCGGCACGGCCGGCTCCGTGAGGAGTCGCCGGACCGAGCAGCCCTTGGGGTGAAGCCGCGGCAACGCGGCCGGGCTACTTCGCCAGCCCGAATCCGACAGGTCATCCTTCACAGGCGGCTGACGAAGGGTTGCGCATGAACGCGCTCAATCGTGTCCCGTCGCTCATGGCCCGGGCCGGTACGGCCTCGGCCCTCACCCTGGCCGCGGTGGGCGGCACCGTGATAGCCCCTGGCTTCGCCCCGGAGGCCGCGGCCGCCACGCCGGCGTCGAAGGCGCTTCAGGTCGCCGCCTCGAAGAAGGGCTCCCCGTACAAGTGGGGCGCCACGGGGCCGAAGCGATTCGACTGCTCGGGACTCACGCTCTACTCGTACAAGAAGGCGGGCAAGACCCTGCCGCGCACGGCCGCGCAGCAGTACAACAAGACGCGCCACATCTCCGCGAAGAGCCGCAAGGCCGGAGACCTGGTGTTCTTCCACTCGGGGTCCAACGTGTACCACGTGGGCATTTACGCCGGAAAGGGGAAGATCTGGCACGCCCCCAAGACCGGGGACGTCGTGCGGCTGCAGAAGATCTGGACGAAGAGCGTCTGGTACGGCCGGGTCAAGTGACCCCTGCGGGCGCGGTGACGGCACCCCTGACCCGCCGTCGCCACGCCCGGTCATGCCCATGAGCGACCACGCCGGGCCCGCTGCGCACCCGCGCACGGGCCCGGCCTGCTTGTGGGGGCAGCCTGCGGCGCGGACTGCGGCGCGGCGTTCGGGGTCCGCCCAGAGGCACAGGGAGAGGCCTGGGCGGAGCGCAGGCCGCTGCGGCGTCCGATGGGCCCCATGCCGGGGAACGGGGGCGGGAGGCCGACGCGGGCGGGGACGGGGGGCCGCGGGCCGCGGGGGCCGGTCCAGGCTGTGAGCGAGCGGCGGGCAGGGCGGCGGCGGCCGGGAGGGACGAGCGGCGGAGGAGGGGCGCGAGTCTCAAGGGCCGGAGGGGCCTGGACGGGCCGCGGGCGGGAGGGGCGAGGGCGGGACGCGCGGGCGGCGTCCGGACGGCAGCGGGCCGGGAGGGCGGCGGGGGCCGCGGGAGGACGAGGGACCGTCAGGGGTTGCGCTTGGCTGCCGTGACGGGGTGGGCCGGGACGGTCCAGGGCAGTTCGATGGCGACCGTCTTGCCGCCCTCGCGGGTGGGGCGCACTCTCAGACGGCCGCCGCACTCGGCGGTGAGGCAGCGGATGATCACCATGCCGCGGCCGTTGTCCTGCTGCACGGCTGCCGGCAGGCGCTTGGGGAATCTGGGGTGACTGTCCGTCACGCCGATGCGGAGGTGTTCGTCCCGGTCCAGTGCCAGGTCCACCGTGAAGGTGGGTGACAGCCCGAAGGTGTGCTGTACGGCGTTGGTGGCGAGCTCCGAGACGATGAGCCGGATCGTGTCGGCCACCTCCGTGTCGGACGGCAGACCCCACTCCGCCAGGATGCCGGCCACGTAGGCACGAGCCGCGGAGACCGAAGCGGGATCGCTCGGCAGAGTGACGGATGCTTCCAGGTGGTCTGCCATGGCGCTGTCGTCCCTTTCCCACGGGACCGCGGACCGACACGAAGGCCAAGGTTCGAGTACGGTCCCGGACTGGTGCTTCGTCGCCAGACTGCCACTTTCGGGGCGATCCCGGTGGCGATCCACCAGGATCTGCATATATCTGTCGCTCGATGCGGTGAACTCTGCGACGACAGACCGTATTTGGGCGGCTCGGGTGGAGTAAGGAGGAGCCCATGCAGCACGGTCCCGCGGTACGCCGCCGGAAACTGGGCGCCGAACTGCGTGCGCTGCGCACGGGTGCGGGCCTGACGAGTGGTGAGGCGGCGCGGCTGGTGGGCTGGCACCAGTCCAAGGTGAGCCGGATCGAGACGGGCGCGAGCGGGGTGAGACCGGCCGATGTGCGGTTACTGCTGGACGCCTACGGGGTGAGCGATCCCCAGCTGCGCGAGTTGCTGCTGGTGCTGGCCGGGTCCGGCGGCGGACAGGGCCGGGACCACTGGTGGCACGCCTACCGGGGGGTGCTGCCGCCCACCTACCGGGACTTCATCAGCCTGGAGTCGCAGGCGAGCGACATGCGCACCCTGGAGACCTCGGTGGTGCCGGGGCTGCTGCAGACGCCCGAGTACGCCCGCGCGGTGACCCGGGCGGCCGTGGAGGGCCTGGACGAGGACCGGCTGGACACGCTGGTGGAGGTGCGGCTGGCCCGGCAGGACGTCCTGCGCTCCCAGCCGCCGCTGACGCTCAGCGCCGTACTGGACGAGGCGGTGCTGCGGCGCGAGGTCGGCGGCCCGGACGTCATGGCCGAGCAGCTGCGCCGGCTGCTGGAGGCGGCGCGGTTGCCGCAGGTGAGACTCCAGGTGCTGCCCTTCGCCGCGGGCGCGCACATCGGCCTCACCGGGCCTTTCGTTATCTTTTCATTTTCGAACACTTCTGATCTGGATGTGGTTGTTCTCGACCACTTGACGAGTAGCCTCTACCTCGAACGGAAAGAAGACGTTGGGGCCTACACCGAGGCCTTCGATGCGCTTCGGAGGAACGCCCTGTCACCCGAGGAAACGTTGGAATACATCGCCGGGATAGCTGACGGCGCGTAAGGAGGCACCATGACCGTTCTGCCTCGGAACGTACCTTCCACCACCCACCTGTCCGATGTGCGCTGGCTGCGCAGCAGCTACAGCACAGGAGCGAACAACTGCGTGGAGACGGCCAGCCCCCGCTCGGGCGCCTGGGCCGGACTGCTCGCCGTACGCGACTCCAAGGACCCGGCCGGGCCCGCGCTGGTCTTCTCCCCCGAGACCTGGGCGCACTTCACGGCCACCGTCTGACCGACCCGTCCACCAGAGGCGACGCACGGCCGTGGACGCCGACTCATGGCCGCGTTTCGCCGATCACCCGTACAGCGCGTTCGATCTGTTCCCCGGAGAGGTCCGCGCGGGCGGTCAGCCGCAGCCGGGAGATGCCGTCGGGCACGGAAGGAGGCCGGAAGCAGCCCACGGCCAGTCCGGCGGTCCGGCAGTCGGCCGCCCAGCGCACGGCGCTCTCCGGGGACGGAGCGCGCACCGAGACCACCGCCGCGTCCGGCCGCACCGCCTCGTGGCCCGCGGCCGTCAGCCGGGCGTGCAGTTCGCCCGCCACCGCGCGCGCCCGCTCCGCC
>NZ_JBFATR010000070.1:0-24097 GCF_040678395.1 Streptomyces sp. NPDC052687 | reverse complement strand
ATGGTCGCCTTCCGCAACGCCACCCGCGGCACCGCGGTCACCAACTGGTGGGACAACGGCCGGCCGGGCGGCGCGGCTTACGCCGCCATGGCCAGGCGCTCCGCCTCCGCGACCGCCTCGTGCAGGGTGTCGACCACCGGCACCCCGGCGGTCTCCAGGCTGCTGCGGCTGTGCGACCCGCCGGTATAGAGCACGGCCCGCGCGCCCACGTGGAGCGCGGCCACGGCGTCGTCCGCGGCGTCCCCGATCACCACCGTGCGCGAGGGGTCGACCGCGGCCAGCGCCGCGAGGTGCCGCACCATGTGCTCGGCCTTGCTGCCCCCGGAGGGCCCGGTGCGCCCGTCGACCCGCAGGAAGTGGCTCTCGATGCCGAATCCGCGGACCAGCGGCACGAGGTCCTCGTGCCCGTACATGCTCAGGATCGACTGACTGCGCCCCGCGGACCGCCACTCGGCCAGCAGTTCCACCACGCCCTCGGTGAGTCCGCACCGCACCCGGTGCTCGGCGTAGTACCGCTGGAAGGTCCCGTCCATGACCTCCCACTCCGCGTCCGTCGGCAGCCGCCCCATCAGCCGCTCGTAGAACTTCGGCACCGGCACGCAGTACATCGACCGGTACTGCTCCAGCGTGATGGGCTCCAGGCCCAGCTCGGCGAACGCCGCGTTCGTCGCCCCGATGATCGCGTCATTGTCGTGGAACAGCGTGCCGTTCCAGTCCCACACAATGTGCGCGGCTCCCAGCTTCCCCATGTCGAAGACCGTACCCGCCGCCACTGACATCGAAGAGACGTCCGCGTGACGGCCCGGCGGAACGGCGCGGCTCACTCCCCGAGCCCCACCAGGTTCGGGATCTCCTGCGTGGCGTACCACAGCAGCTCGTGGTCCTCGGCCCCGTCCACCACGAACTGCGCGTCGTCGTCCCCGCCGTCCGCCGCCTGCAGCGCGTCCGCCGCCGCGGCCACGTCCACCTCCGCGTCCCGGGCGTCGACGTGCACGGACGCCGCCTTGGCCAGCCGGACCGGCCCGGCCACCCGCACCTCGCCCAGCGCGGCCGGGTCGAGGCCCCGGTCCGGATCGGCCGTCGCCGCCCCGTCGGGCACGTCGACGGCGACGACGACCCGCCGGCGCGGGGCCGCGGGGTCCGCCGCCAGCAGCCGCAGCGAGGCCAGCGCGGCCCGGCTGAGCGCCGCGTACTCCAGTTCCTCGATGTCGTCGGACAGGTACCACTCGCGCAGCGCGGGCGTGACGGCGTACGCGACGAGCGGCCCGGCCCCGAGTTCTCCCGCCTTGTACGCCTCGGCGAGACCGGGGAGGGTCAGGGGGACGTAGACGCGCATGGCTGGCCGCTTCTTTCGTGGTCGGAGGGCCCCGCAAGGCTTCGGAGAGCCTTCAGGATACGTGCGGGCGTCCCCTTTCGAGTCCCCGTCCACGCCTCGGAAGGCGTCCACCCGACGCCTCGCGATTCACCCCCGCCGCCGCTCCCACCAGGCGCTTCTCACCTCCTGATCACCCTGATAGGTGAACTCTCCGGGCCCCCGGTCCCGGCTCGCGCCCGGCTTGCCGCCGCCCCTTTCGCCCCGTACAAGATCACCACCAGCAAGTTACTGCCCGGTATCACCCGGGCCGCAGCGAACGGGGAACCCATGAACAAGGTCATGACCAGGGCCCAGCACCACCCGGCCACCCGCCCGGCGCCCCGCCCCGGCACCCGGCCGCCGACCCGCCGCGACACCCGCCGCGACCCTCGCCGCCCAGGGGCCACCCCGCCCCGCGCCCGCCGCACGGACCCGCCGCCCGCAGCCCCGGCGGAGACCCACCCGCCGGCCGAGTCCCCGAGGGTCCCGCCGCAGACCCCGCACCGCCCCGTCGGGGTCCCGCAGCCCCGCCCCACCGACGTCTTCGCCGACCGTCTGCTGCTGGTCCTCAGCGGCCAGCGCCCCGTCCACTTCATGCTCCGCCACACCCTGGGACGCGCCTACGACGACCTGGCCCGGCTCGCCGAGAACGGCCCCCTGCGCTCCCCCGGCCCGCGCCCGGTGGTGGGGGACGTCGGCTGGTACGAGCCCTACCCCGGCGCCTTCGAGGCCTTCGCCCGCATCCGCACCGGCGACCGGCTGCGTGCCATGGCCTTCCGCCTGGAACGGGGCGCCGACCACCGCTGGCGCTGCACGGCGGTGGAACTGGACGGCCCGCGCGGGCACCGCGCGCAGGACGACGGCTGACGGGCTGACGGGCTGACGGGCATGGGAAAGGGCCGGGCACCCTGGGGGTGTCCCGGCCCTCGGCCACGGCACGACCGCAGCGGCGTCACGCCGCCGCAGGCCTCACTTCTTGCGGCGCCGCCCGCCCTTGGCCTGCTTGCGCCGCTCCGCGCGGGTGAGGCCGTCGGCGGGGGAGCGCACCGGCTCGTCCTCGGGGAGGTCGCCCTCGATGGTGCCGCCCTCGCCGTCCACGGTCGGCGCAGTGAAGTGGAGGTTCCGCCGCTGCGGGGCCTCCAGGCCCTTCGCGCGGATCTCGGGGCGCGAGGCGGTCGCCTGCGCCGGCACCGAGTCCTGCTTGACCAGGTCCGGCGTGGCGTCCTCGACGGGGACCTCCTCGACCTGCTGCTCGACCTGGACCTCCAGGTTGAACAGGTAGCCGACGGACTCCTCCTTGATGCCGTCCATCATGGCCTGGAACATGTCGAAGCCCTCGCGCTGGTACTCGACCAGCGGGTCCTTCTGGGCCATCGCGCGCAGGCCGATGCCCTCCTGGAGGTAGTCCATCTCGTAGAGGTGCTCGCGCCACTTGCGGTCCAGGACCGACAGCACGACCCGGCGCTCCAGCTCCCGCATGATCTCGGAGCCGAGCTGCGCCTCACGCGCCTCGTACTGCTCGTGGATGTCGTCCTTGATGGAGTCGGCGATGAACTCGGCGGTCAGACCGGCACGGTCGCCGGCCGTCTCCTCCAGCTCCTCGATGGTGACCTTGCACGGGTAGAGCTGCTTGAAGGCGCCCCACAGGCGGTCGAGGTCCCAGTCCTCGGGGAAGCCCTCGGAGGTCTCGGCCTCGACGTACGCGTCGATGGTGTCGTCCATGAAGTGGCGGATCTGCTCGTGCAGGTCCTCGCCCTCCAGGACGCGGCGCCGCTCGCCGTAGATGACCTCGCGCTGACGGTTGAGGACCTCGTCGTACTTCAGGACGTTCTTACGGGTCTCGAAGTTCTGCTGCTCGACCTGCGACTGGGCGGACGCGATCGCGCGGGTGACCATCTTGTTCTCGATCGGCACGTCGTCCGGCACGTTCGCCATGGACATCACGCGCTCGACCATCTGGGCCTTGAACAGCCGCATCAGGTCGTCGCCGAGGGAGAGGTAGAAGCGGGACTCGCCGGGGTCGCCCTGACGGCCGGAACGACCGCGCAGCTGGTTGTCGATACGGCGGGACTCGTGCCGCTCGGTGCCCAGGACGTACAGGCCGCCGAGCCGCTCGACCTCCTCCTTCTCGGCCTTGACGGCCTCCTCGGCCCGCTTGAGCGCCTCGGGCAGGGCGGCGGCCCACTCCTCGATGTGCTCCTCGGGGTCGAGGCCGCGCTGGCGCAGCTCCGCCTCGGCGAGGTCCTCGGGGTTGCCGCCGAGCTTGATGTCCGTACCACGGCCGGCCATGTTGGTGGCCACGGTCACGGCGCCCTTGCGGCCGGCCTGGGCGACGATCTGCGCCTCACGGTCGTGCTGCTTCGCGTTCAGCACCTCGTGCTGGATGCCGCGCTTGCTCAGCTGCTGCGACAGGTACTCGGACTTCTCGACGGACGTCGTGCCGACCAGGATCGGCTGCCCCTTGCGGTGCTTCTCCTCGATGTCGTCGACGACCGCGGCGAACTTGGCGACCTCGGTGCGGTAGATCAGGTCCGACTGGTCCTTGCGGATCATCGGCTTGTTGGTCGGGATGGGGACCACGCCGAGCTTGTAGATCTGGTGGAACTCGGCGGCCTCGGTCATCGCCGTACCGGTCATGCCGGAGAGCTTGTTGTACAGGCGGAAGAAGTTCTGGAGGGTGATCGTGGCGAGCGTCTGGTTCTCGTCCTTGATCGGCACCCCTTCCTTCGCCTCGATCGCCTGGTGCATGCCCTCGTTGTAGCGGCGGCCGGCGAGGATACGGCCGGTGTGCTCGTCGACGATCATGACTTCGCCGTCGATGACGACGTAGTCCTTGTCCTTCTTGAACAGCTCCTTCGCCTTGATGGCGTTGTTCAGGTAACCGACGAGCGGGGTGTTCACCGACTCGTACAGGTTGTCGATGCCCAGCCAGTCCTCGACCTTGGCGACGCCCGACTCGTGGATGGCGACCGTGCGCTTCTTCTCGTCGACGTCGTAGTCGCCGGTCTCCTCGATGCCCTTCAGCGGCTGGCCGGCCTCGCCGCGCTTGAGGCGCTGGACCAGCTTGGCGAAGTCGCCGTACCACTTGGTGGCCTGGTCGGCCGGACCGGAGATGATCAGCGGCGTACGGGCCTCGTCGATGAGGATGGAGTCGACCTCGTCGACGATGGCGAAGTTGTGCCCGCGCTGGACGAGTTCGTCCTTCGACCAGGCCATGTTGTCGCGCAGGTAGTCGAAGCCGAACTCGTTGTTCGTGCCGTACGTGATGTCGCACGCGTACTGCTCGCGGCGCTGGGCCGGCGTCATGTTGGCCAGGATGCAGCCGACGGACAGGCCGAGGAACTTGTGGACGCGCCCCATCATCTCGGAGTCACGCTCGGCCAGGTAATCGTTGACCGTGATCAGGTGAACACCGTCGCCGGACAGCGCGTTCAGATACGCGGGCAGGGTACCGACCAGGGTCTTGCCCTCACCGGTCTTCATCTCGGCGACATAACCGAGGTGAAGCGCGGCGCCACCCATCAGCTGCACGTCGTAGTGACGCTGGCCGAGGACACGCTTGGCGGCCTCGCGGACGGTGGCGAAGGCTTCCGGCAGGAGATCGTCGAGGCTCTCCCCGTCGGCATACCGCTGCTTGTACTCATCGGTGAGGGCCCGCAGCTCGGCGTCGGAGAGGTCGACGAAGTCCTCTTCGATGGAGTTGACCTGGTCCGCGATGCGGTGCAGCTTGCGCAGGATCTTGCCTTCGCCTGCACGCATGATCTTCGAGAGGACGGACACGGGGGTTGGTCTCCTTGCCGGTCGGGCCTGGGACGGTCGGTTTCCTTCTGACGTACTGAGCAACGGCCATCGTATGCGAGGACCCGGCCACGCCGGGAGGCCTGCCGTGACGACGGCGTCACCGCTTCATCAGAGGACAACGGACGGGGGACTCGGATGGTGCCGCAAGCCTCCACCGAATTGCACGAACGGTAATCGCGCCCTCACCCCCGAACCGGCCCCGGACCGGCCCCGGAAAAACGGATGCCCTCCCTTCCGCCCCCGAGCAGAATCTCCCGATGGACCCCGTCACGATCCCCACCGCCCGTCTCCTGCTGCGCCCCGCCGGCCCGGACGACATCGACGCCGTGTACGCCGCCTGTCAGGACCCCGAGATTCAGCGCTGGACGACGATCCCCTCCCCTTACCTTCCGGAACACGCCGAGACCTTCGTCCGGCAGCAGGTCCCCGACGGCTGGGCGGCCTCCTCCCTGTTCACCTTCGGCGCCTTCCTCCCCGACGGCGACCTCGCCGGCATGCTCGGCATCACCATGTGCTCCCTGGGCACCGCGGAGCTCGGCTTCTGGGCCACCCGGCGCCACCGCGGCAAGGGCTACATCACCGAAGCCACCCGCGCGGTCTGCCACTGGGCCTTCACCCAGATCCCCGTCGACCGCCTCGAATGGCGCGCGGAGGTCGGCAACACCGCCTCCCGCGCGGTGGCCGAACGAGCCGGCTTCACCCTGGAGGGCACCCTCCGCGCGGCTCTCAACCACCACGGCACCCGCCGAGACTGCTGGCTGGCCTCCCTCCTCCCCTCCGACCTCGCCCTCCCCTCCACGGCCCCCTACCTTCCCCCACGCCCAACAGCCTGACGCGGCGCTTGCCCTCCGGGGGGGGCGGGGGGAGGGGGCGCCGCAGGTGCCTGGGGTCGCCCGAGCCCCTGTGGCCCGGGCGAAGCGAGGAGGGGTGCAGCGCGCGCAACCCCTACTACGGCGGGGCGAGCCGCTGCGGCCGGGGCGGAGCGAGGAGGGGTGCAGGCACGCAACCCTCACTACGGCGGGGCAGCCGTAAGCCCAGCCTCGGCTACCGCCCCCGGGTGGCGGCGCCCATCCCTCACCCCACCCCGGGAGCGCCCTGAAGCCCATACTCGGGGCGCGGCCCTCTGGGGGCGAGGGGGGTGACCCTCACCGGGGTGCAGGGGCGGAACCCTTGGCGGGGTGGAAGGGGCTGAGCCCTCGCTGGGGTAGTGGGGCAAGCCTCCGCCGGGGTTCAGGGGCGACGCCCGGGGTGCAGGGGGCGAAGCCCGGGGTGCAGGGGGCGGAGCCCGGGGTGCAGGGGCGGAGCCCCAGCCGGGGTGCGGGAGCAAAGCCTCCACCGGAGTTCAGGGGGCGAAGCCCGGGGTGCAGGGGGCGGAGCCCCCGCCGGGGTGCAGGGGCGGAGCCCCTGGCGGGGTCGAAGGGGCGGAGCCCCCGGGGATGGGAATGGGTAGGGGCGGCGGGGGCGGAACCCTCGACGCACGCCCACCCACCCACCCACATCAGCCCCTCCCTCCCCCCAGCAACCCAACCCCACCCCCCACTGTCAGACCCACCCCCTATCGTTCGAAGCCATGACGGCCATGACGACCCCGCGCCCCACCACCACCCTCTCCGCAGACGAGGCCCGCCGCATCGTCCTACGAGCCCAGGGCCTCCTCGGCGCCCCCAACCGCCGCGCCGGCGTCCGCGGCATCCTCCGTCACCTCGGCGCGGTACAGCTCGACACCATCTCGGTCCTGGCCCGCTCCCACGAACTCGTCCCGTACGCCCGCCTCGGCGCGGTAGGCCGCACCACAGTGGAGAGCGCCTACTGGAAGGACACCCACGCCTTCGAGTACTGGTCCCACGCCGCCTGCATCCTCCCCATCGAGGAGTGGCCCCACTTCGCCTTCCGCCGCCGCGCCTACCGCGACCGCCCCCACTGGCACCACGACCTCCCGGACGGCGCCTACGACCAGGTGATCAAACAACTCCGCACCGAAGGCCCCCTGACGGCCACGGAGTTGGGCGGCGCGAAGAAGACCAACGAGTGGTGGGACTGGTCCGGCGCGAAGGTTGCCGCGGAACGCGCCCTGATGTACGGCGAGGTCGTCTGCGTCGAACGCCGCGGCTGGAAGCGCGTCTACGACCTCGCCGAACGCGCCATCCCCGCCGACCTCCTGCACGACGACCTGGACGACACCGAATGCCTCCGCCGCCTGGTCCGCCTCGCCGGCGAGGCCCTCGGCGTCGGCACCCGCGCGGACATCGCCGACTACCACCGCCTGAAGGGCGAGCAGGTCGACGCGGTGATCGCCGACTCCGGCCTGGTCCCGGTCACGGTGGAGGGCTGGGCCAAGCCGGCCTGGGCGGACCCCGCGGCCCTCGCGACACCCCCGCGCGGCCGCCACCGCACCACGCTCCTGTCGCCCTTCGACTCCCTGATCTGGGAACGCGCCCGGACGGAGCGGATCTTCGGCTTCACCCACCGCCTGGAGGCTTACGTTCCCAAGCAGAAACGGATCCACGGCTACTTCGCGATGCCGGTCCTGGCCGGCGGCCGGCTGGTCGGCCGTGTCGACCCGGCCCGCGAGGGCCGCACCCTGGTCGCCAAGCAGATCACCCTGGACGGCCCGAAGGCGGTCCCGGCCGTCGCCGAGGCCCTGCTGGAAGCGGCGAGCTGGGTGAACTGCACCAACGTACGCGTGGAACAGGTGAACACCCCGGACCTGCGCGCGCCCTTGATCACAGAACTGGCCCGCTCCCTGAACTGACAGACCCCACAGGCCCGACAGACTCCACAGGCCTCACCGAATCTCGAGAATCTTCTCCCGCATCGCGTACACCACCGCCTCCATCCTGGAGTGCAGCTGCAGCTTCTCCAGGATGTTGCGCACATGGTTCTTCACGGTGTTCTCGGAGATGAACAACTCCTTCGCGATATCGCGGTTGTTCATCCCGGTCGCCACGAGCTTGAGCACTTCGAGTTCCCGGTCGGTGAGCCGCGGCGCGGGCACCAATCGCCGCTCGTCCGTCCGCTGGATCATCGACTTGAACTCGGTCAGCAGTTTCGACGCCATCGAAGGGCTGATCTGCGACTGCCCGTCGGCCACGGCCCGGATCGCCGTCGCCACCTCGTCCGTCGAGATCTCCTTGAGCAGATATCCCGTCGCGCCCGCCTTGATCGCGTCGTAGAGATCGGCTTCCTCGTCGCTGATCGTCAGCATGATGATCTTCGCGCTGGGCGCCACCTCCTTGATGGAGGTGCACGCCTCGATCCCGCCCCGCTTCGGCATCCGCACGTCCATCAGGACGATGTCGGGCAGCAGGTCCGCGGCCTTCTCCACCGCCTCGGCGCCGTCGCCCGCCTCTCCGACGACCTGGATGTCCTCCTCGGCCGCGAGCACGATCTCCAGACCACGGCGGAAGAGGGCGTGGTCGTCCACGACCAGGACGCGGATCGGCTCGCCGCGTGAGGAACCCGTGTCCGGGCCCCTGCCGTCCGGGCCGTCGCCGGCCCTCTCGGCCTGCATCGGTCCGAAGCTGTCCGCCATCGTTCCTCCCCCTGAAGGCTCAGGCCTGTGGTCCCGGGCCATCGCCAACCCAAGGCAACGGCCCACCGATTGAGCCGTTACGGCCATGATTTCATGCCCGGACGACACCGCGGTGACGAAGCCATGGGCGAAGTGGTCGCACACCCGTCGCACATCGGTCGCACACGGGTGGCACGGCGGCACAGCGGTGGCACACGGGTGCACGGCGGCACACTCATGGCACACCGGTGCCCCTGGGGGCGCACAAGCACTCCAGGGGCACCGGGGCTCAGCCGTCGTCCGGGAAGTCAGCCGCCCAGCGAACCGCCGGCCTCCGGCGAGGGCGGCGCCGTGATCATGGTGTCCGTCCTCAGATGGATCACGCCGTAGTCGTACGCGTGGCGCCGGTAGACGACGCTCGGTTCCTTCGTTTCGGAGTCGACGAACAGGTAGAAGTCGTGCCCGACCAGCTCCATCTCGTACAGCGCCTGGTCGAGGGTCATCGGGGCGGCGACGTGCGTCTTCTCGCGGACGACGAGCGGGCCCTCGCCCTGGATCTCGAGGGAGCCGATCTTCCTCGTCGGCACGCCTTCCGACTCGTCCGTCTCGGCGCCGCTGCCGTTGAGCGTGGCCACGCCCGGGACGTGCTGGGGGACTTCGGCTGCGGTGAGCCGACGGACACCGCGGCGCGTGTGGCGCTTGTCGTGCTGCCGGCGCAGCCGGGCGTCCAGCTTCTCCGCGGCGAGGTCGAGTGCCGCGTACGGATCGCTGGCCGCTGCCTCCGCCCTGATCACCGGACCGCGGGAGTGAAGCGTGATCTCCACTCGGTCGCTACGGTCGGCCTGTCGGGGGTTGGGCTCCTTGGACACCTCGACGTCGAGGCTGATCACCTTGCCATCGAGCTTCTGGATCTTCTCCAGCTTCAGCTTCTCGGCCACGTGCTTGCGGAACCGCTCGGGCACCTCGGTCTTGCGGCCCTTGACGACGATGTCCACGCAGAACTCCGTTCCCGGATCGCTCCGCCTCGGATGCGGAGCATCTCCCTTGTGCACCAGGTCCCGGTGTGCCCCGGAACCTCGGACTCGGTGACGTCCACCTCCTCCTCCCCCATGGGCGCGATTGCTCCCCAGCCGGCCCGGTGATTGCGGAAATCCCGCGGCACGGCATTGGATACGAGAGGTGTGGCCTGCGGCTTTCCCTCACAACCGAACATATCTCGCCCGGACGGATGTCGTCACCCTCTAACGCGGTGTACCTCCATTCCAGTGAATTAGCGCTCTCACTACCTGCAACGATGCAACTTCGCAGTCAGTTCCGGTTTATTGCGAAAGAATCCGGGGTCGCCGCGATCACCGCCGCGCAGATCACTTCACCTGCGCCGTTCGGTCCCGGCATTCCCGGGCCCCGCTTCCGCCCCGCGCCCCCTTCCCTCGGTCCAGTCGTCCGTGCCCCAGTCCTTTCCCGGGTTCCACTCCCGTACACAACCGACACACGTTCTCTTGGTGCCCCGTCCAGCTGACGCACACGGCCGCCCGCCCCACCGCCCACCCGGCGCGCCTCCGTCGCCGACATCGCGTGCGCCGACGTCACCTCCCGCGCCGACATCGCTTCCCGCACCGCCCGCGCCGCCTCCGTCAGCGACGCACCGGTGGTCATCAGGTCGTCCACCAGGACGACCGGCCCGCCCGCCAGCAGCCGCTCCCCACCGGGCGCCACGGCCAGCGCGCCCGCGAGGTTGTCCAGCCGCTGCCGCGAGTTCAGCCCCGACTGGTCGGCGACCGTCCGCCGCTGCCGCATCACGGCGGCCACCCGGGCCGGCGTCCCCGTCCGCCGCAGCTCCCCCGCCGCGGCGTACGCGATCCGCCGCACCGGATCGTGCCCCCGCGCCCGCACCGCCCGTCTCCCCGACGGAACGGGAACGAGCAGCACCGGCGCCCCAGGCCCCCAAGACCTCACCCCACCGGCCACCCGACCATCGCCCGCCCGACCGTCTTCCGCCCGGTTATCGTCCGCCCGGTTATCGTCCGCCCGACCATCGCCCGCACCACCTGCGACCACACCTCTCTCGTCACCGTTCCCCCACGCCTCCCTCAGCCCCGCCCGCACCGCTCCCGCCAGCGCCGTGCCGAGCGGCCCGGAGAGGGCCAGGGCACCCCGTTCCTTGTGGGCCAGCAGCACGGCCCGCACCTCGTCCCCGTACCGCGCCGCCGCGTGCACGGCCGGCAGCCCCGGCGGCTCCGGCACCGGTCGCACCCGGCACGGCGCCGCCCCGCTCAGCACGGCACGGCACTCCGGGCAGAGCACCGTACGCGGCCTGCCGCAGCCCCCGCAGTCGGCCGGCAGCACCAGGTCGGTGAGGTCCCGCCACCACCCCCGCATGCGCATCACTCTGCCAACCCACGCGCCGCCCGGCCACCCCTGTGGAAAACCGCCTGTGGACAACCCCGGCCCAGCCCGACGGCCCTCACCCACCCAGGTGAACGCCCCTGCCCCTCCTCCCCCTCCCTCTCCCCCTGACCAGCGAAAACGGCCGCCCCCGCCGGATCACTCCGCACGAGAACGGCCGCCCACGAGCCAGGAAGAAACGCACGCCTGCTCTGAACCTCCGGCTCAGGCCCCCACCTCAGAAGCCTCCGGCCAGGCCCCCGGACACTCCGCCCCAGGCCCCCGCCCCAGACCCAGATGGCCTCACCCCGGATAAACCGGCGCCGACCCCTCCTTCACCACCGTCTGCCACTGCGCCCCCGACGGCAGCCGCACGATCCCGTCGTCCGAGTACGCCACCAGCGGCAGCAGCTCGTCCTCGGACGCGGCGATCTCCTTCACCCCGGTCAGGGCATCCGGCGCGGGCCCCTTCGGCGTGGAGCCGTCGACCTGGGCGTACCGCAGCTGCAGCACGCCTCCCTTCGCGCGCCCGACCACCACGAGCCGGCCGTCGCCACACCACGACACCGTGGTGACCTCCTCCAACTCGGGCGTGGCGTTGCGCAGTTCGCGCACCGTGACCGTCGACCGCTCGCCCACCTTCTCGTCGAGGTCGATCCGCCCGACCCGCAGGGACTGCTCGCCGTCCTTCTCCACGATCAGCGCGATCCGCACCCCGTCGGCCGCGACCCGCACCGACTCGATACGCCCGTCCAGCGCCGGGACCGACACCTCCAGCGGTTCGCCCTTGCCCGCCTGGAGCAACAGCAGCCGCGCGTTGCCGGCGTCCCGGTCGGCGACCCACAGATTGCCCTGCTCGTCCCAGCTGGGAGTGGTCAGCCGGTCGTCCTCGGTCCTGCCCGCGCTGGTCAGCACCGGTTCCCCGAGCGAGGCCCCCTGCTCCAGCCTCGCGACGTACAACTGCCGACCGTCCCGGGAGACTCCGGCCGCGCTGCGCTCGTCGCGCGACACCGCGACCGAGCGCAGCGTCGTCGTACCCTCGCCCAACGGGCCCGGCACCGGCTCCGCCCCGGCCGTCCTGCTGCCGCTGCGGATCCGCACCACGCTGTGGTCACCGTTGAGGAAGTACAGGTATTCGGGGCTGCGCACCGGTCCCCGCGTGGCGACCGCCGTCGCCGCGTCCGCGTCGAGCGCGCACAACTCAGCGCCGCCCGCCCGCAGCTCGACCTCGTTCACCGCGGGCGCGAGGTCCTGCAAGGTGAACAGCAACTGGGCCGCCATCTCGTTGCACTTGGCCAGCCCGACCCGCGCGGCCCTGTCGTTGAGCGGCACGGTCAGCTTGTTGTGGTCGTCGGGTGTCAGCGGAACCGCGTCGTCCTTCAGCCGCGTCCCCGTGGGAAAGCTCGACCGGACCACCGGATCGAGCCACCGCGTGGGCCCGCTCAGCAGCGCACGCACCACCTGCGTCGTGGGATCCACGCGCTGGCGCACATAGACGGGATCGGCGACCGCCGCGAGCTGCGCGGACGTGCCCGACGCGGCGTTCGACGCCAGGTAGTACTTGTTGACGGACATGTAGTTGCGCTGGAAGTCCGACTGGCCGAGGACGACGCCCTGGGGCAGCCGGTCGATGCGCCACTGCCCGCTCTCGCGGTCCCTCTTGAGGCGGACCTGCTGGCTGTAGTCGCCGCTCGCCGGCGCGTACGACTGCTCCGCGTCCACGGTGGCGACCCTGCTGCCCGTCAGCAGGAACGCGAACGTGTCGCTGTCCTCCTTGTTGGCCGCCCAATCGACCTCGAGACCGGGCGCGTTGGCGAGCACGGTCGTGGTCCGCTGCGGCTTCCAGGACTTCCTGGCCGTATCGGTCAGATACTGCTTCGCCGTCTCGTAGTTGGGGTCGTCGCTGGTCAACGCCTCCAGGAACCCCTGCACGATCTGCGGCGGCGAGGCGTCCTCCGACGGCGGTACGGCGAACACCCGCACCTGCGCGTCCTGCCGCGGCGTGGACTCGACACCCCGCAGATCCCCGTGGTCCGGCATGGAGGCGCAGCCCGCCAGCAGGACGACACCACAGGCGATGTACGCCACCGCGCGCGCCGGCGTACGCCGGGCGCCCCCCTCGCGGCCAGCGCCCACGAGTTGCCTCCCCTTACTCATTCGACTCATCGGACTCCACGTCCGCCGGCCGGCTTCCCACCGCACCGCGCGCCGACCCGTCCGCACCACGCACCGCCCCGCCCGTACGACGCGCCTCCTCCGTACGACGCGCCTCCTCCGTACGACGCCACTCCTCCGCACGAGGAGCATCCCCCGTACGACGTGACTCCCCCGTACGACGTGACTCCTCCGTACGACGTGACTCCTCCACGCGGCGGGCCGCACCCGCCGGCCGGGGCACCACGCGCGCGCCGTTGCCGGGCAGCGCCGTCGGATCGGCCGTCGGGGCCACGGCAGCCAGCCGCGGACCTATCGCGTCGAGCGGCCGCACCGGCCCGCCGGCCGTGGTCTGCGCGGGCACGGTGGCACTCTTCTCGCCGCCCCCGCGCGGCTGACCGGAATCGTCCAGTCCGCGATTGCGCCGCGAGTCCTTGGGCTCCAGCGGTATCGGCGAGCCCCGCAGCGGCTCGTCCGCGGTCCGCGGCAGCGTCAGCCGGAACTGCGAGCCGCCGCCCGGCTCACCCCACGCCTGCAGCCAGCCGCCGTGCAGCCGGGCGTCCTCCAGGGCGATGGACAGCCCCAGGCCCGTACCGCCCGTCGTCCGCGCGCGTGCCGGATCGGCCCGCCAGAACCGGTTGAAGACCCGGGTCGCCTCGCCGGGCTTGAGCCCGACGCCGTAGTCGCGTACGGCGACCGCGACCGCCCCACCCGCCGCGGCGAGCTTGACGACGACGTCCTTGCCCTCGCCGTGCTCGACGGCGTTGACGACGAGATTGCGCAGCACGCGCTCCACCCGCCGGGCGTCCGCCTCCGCGACCACGGGCTGCTGGTCGCCCACGATCCGGATCCGCGACCCCTTGCGCTCGGCCAGCGGCTCCGCCCCGTCGACGACCCGCCGGACGACGTCCCGCAGGTCTATCGGCTCGGCCTCCAGCGCCGCCGCGCCGGCGTCGAAACGGCTGATCTCCAGCAGGTCCGACAGCAGCGACTCGAAGCGGTCCAGCTGGTCGGCGAGCAGTTCCGCCGACCGCGCGGTGACCGGGTCGAAGTCCTCCCGCGCCTCGTGGATCACGTCGGCGGCCATCCGCACGGTCGTCAGCGGAGTACGCAGCTCATGGGAGACGTCGGAGACGAACCGCCGCTGCATCCGCGAAAGGTCCTCCAACTGGCTGATCTTCAGCTGAAGGTTCTGCGCCATCTTGTTGAAGGCCTCGCCGAGCCGCGCGATGTCGTCCTCGCCGGTGACCTTCATCCGCTCCTGGAGCCGCCCCGCCGACAGCCGCTCGGCGATCCCGGCGGCCATCCGCACGGGCGTGACGACCTGGCGCACCACCAGCCAGGCGATCGCCCCGAGCAGGACGACGACGAACAGCCCGGCCGTCGCCAGCGTCCCCTTGACCAGGCTCAGCGACTTCTCCTCCTGCGTCAGCGGGAAGAGGTAGTACAGCTGGTACGGGTCGTTGTTCGGGTCGTTGACCTGCTTGCCGATGATCAGCGCGGGCTGGGACTCCTTGCCGGGCCCGTA
The DNA here is from genome assembly GCF_040678395.1 of Streptomyces sp. NPDC052687. Taxonomy (NCBI): domain Bacteria; kingdom Bacillati; phylum Actinomycetota; class Actinomycetes; order Kitasatosporales; family Streptomycetaceae; genus Streptomyces; species Streptomyces sp. NPDC052687. The sequence goes on along the minus strand of NZ_JBFATR010000070.1, from coordinate 9,364 downwards.
CACGATGCGCGTGTAGCTCTGATACGCCCCCGGGCCGCTGGTGACCCGCTCACGCAGCTCTTCGGGGACGCTCTTGTTGGGATTGACCCCGCCGGAGGCACGCGGACCGCGCCCGCCTCCGGTGTCGTCCCCGGCGGGCAGCGTCACGACGTCGAAGGCGCCCTGGCCGCCACTGGACAGCGAGGTGACGAGATCGCTCATCCACTGGATGACGTTCTGCGAGGACTGTCCGCCCTCGTCGGCCGCGTTGTCCACGGCCGCTCCGCTCGCCGCCTCCTCGGCGCGCTGCTTGGCCGCGGCGAACCCGCCCGTGGCCTGGCTCTGTGACGCGTTGACCTTGGCGTCGAGCAGCCCGTTGCGCACCTGCCCGATGACGACGAAGCCGAGCAGCAGTACGACGCCCAGCGACATCAGCAGCGTCGTGACGACGACCTTCAGCTGGATGTTGCGCCGCCACAGCCGCATCATCGGCAGCAGCGGCCGGCGCACCCAGCGCATGAACAGACGGAGGACCGGGCTGCCCTGGACTCCGCCCTGCAGCAGCCCGCCCGCGCTGAACCTTCCCCAGCGGGAGCCCGCCGCCTTCCGGCCGACAGGCCGCCCCGCGCGGGCCCCGGACCGGCCGGGCGCCGAAGCGGCACTGTCCCCGGACATGTCAGCTCGGCCCGGCCTTGTAACCGACACCACGGACGGTCACCACGATCTCGGGGCGCTCCGGGTCCTTCTCGACCTTCGAGCGCAGCCGCTGCACATGGACGTTGACCAGCCGCGTGTCCGCCGCGTGCCGGTAGCCCCACACCTGCTCCAGCAGGACCTCGCGGGTGAACACCTGCCACGGCTTGCGCGCCAGCGCGACCAGCAGATCGAACTCCAGCGGCGTCAGCGCGATCGACTGCCCGTCCCGCTTCACCGAGTGACCGGCCACGTCGATGACCAGGTCACCGATGGCGAGCTGCTCCGGCGCCGGCTCCTCCGACCTGCGAAGCCGCGCCCGGATCCGGGCCACCAGCTCCTTCGGCTTGAACGGCTTCACGATGTAGTCGTCCGCGCCCGACTCGAGGCCGACGACCACATCCACGGTGTCGCTCTTCGCCGTCAGCATCACGATCGGCACCCCGGACTCCGCCCGGATCAGCCGGCACACCTCGATACCGTCCCGACCGGGCAGCATCAGGTCCAGCAGCACCAGATCGGGCTTGGTCTCCCGGAAAGCGGCCAGCGCCTTGTCGCCGTCGGCTACGAAAGACGGCTCAAAACCTTCACCACGCAGCACGATGCCGAGCATCTCGGCCAGTGCGCTGTCGTCGTCGACGACAAGGACTCGTCCCTTCATAAACGACATCATCCCATTCTCATAACGGCAGCGAAGGCGCAGGTGAGGCACGTCACTGGCCTGTGACGATAGTCGTAGGGACCCGTTACTGTCTGCCCCCGCCCGCCGGCGTCGATGTCAGCGGTGGATGTCAGGCCTGAACGGCTCCGGCTACACCCTTAGGACATCCGACAACCAACGGCAGCGGTCCGCACGCGGGCGAGTCAGAGCGGCCTGTACGCCTCGGGAGCCGCGCCGGGCGGCAGGGAACGGGTGAGGAGCACGTACACAGGGCCGTACGTACGGCGTCTCGATCTGCAAGCTCTCCCACTGGTCGAGTTCGTGTGCGCAGTACCGGCGCAGCAGGTCACGGAATTGGTCGAACTCGTGATCCGTCAGAGGCCGGTCCTGCCGACCAGGGGTGTCCACGTCACGCAGGCTAACGCGACTGGAACCTCACCCTCTCCGCATCCCCGGCGACCGCTGCCACCGGCCTCAGTACCAACCAGCGACGATGGCGTAGGCACAGGCGAGGCACGCCACTGGTCAGTGACGATAGTCGTACGGAACCGTCACTCTCTGCCCTCGCCGACCGCCAGGGCCTCGCGGGGCCGGCTCACCCGACTCCCGCAAGGCTCCCACGCCGGGCCCGATGTCACCCGGCCGGCGGGATCCCCTCCGGACGACCGAGGCCGACGCCCTGGCCACCCAGCGCCAGACCCTCACCTCCGGCCACCACTCCCGGACCCACCACTCCCGGACCCACCACTCCCGGACCCACCACTCCCGGACCCACCCCTGGCCGTCACCCCCGGCCGTCACCCCCGGCCGACACCGGTCGTCCCGCCCGGCCGACATCCACCGTCACACCTGGCCGACACCCCTCCGTCACCCGTAGCCGTCACCCCTGGCCGTCACCTCCGGCCATCACCCCCCGGCCACCCCCCTCCCCGCCACGCCCTTCCCGCACAGCCCGGCCAGCGCCTCCGCCGTCACCGGCGACGCGACCCCCTCCTCGGTGACGATCGCCGTCACCAGCTCGGGCGGCGTCACGTCGAACGCCGGGTTGTACGCCTGGGTGCCCAGGGGCGCCACCGGAACCCCGCCGCCCGCTCCCGCCACCTGCGCCTGCGGCGCCATCACCTCCGTCACCTCGTACCCCGGACGCTGCTCCACCTCGATCGACGCCCCGTCGGGGGTGCCCAGGTCCACCGTCGTCACCGGCGCCACCACGATGAACGGCACGTGGTGATAGCGGGCGAGCACCGCCAGCGGATAGCTCCCGACCTTGTTCGCCACCGACCCGTCGGCGGCGATCCGGTCGGCGCCGATGAGCACCGCGTCCACCTCCCCCGCCGCGAACAGGGACCCCGCCGCGTTGTCGGTGAGCAGCGTGTACGCCATGCCGCTGCGCGCCGCCTCGTACGCCGTCAGCCGCGCGCCCTGCAGCAGCGGGCGCGTCTCGTCGACCCACAGCCGCCGCAGCCGCCCCTGCCGGTGTGCCGCGAGCGCCACCGCGAACGCCGTCCCGTCCCCGCCCGACACCAGCGACCCGGTGTTGCAGTGGGTGAGGATCCGGTGCCCGCCGCCCGGCAGCAGCTCGTCCAGCAGCGCCAGCCCGTGCTCCGCCATCCGGGCGCTGGCCTCGGCGTCCTCCCGGTGCAGCTGCCGCGCGGCGGCCAGCGCCGCCGCCGCGGCCGTCGTGGCGTCGCCGCTGCGGGCCAGGCCCGCGTGGTAGGCCTCCTGGGCCCGGCGCACCCCCACCGAAAGGTTCACCGCGGTCGGCCGGGCACCCGCCAGCGCCTGCGCCGCCTCGTCCACGTCGAAGCCCCGCGCGGCGGCGAGCGCGACCCCGTACGCTCCCGCGATCCCGAGCAGCGGCGCCCCGCGCACGGCGAGCGACCGGATCGCCTCCACCAGCGCCGGTGCGTCCGTGCAGACCAGTTCGACCTCCTCACTCGGCAGCCGGGTCTGGTCCAGAAGCACCAGCACCGGCCCCTCGGGCGGCTCCTCCCACCGGACCACCGGTACCTCGGTCGCCCGCTTGTCCTCGCCGGTTCGCGCCTGCTGATCAGCCATGCCGTCAGTCTGCCCACTATCCGGCGGACAATTGAAGGTGCGCAGCCCGCACCGCGGCCGGGCCCTCGCCGACCACCCCATGGCACGATGGCTGCCAAGCTGCCGCCGCGACCGCGGACGGGCACCGTGAAGGAGCGACGATGAACGACACTCCGGGCTGGGCCTCGCCCGGATCCGCCCCGTCCGACGGGCACGAGCCCGGCACCTCCGGCCCCACCGGGCCGTCCGGGCCGGCCGACCGGCCTGACCCCGAACAGCCCTCGCAGCAGCCGGGCACGCACCCGCAGAGCTCCGGCACCCAGTGGTCCAAGCAGCAGCCGCCACCTGCCCAGTGGTCCGCGCCGACCGGCCCGCCGTCCCCTGGCCAGACCCCGCCGCCCCCACCGCCCGGCCCGGGCTGGGGCACCCCGCCCCCCGGCGGCCCAGGCGGCCCCGGCGGCGGCAACTGGCAGGGCCCCGGCGGCTACGGCGGCTGGGGCACCCCCTGGGGCGGCCCCCCGCCCGCTGCCAAGCCCGGCGTCATCCCCCTGCGCCCGCTCGGCGTGGGCGAGATCCTCGACGGCGCCGTGTCGACCATGCGCACCTACTGGCGCACCGTCCTCGGCATCTCCCTCACCGTCGCCGTCCTCATCGAGATCGTCGTCGTCCTCGTGCAGGGCCTGCTCCTCGACGAGTACACCGACACCGGCGCCCTCGGCGACCCCAGCGCCAGCCTCGACGAACTGACCGGGGCGCTGCGCGACACCATGCTCAGCTCCGGCGTCCTGTTCGTGATCTCCCTGGTCGGCACCGTCGCCGCGACGGCCCTGCTGACCACCGTCACCAGCCGCGCGGTGCTCGGCAAGCCGGTCACCGCCGGCGAGGCCTGGCGCGACGCCCGCCCGCAGATCGTCAAGCTGTTCGGTCTGATCCTGCTGCTGCCGCTCATCGCCGCCGGCATCGTCCTCGCCGGCATGCTCCCCGGCATCATCGCGGTCGCCGCGGGCGGCGGCGGGGGCGGCGCGGCACTCGCCGTCCTCGGCGGTCTCGCCGCCGCCGTCGTCACCGTCTGGCTGATGGTCCGCTTCTCCCTCGCCTCCCCGGCCCTGATGCTGGAGAAGCAGTCCGTCCTCAAGGCCATGAGCCGGTCCGTGAAGCTCGTGCGCGGCTCCTGGTGGCGGGTGTTCGGCATCCAGCTGCTCGCGGCGATCATCGCGAACGTCATCGCCGCGATCGTCGTCATCCCGTTCACCTTCCTCGCCGCCGCGGTCAGCGGCGACGGCATAAGCGGCTTCGTCAACGGCACGGGCGGCTTCGGCTGGACGTTCCTCGTCGTCAGCGGCATCGGCTCGGTGATCGGCTCCACGATCACCTTCCCGATCACGGCCGGCGTCACCGTGCTCCTCTACATCGACCAGCGCATCCGCCGCGAGGCCCTCGACCTCGAACTGGCCCGCGCCGCCGGTGTCCAGGGCTACGGCCCCACCTCCCCCGGAACCCCCGGGAGCTGATGCGGTGATCCTGACGGGGGCAGTCCTCCCAGCGGCGCCGTCCCTGCCCCGCGCCGCCGACGCAGCCGTACGGACCTGGTCGCCCACCCGCGCCCCGGCCGTACGGCCGCCACACCACGACCTGTCGGTGCTGACGTCGGCGGGCTCCGACGACGCACCACCCTTGACGATCCCCCGCGACCCCGCCCGCGAGGCGGCCCGGCGCGAACTGTCCGAGCGCGTGTACCACGAGGACGACCCCGGCCTCTTCGAACGCGCCCTCAACGCCTTCTGGGACTGGCTCGACACGGTCTTCGGCGCCGCCGCCTCCGTCACCCCCGGCGGAGCGGTCGGCCTGCTCGTCGTCATCCTCGTCGTGCTCGCCGCCCTCGGCGCCCTGTGGTGGCGCCTGGGCACCCCACGACGCGAACCCGCCTCAACCTCCCCCGCCCTGTTCGACGACCGCCCCCGCAGCGCGGCCGAACACCGCGCCACCGCCGACGCCCACGCCGCCCAGGGCCACTGGAACCAGGCCGTCCAGGAACGCATGCGGGCCATCGTCCGCTCCCTGGAGGAACGCGCCCTCATCGACCCCCGCCCCGGCCGCACCGCCGACGAGGCCGCAGCCGAAGCCGGCCGCGTCCTGCCCACCCACACCGACCGGCTCCGCGCCGCGGCCCACGCCTTCGACGACGTCACATACGGCGGCCGGACCGCCACCCCGGACGCGTACCGGCGCATCGCCGACCTCGACCGCGACCTGGAGAACACCAAGCCCCGACTGGCCGGCAGCAGCGACCACACCACTGCCCACCACACCAGCCAGGGGACCACCCCATGACCACCGAGGCCACGCCCCCGACCACCTCGGTCTCGCCCACCGCCCGCCAGGTGTGGACCCGCACGCGAGGCATCGCCCTCGCCCTGGTCGTCCTGCTGGCGGCCGGCGTGGCGATCGCCCTGATCCGCTCCGACGTCCGCCACGGCAACCTCGACCCACGCTCCCCCGACCCCCAGGGCAGCCGTGCCGTCGCCGAACTGCTCGCCGACCGCGGCGTCTCCACCCGCGTGGTCACCACCCTCGACGAGGCCCGCGCCGCGGCCACCCCCGACACCACCCTGCTGGTCGCCGTCCCCGACCTCCTCACCCCCGGCCGGCAGGACCGGCTGCACAGCGCCATCGCCGCGTCCGGCGGACGCACCGTCCTCGTCGCCGCCGGCAGCGCCTCCGTCGAACGCCTCGCCCCCGGCGTCACCGCCGACCCGGCCACCAGCCCCGAGTCCACCCTCTCCCCCGGCTGCGACCTGCCCGCCGCCCGCCGCGCCGGCAAGGCCGACACGGGCGGCATCCGCTACACCACCACCCATCTCAGGGCCGACCAGTGCTACCGCAGCGAGCGCCTGGCCACCCTGATCCGCGTCCCGCACCCTGCCGGCGGCGGTGACACCGTCGTCCTCGGCGCGCCCGACATTCTCCACAACGAACACCTCGACGAGCAGGGCAACGCCTCGCTCGCCCTCCAGCTCCTCGGCTCCCGCCCCCATCTGGTCTGGTACCTCCCCTCACCGTCCGACACCTCCGCCGCCGAGCCCGACGACGAGAAGACCCTCCTCGAACTGCTCCCCTCCGGCTGGCTCTGGGGCACGCTGCAGCTCTTCATCGCCGCGGCGCTCGCCGCCCTGTGGCGGGCACGCCGGCTCGGCCCCCTCGTGCCCGAAAAACTCCCCGTGGCGATCCGCGCCTCCGAAACCGTCGAAGGCCGGGCCCGCCTCTACCGCAAGGCGAACGCCCGCGACCGCGCGGCCGCCGCTCTCCGCTCCACCACCCGCACGCGCCTCGCCCCCCTCGTAGGCATCCCCGTGGCCCGGGCACACACGCCCGAAGCCCTGCTCCCCGCCCTGTCCGCACACCTCCACGGCGAGGGACAGGCACTGCGCTCCCTGCTCTTCGGCCCGCCGCCCAGCGACGACACGGCCCTGATCGCTCTCGCCGACCAACTCGACGCCCTCGAAAGAGAGGTACGCCGTCCATGATGGACCCGACCACTGACAACGCCGGGTCGACCGGGGCCCCGGGCGACGCCCGCGCCGCCCTCGAAGCCCTGCGCGCCGAGATCGCCAAGGCCGTGGTCGGCCAGGACCCCGCCGTGACCGGTCTCGTCGTCGCCCTCCTGTGCCGCGGACACGTCCTACTTGAAGGAGTCCCCGGGGTCGCCAAAACGTTGCTCGTCCGCGCCCTCGCATCCGCACTCGAACTCGACACCAAACGCGTCCAGTTCACCCCCGACCTGATGCCGAGCGACGTCACCGGCTCCCTCGTCTACGACGCCCGCACCGCCGAGTTCTCCTTCCAGCCCGGCCCGGTCTTCACCAACCTCCTCCTGGCCGACGAGATCAACCGCACGCCCCCGAAGACCCAGTCGTCCCTCCTGGAAGCCATGGAGGAACGCCAGGTCACGGTCGACGGCACCCCCCGCCCCCTCCCGGAACCCTTCCTGGTCGCCGCGACCCAGAACCCGGTCGAGTACGAGGGCACCTACCCCCTCCCCGAAGCCCAACTGGACCGTTTCCTCCTCAAACTGATGGTCCCCCTCCCCTCCCGCCAGGACGAGATCGACGTCCTCACCCGCCACGCCCAGGGCTTCAACCCACGCGACCTGCGCGCCGCCGGCGTACGCCCCGTGGCAGGCGCCGCGGACCTCGAAGCCGCCCGCGCGGCGGTCGCCAAGACCACGGTCTCCCCCGAGATCACCGCCTACGTCGTCGACATCTGCCGCGCCACCCGCGAATCGCCGTCCCTCACCCTCGGCGTCTCCCCGCGCGGTGCCACCGCCCTCCTCGCGACCTCCCGCGCCTGGGCCTGGCTGACGGGCCGCGACTACGTCATCCCCGACGACGTCAAAGCCCTCGCCCTCCCCACCCTCCGCCACCGCGTGCAGCTCCGCCCGGAGGCCGAGATGGAAGGCGTGACCGCCGACTCGGTCATCAACGCGATCCTCGCCCACGTCCCCGTCCCCCGCTGATGGCACTCACCGGACGCGCCGCCCTCCTGGCGGCCCTCGGCTCCCTCCCGGTCGGCATCCTGGAGCCCGGCTGGACGGGCATCCTCGCCGTGAACGCCCCGCTCGCCCTCGCCTGCGCCTGCGACTTCGCCCTCGCGGCACCGGTACGCCGCCTCAGGCTGACCCGCTCGGGCGACACCTCGGTCCGCCTGGGCGAAACCGCCGACGTCACCCTCACGGTCACCAACCCCACCGGCCGCCCCCTCCGCGCCCTCCTGCGCGACGCATGGCCCCCGAGCAGCTGGCAGCCCGGCACCGAGGTCGCCGCGTCCCGCCACCGCCTGACGGTTCCCGCAGGCGAGCGCCGACGCGTCACCACCCGTCTGCGCCCCACCCGCCGCGGCGACCGCCACGCAGACCGGGTGACCATCCGCTCGTACGGCCCCCTCGGCCTCTTCACCCGCCAGGCCACCCACAAGGTCCCCTGGACGGTACGCGTCCTGCCCCCCTTCACGAGCCGAAAGCACCTCCCCTCGAAACTCGCCCGGCTCCGCGAACTCGACGGCCGCACCAGCGTCCTCATCCGCGGCCAGGGCACGGAATTCGACAGCCTCCGCGAGTACGTCCCCGGAGACGACACCCGCTCCATCGACTGGCGCGCCACAGCCCGCCACTCCACGGTCGCCGTCCGAACCTGGCGCCCGGAACGCGACCGGCACATCCTCCTGGTCCTGGACACCGGCCGAACCTCCGCCGGCCGCGTCGGCGACGCCCCGCGCCTCGACGCCTCCATGGACGCCGCCCTCCTCCTGGCCGCCCTGGCCTCCCGCGCCGGCGACCGCGTCGACCTCCTCGCCTTCGACCGCCATGTACGCGCCCTGGTCCAGGGCCGCCCGGCGAACGACGTCCTCCCCGCCCTGGTGAACGCCATGGCGACCCTGGAACCGGAGCTCGTCGAAACGGACGCCCGAGGCCTCACCGCCACAGCACTCCGTACGGCCCCCCGCCGCTCCCTGATCGTCCTGCTGACCACCCTCGACGCGGCCCCGATGGAAGCGGGAATCCTCTCCGTCCTGCCCCAGCTGACCCAACGCCACACCGTCCTCGTGGCATCGGTGGCCGATCCCCACATCGCCGGAATGGCAAAGTCCCGCGGAAACGTCGACTCCGTCTACGAGGCCGCAGCCGCCGCCCAGGCCCAAGCCGAACGCGAGCACTCCGCCGAACAACTTCGCCGCCACGGCGTCACCGTCGTCGACGCGACACCGGACGACCTGGCGCCGGCACTGGCGGACGCCTACTTGGCACTGAAGACGGCAGGCCGCCTGTAAGGCGATGACCAGGGCCCTGAAAAGGGCCCGTCCGCCTGAAATAGCCAGCCTAGAATGCAGAAAACCCCCGCATCACATGATGCGGGGGTTTTCCCAATAATTGTTCGGCGGCGTCCTACTCTCCCACAGGGTCCCCCCTGCAGTACCATCGGCGCTGTGAGGCTTAGCTTC
>NZ_JBFATR010000069.1:0-24754 GCF_040678395.1 Streptomyces sp. NPDC052687 | reverse complement strand
GGGTCGGTCCGGCCTCGCCCGGCGGCATCCGCCCCACCACCCCGCATCACCCGGCGGCGTCCGCCCCGCCGGGCGGCACGGCGGCCCCGGTCCGGCCTCGCCCTGCGGCGTCCGCCCTCCATCACTCCGCATCACCCGGCGGCGTCCGCCGCGTAATGCCCGGCGGGGTCCGCCCGCCTCCCCGCGTGGCACCGGTCCGGCCTCGCCCCGCGGCGTCCGCCCCACCTCACCGCGCGGGGTCCGGCCCGCATTGCCGCGCGGGGCCGGCGGGGCCGCCCCGCGTCACCCCGCGGCGCCCGTGGCATCGCCCGGCGGCGCCCGTTCACAATGCCCCGCAGGGTCCCCGCTCACCCCGTGGCGTCCGCCACCCCCCGCGGCGTCCGTCCCGTTTCCCCCCGCAGTACCTCCGTCAGCGCCCGCAGCCTCGGTGAGGCCGTCAGGTCCTCCAGGGGTACCGGGCGTTCCTGGGCGTCGGCGATGGGCAGGCGCCAGTTCGGGTACTGGTCCCAGGTGCCGGGGAGGTTCTGCGGGCGGCGGTCGCCGATGCCGTCGGGGAGCCAGAGCCCGATCATGCGGGCGGGGGTGCGCAGCAGGAAGCGGTGGACGGCCTGTACCTCGGCCTCCTCCGACGCCTGGTCGGAGCCGCCGCCGGTGCCGGGCAGCAGGCCGAGCCGGGACAGGTAGGCCAGCCACTCCCCCGTGTCCGCCGCGGCCTCGGCGCGTTCGTCGGCGAGCGGGCGGGCGAGCAGGCCGAGCCGGTCGCGCAGGTCGACGTGTTCGCCGGTGAGCCGGGCGGCGGTGGGCGGCAGGTCGTGGGTGGTGGCGGTGGCGAGGCAGTCCGCGCGCCAGGCCTCGGGCGGCAGGGGGCGGCCGTCGCCGTCCCAGTCCCGCTCGAACCAGAGCACCGACGTGCCGAGGACGCCCCGCTCGCGCAGCCGCTCCCGCACGCCCGGCTCCACGGTGCCCAGGTCCTCGCCGATCACGATCGCGCCCGCGCGGGAGGCCTCCAGGACCAGGATGGCGAGCATGGCCTCCGCGTCGTAGCGGACGTAGGTGCCCTCGGTCGGCGGCTCCCCCTGGGGCACCCACCACAGCCGGAACAGGCCCATCACGTGGTCGATGCGCAGCGCGCCCGCGTAGCGGAACAGGGCGCGCAGCAGGGAGCGGTACGGCGCGTAGCCGGAGGCGGCGAGGCGGTCGGGGCGCCAGGGCGGCAGGCCCCAGTCCTGGCCGCGGGCGTTGAAGGCGTCGGGCGGGGCGCCGACGGACATGCCGGCGGCGAAGTACTCCTGCTGGGCCCAGGCGTCGGCGCCGCACGGGTGCACACCGACGGCGAGGTCGTGCACGATCCCGACCGGCATGCCGGCCTCGCGGGCGGTGCGCTGGGCGGCGGTGAGCTGGCTGTCGGTGAGCCAGGCGAGGCGGCTGTGGAACTCGACACGGTGCAGGAGGTCGGTGCGGGCGCGCGCGGTCTCGGCGGAGCGCGGGTCGCGCAGTCCGGCGGGCCAGTTCCGCCAGTCGGGGCCGTACACCTCGGCGAGCGCGCACCAGGTGGCGTGGTCCTCCAGGGCCTGGCCCTGGTCGGCGAGGAAGTCGCCGTAGGCGGCCCGGCGGCCGGGGCCGAGGGGGACGGCGCACAGCAGTTCCAGCGCCTCGCGCTTCAGTTCCCACACGGCGTCCCGGTCGATCAGGGCGCCCTTGTCGAGTACGGCCTCGCGCAGCCGGGCGGCCCGCTCCGGCAGGGCCCGCAGCCGGTCGCCGCCGGGCCCGCCGAGGGCGTACGCGTACTCGGGCACGTCCTCGACGCGCAGGTGGACGGGGTCGGGGAAGCGGCGGGAGGACGGGCGGTACGGGGAGGGGTCGGTGGGGGCGCCGGGCACGGCCGCGTGCAGTGGGTTGACCTGGACGAATCCGGCGCCGAGCGCGCGGCCCGCCCAGGCGGTCAGCTCGCCGAGGTCGCCGAGGTCGCCCATGCCCCAGGAGCGCCGGGACAGCAGCGAGTACAGCTGGACGAGCAGGCCCCAGGAGCGGCCGGGCGGGCTGGGCAGCCGGGCGGGGGCGACGATCAGGTGGGCGTCGGCGGTGCGGCCGTCGGGCGCGGTGGCGGTGAGGCGGTGCACGCCGGGCGGCAGCTGGTCGGCCAGGGCGTGGGTCTCGCCCTGCTCGGTCTCGACGCGCAGCCGGGTGCCGGGCGGCAGCGCGGTGAGGGCGTCCGGCGCGGGGCCGCCGCTCCAGCGGACCACGGTGGGCGGCAGCAGCCGCTGCCGCCGTGCGCGCTCTTCGGCGGCGAGCGCGGCGCGGACCGCCTCGGGGGTGCCCGCGTCGACGCCGAGCGCGCCGAGGGCGCGGACGACGGCGGCCGCGGACGCGGCGACCGTGCGGTCCGGGGAGGGCCGGTAGGAGGTGGCCACGCCGTGCAGCTCGGCGAGCCGGGCCAGCTCCTCGCCGGGGAGGGCGGCGGATGCGGATGCGGGGGATCCGGCCGGTTCTGCCGGGCGGGGCGCGGTCATCTACGGCCTCGTGGAGTCGGCGTCCGGGGCGGCGAGCGGGGGCTCGCTGGTGAGGGGTTCGGCGTACGGCAGCGGGGGTTCGCTGGTGAGGGGCGTGTGGGCGCAGGCGCTCTCGGCGCTGAAGGCGCACGGGGCGGGTTCGGCGGGGCGGTCCTCGGGCAGGTCGGCGGCGTGCTCCGCCGTGCGTTTGGACAGCGCGGGAAGGAGCAGGTCTGCCAGTGCCGTCACGGTGACCTCCTGGTCGGTCGCGGTCTCGGGCGCCGAGTACGGCGCCGAGGGGGTAACCGCAGCCCTACCCAGTGAGCGCGCGGGCAGACGCCCGGAGGGCGGACAACGCACTTCTCGTCACATTCCCGGTCCACCCACCCTCCCCAGATTCCGGCAATCCACGCATTACGGCCACTCCCGTTGACACCCTCACCCCCGGATGGTGGGCTCGTTCACCCGTGACGGAAGCCGTGCGCCGACGACACCGGAGGCGGAGGAGACCGAGGAGGGGGCCTGTGCAGGTGCGGCGTAGGAGGGGCGGCGCGGCCGCGCTCGCGTTCGCCGTCGTCGCCGGAGCGCTGGGGGGCGCCCCGGCCGCCGTCGCGGCCCCGCCCGCTCCGGACACGGCCGCCCGGACGCCGCGCTCGGCGTCCCCGGAGCCGTCCGTGTGGCCCCGGCCCCAGTCCCTGCGCGCCACCGGCTCCCCGGTCCGGGTCACCGACGAGGTCACGCTGGTCACCGACGGCACGGTGCCGGAATCCGACCTGGAGGCGCTGCGCGCGGTGCTGCGGGAGGCGGGCGCGCGCCGGATCACCCCGCGCCCGCCGGGCGGTCCGCTCCCGGCGGACGGCACCCTCGTGGTCCGCGTGGGCACGGAGCGCGAGCGCCCCGGCGACCGGGGCGCCCTGCCCGCCGGCGGCTACCACCTGACCACCGGCCCGGACGGCGTGGCCCTCTCCGGCGCGGGCGAGGACGGCGTCTTCCACGGCGTGCAGACGCTGCGTCAGCTGGTGCGCCCCGACGGCACGATCGCGGGCGCGGTCGTCCGCGACTGGCCCGGTACGGCCGTACGGGGCACGACGGAGGGCTTCTACGGCACCCCGTGGACGCACGCGCAGCGCCTGGCCCAGCTGGACTTCATGGGCCGCACCAAGCAGAACCGTTACCTGTACGCGCCGGGCGACGACCTGTACCGGCAGGCCCGCTGGCGCGAGCCCTACCCGGCGCAGCGCCGGGCCGAGTTCCGGGAGCTGGCCGAGCGGGCCCGCCGCAACCATGTGACGCTGGGCTGGGCGGTCGCGCCGGGCCAGGCGATGTGCTTCGCCTCGGACGCGGACGTGCGGGCGCTGACCCGGAAGCTGGACGCGATGTGGGCGCTGGGGTTCCGCGCGTTCCAGCTCCAGTTCCAGGACGTCAGCTACAGCGAGTGGCACTGCGACGCGGACACGGAGCGGTTCGGCTCGGGCCCCGGGGCGGCGGCGCGGGCCCACGCGCGCGTGACGAACGCGGTCGCCCGGCATCTGGCGGAACGTCACCCCGGCGCGCCGGCCCTGTCGGTGATGCCGACCGAGTACTACCAGGAGGGCGCGACCGCGTACCGGCAGGAGCTGGCGGGGGCGCTGGACGCGGACGTGGCGGTGGCGTGGACCGGCGTCGGGGTGGTGCCCCGCACCATCACGGGCCGCGAACTGGCCACCGCGCGGGAGGTGTTCCGGCACCCCCTGGTCACCATGGACAACTACCCGGTCAACGACTACGCGCCCGGCCGGGTCTTCCTCGGCCCGTACACCGGCCGGGAGCCGGCCGTCGCGACCGGCTCGGCGGCGCTGCTGGCCAACGCGATGGCGCAGGCCACGGCCTCCCGCATCCCCCTGTTCACGGCCGCCGACTACGCCTGGAACCCGCGCGCCTACCGCCCCCAGGAGTCCTGGCGGGCCGCGATCGACGACCTGGCGGGCGGCGACGAGGACCGCCGGGCCGCACTCGCGGCGCTCGCCGACAACGACGCGTCCTCGGTGCTCGGCGGCGAGGAGTCGGCGTATCTGCGGCCGCTGATGGAGGACTTCTGGCGCACCCGCGCCCGGGGCGGCGAGGAGGCCGAGCGCCGGCTGCGGGCCGCCTTCACGGTGCTGCGCGAGATGCCGGACCGCCTCGCCCGCACCGCCCTGGCGGAGGAGGTCGGGCCCTGGACCCGGCAGCTGGCCCGCTACGGCGAGGCCGGTACCACCGCGCTCGACCTGCTGCGCGCCCAGCGCGCCGGCGACCCGGCGGCGGCCTGGACGGCGTACCGCGCCCTCGGCGCGCTGCGGACCCGGCTCGCCGCCTCCCGCGTGACGGTCGGCGAGGGGGTGCTGGACCCGTTCCTGGCGCGGGCGCAGCGGGCGTACGAGACCTGGGCGGGCCTGGACGGCGAGCCGGCGGTGAAGCCGGGCGGTTCCGCCGACGGGCGCACGGTCCGCTTCGCGCGCCCGCGCGCGCTGAGCGCGGTGACCGTGCTGAGCGAGCCCGGCACCGCCGGCACGGTCGAGGCCCGGCTGCCCGGCGGCGGCTGGCGCCCGCTCGGCTCCCTGGACGCCTCCGGCGCCACGGAGCTGCCGGCCCGCCTGCGCGCCGACGCCGTGCGCGTCACCGGGCCCGCGCCGTCCCGCGTCCGGCACCTGGTGCCCTGGTACGCCGACGCGCCCGCCGTGTCCCTGGCGCCGGAGCGCGCCCGGGTGGACGCGGACCTCGGCGGCACCCGGCGGATCACGGTCCGGCTGGCCTCGCTGCGGCCGCAGGAGGTCCGCGGGCGGCTCACGGTCGAGGCGCCGGAGGAGATCGGTGTCCACGCCCCGCGCGGCGTCCTGGCCCTGCCGCGCGGCACGGACGTCGAGGTGCCGCTCGACCTCCGCATCCCGCGCGATGCGCCCGCCCGCGCCTACGACGTGACCCTCGCCTTCGGCGGTGTCACCCGCACGGTCACCGTCCGCGCGGTCCCGCCCACCGGCGGCCCCGACCTGGCCCGCGCCGGCACCGCCCGCTCATCCGGCGACGAGACCCCCGACTTCCCGGCGTCCGCGGCGAACGACGGCGACCCGGCCACCCGCTGGTCCTCCCCGGTGGACGACGGCGCCTGGTGGCAGGTGGAGCTGGCCGGTCCGGTGCGGCTGGGGCGGGTGGTGCTGCACTGGCAGGACGCCCACCCGTCGGCGTACCGCGTCCAGGTCTCCCCGGACGGGCGCCGCTGGCGCACCGCCGTCACCGTCCGCGACGGCCGCGGCGGCCGTGAGGAGCTGCGGATGGACGAGCGGGACGTGCGGTTCGTGCGCGTGCAAGGGGACAGGCGGGCGACGGAGTACGGCTACTCGCTGTGGTCGGTGGAGGCGTACGCGGTCCGGGACTGACCCGGACCGGGCGGCCACTCGCGCGAGCGCGGGGAACTTCCGCACCCTTTCCGTGATCTTTCGGGCCTTCCCACAGCCCACTATTCACTCAGTACATGTACTCAGTGCATACTGATCATCATGAGCACCCGCCACATCCTGCTCGGGCTGCTCGCCGCCGGTCCCAGCCACGGCTACGACCTCAAGCGACGGCACGACGAACGCTTCCCGCAGGCCCGCCCGCTGGCCTACGGGCAGGTGTACACGACCCTGCAACGACTGGTCCGCGACGGACTGGCCGAGATCGACGGCACTGACGCCGACGGCGGCCCCGAGCGCACCCTGTACCGCTCCACCGAGAAGGGCACCGCCGAACTGGCCCGCTGGGCCGGGGAGGTCACCCCGCCCGCGCCGTTCGTCGCGAACGAGATCTTCGCCAAGGTCGTCGTCGCGATCCTCTCCGGCGGGGACCCGGACCGCTATCTGCGCGAGCAGCGCGCCGCGCACATGGCGCGGATGCGTGAGCTCACGGCGGTGAAGACCGCCCCGGGCGCCGATCTGTCCACGGTCCTGTCCGCCGACTACGCCCTCACCCACCTCGACGCCGACCTGCGCTGGATGACGACCACCGCGGCCCGGCTGACGACCCTGACCGCGGAGGTAGACCACCGATGACAGCCGAGCACACCCCCGGCACACCACTGCTCGCGGCCCGTGGCCTGATCAAGGCGCACGGCCGCACGGAGGCCCTGCGCGGCGCCTCCGTCGAGCTGGCGGCCGGCGAGATCCTGGCCGTCACCGGCCCGAGCGGCAGCGGCAAGTCCACCCTGCTGCACTGCCTCGCCGGCATCGTCCGGCCCGACGCGGGCGCGGTGACCTACGGCGGCGAACGCGTCGACCGGCTGCCGGAGGCCCGGCTGAGCGAGCTGCGGCGCACCGAGTTCGGCGTGGTGTTCCAGTTCGGGCAGCTGATCCCGGAGCTGACCGCGCTCGACAACGTGGCGCTGCCGCTGCTGCTCGGGGGACTGACGCGCCGGCAGGCGCACTCGGTGGCCGGGGAGTGGCTGGAGCGGTTCGGGGTGCGCGGGCAGGAAGGGCTGCGGCCGGGCGAGCTGAGCGGCGGGCAGGCACAGCGGGTCGCGCTGGCGCGCGCCCTGGTCACCAGCCCCAAGGTGGTCTTCGCCGACGAGCCGACCGGCGCGCTGGACTCGCTCGCCGGGGAGCAGACCATGACCGCGCTGGTGCACGCGGCGCGCGAGACCGGCACGTCCGTCCTGGTGATCACGCACGACGCCCGGATCGCGGCGTACGCCGACCGCGAGGTCGGCCTGCGCGACGGCGTCGTGGTCGCGGAGGGCGCGGACGCGCTGGGGGTGACCCGGTGAGCACGGATCTGCGACTGGCCCGGCTGCTGGTGACGGGCTCGGACCGGCGGGAGTGGTGGCGGATCGCGCTCACCGCCTTCGGGGCGCTGCTCGCCACCGGGTTCGCGCTGGCGGCGGCGGTGCTGGCCGCCCTGCGGGGCAGCTACGACGTGGCCGTCGGCAACGGCCTGCTGGACCACCCCGGGGAGCGCTCCGGCGTGATCGTCGCCCTGCTGCTCCTGCTGGTCCCGGTGTTCGGGTTCCTCGGGCAGTGCGCGCGCATCGGCGCCGTCCACCGCGACCGGCGGCTGGCCGGGCTGCGGCTGGCGGGGGCCACGCCCTGGCAGGTGCGGCGGATCGCGGCGGCGGAGACCGGGCTGGCCTGTGCGCTCGGCTCGGCGGTCGCCACCGTCTTCTCGGTGCTGCTCCTGCTGGGCGAGTGGAACCGGCCCCCGGCCCTGGTGTGGGCGGCGATCGCGGTGGTCGCGCTCGCCGTGCCGGTGGTGGGCACCCTGGTGAGCGTGCTCGCGCTGCGCCGGGTCGTGGCCTCGCCGCTGGGCGAGGTGCGCCGGGTGCGGGCCGAGACCCGGCCGGGGCGGGCGTTCGCCGCGGCGGCGCTGCTGTTCGCGGCCGTGGCGGCCGGCGCGGTCCACCGGATGTCCGCCGGCCAGCGGCCCGGCGGCCCGGCGGGCCCGGTGCTGGTCCTCGGCGCCGTCGTGGTGGTCGGCGCGGCGGCGGTCTGGCTGGTGGGCGCCACCGCGCGGCTGACCGGACGGCTGCTGGCCGCCCGCACCGACGACCCCGCGGTGCTGATCGCGGCCGAGCGGCTGCGCGACGACCCGTGGGCGGCCGCCCGCACCCACGCGGCGGTGCTGCTGGTGACCGTCGTCGGCACCGGCTTCGTGGGGGTGCGGCAGGCGCTGCTCGAGGTGGTGGAGTCGGACAAGTACCTGGCCGAGAGCAGCGGCTTCTACACCACGGGGCTGAACCTGACGGCCGCCGCGATCGGCGTCGCCCTGCTGATCGTCCTGTCGGCCCTCGCCGTCGGCACCGCCGAGTCCCTGGCCACCCGCCGCCGGGGCCTGGCCGCCCAGGCCGCCGCCGGGGTGCCGCAGCGCGTGCTGGGCCGGGCGCTGCTGCTGGAGACGGCGCTGCCGCTGGCGCCCGCGGTGCTGCTCGCGGGTATCGGCGGCATGGCGATCGGCACCGGGTACGTCCTGCTCACCGACGACGGCGGCAGCCGTTCGGTGCCGTGGGCGGCGCTGCTCGTCCCCGTCGCCGTGTACGTCACCTGCCTGCTGGCCGCGGCGACCTCCCTGCCGCTGCTGCGCCGGTCGGTGCGCCCCGGCGAGCTGCGGTACGCGTAGTCCCGCGCGCAGGCCGGCCGGACCCGGCGCGCATCGTACGAGGGGAGCCGTACGCGTGAACCCGCGCGGAGGCCGACCGGACCCGGCGCGGGCCGTACGACGGGAGCCGTACGCGTAAACCCGCGCGGCGACCGACCGGACCCGGCGCGGGTCCTACGGCGGGAGCTGCTACGCGTAGTCCCGCTCGGCGGGCCGCGCCGCCCCGCGGGACCGGGGTGGACGGGGGTCTCCCCGGTTCCGCACGGGCGGGGCGCGAGCCGCACCGGATGCGCGAAAGCCCGGACCGTCAGGCGGAGATGCCGTCGATCCGGGCCAGCGCGTCGTCCGCGCCGAACGGCTTCAGATACGGCAGCCAGCGCGGGTCCCGGTGGCCGGTGCCGATGATGCGCCAGGCCAGACCGGAGGGCGGGGCGGGTTTGTGGCGCAGCCGCCAGCCGATCTCGGTGAGGTGGCGGTCGGCCTTGACGTGGTTGCAGCGGCGGCAGGACGCCACCACGTTGTCCCAGACGTGCTTGCCCCCGCGCGAGCGCGGGATGACGTGGTCGACGCTGGTTGCGACGCCACCGCAGTACATGCACCGGCCTCCGTCGCGGGCGAACAGCGCCCGGCGGGTCAGAGGAACGGGCCCCCGGTAGGGAACCCGCACGAATCGCTTCAGCCGGACCACGCTGGGTGCGGGGACTGTGACGGTCGCGCTGTGCAGATAGGCGCCGGACTCCTCGAGGCATACGGCCTTGTTCTCGAGGACGAGGACGAGCGCGCGGCGGAGCGGTACGACGCCGAGGGGCTCGTACGACGCGTTGAGGACCAGGACATGCGGCACGGATGCCTCCTTGTACGCCGGCGGCGCGTGGCTCGCGCCGGGACGATCTGCAGCCAGTCTCCCCTCAGGCCAGGTGAACGCGCCACCATGTCCCGGTAACGGGCTGGGAGTGTTTTCGACCACATCTGATTCATCCCCCAGGTGGGGACCTGTTCAAGCCCGGGTGAGTGTTGTCTCTCCCGCGCGAACCGGGCCGTTCCGCGCGCAATGCCCCGTTAGTGTGGTGGTTCTGCCCGTCCGGTGACCTTTCCGTGACCCGAACGCCTCGGACGACCCACGCCCCGAACGACTCCGCCGGAGGCAGACCGCTGCACCTGGAGGTACCCGCCGTGTCCCTGTCCGCCGTCCTGCCGGCCGCCGGCCCCTCGCCGACGCCGTCACCGTCCGAGTCGACCGCACCGAAGGTGCCCACGCTCCAGGACGCCCAGGAGAGCGCGACCAACGCCGCCAGCTGGGTCGAGGAGAACTGGTCCACGTGGCTCGCCATCGGCCTGCGGGTGCTGCTGATCGTGGTGATCGCCGCGGTGCTGCGGGTGGTGGTGCGGCGGGCGATCACCAAGCTGATAGACCGGATGAACCGCACCGTGCAGGCGGTGGACGGCACCGCGATCGGCGGCCTGCTGGTGAACGTCGAGCGCCGCCGGCAGCGCTCGCAGGCGATCGGCTCGGTGCTGCGCTCGGTGGCGAGCTTCCTGATCCTCGGCACCGCCGCCCTGATGATCCTCGGCACCTTCCAGATCAACCTGGCCCCGCTGCTGGCGTCGGCCGGTGTCGCGGGCGTGGCGATCGGTTTCGGCGCCCGCAACCTGGTCACGGACTTCCTGTCCGGCGTGTTCATGATCCTGGAGGACCAGTACGGCGTCGGCGACCAGATCGACGTGGGCGTGGCCTCCGGCGAGGTCATCGAGGTCGGCCTGCGGGTGACCAAGCTGCGCGGCGACAACGGCGAGATCTGGTACGTCCGCAACGGCGAGGTCAAGCGGGTCGGCAACCTGTCCCAGGGCTGGGCCACCGCGGGCGTCGACGTCACCGTCCGCCCCTCGGAGGACCTGGACCACGTCAAGGCGGTCCTCACCCAGGTCGGCGACACCATGGGCAAGGAGGAGCCCTGGAACGAGATGCTGTGGGGCCCGGTGGAGATCCTGGGCCTGGACAGCCTGCTGCTGGACTCCATGGTCGTGAAGGTGTCGGCGAAGACCATGCCGGGCAAGTCCCTGACGATCGAGCGCGAGCTGCGCTGGCGCATCAAGCGCGCCTTCGACGCCGAGGGCATCCGGATCGTCGGCGGTCTGCCCGCCCAGTCCGACGGCGAGGCGGAGGCGGACCCGACGGCGGGCATGGCGCCCCCGTCGGCGTACGCCAGCACGACCTCGCCGCAGTCGGCGGCGGCCTCGCCGCTGACGCCGCCGAGCACGACGAAGTAGCCGCACGCACGACCAGGGCCCTCCCCGTGAGGGCCCTGGCTCTTGACGCGCCCTTCCCGCCCGGCTAGCTTCGCCATCCAACAGGAAACCTTCCTAACAATCGCCGTCACGAGGACGCCCACGCCCATGGCAGGCACCCCGCGCACCCTGCGCGCCATGAACGACCGCGCCGCCCTGGACCTCCTCCTGGAGCACGGCACCCTCTCCCGGACCCGGATCGGCAAGCTCACCGGCCTGTCCAAGCCGACCGCCTCCCAGCTCCTGGCCCGCCTGGAGGCCGCCGGACTCGTCCTCGCCACCGGTACCAGCGAGGGCCGCCCCGGCCCGAACGCCCAGCTGTACGCGCTCAACCCGGCCGCCGCCCACGCCGCCGGCCTCGACGTCACCCCCGAGCGCATCCGCGCCGCCGTCGCCGACATCACCGGCCGCACGATCGGCACCCACGAGGTCCCCACGCCCGGCAAGCGCCCGGACCGCCCGGTCGTCCGGCAGGTCGCCGACGCCCTCGACGGCGCCCTGAAAGCGGCCGGGCTCACCCGCGACGCCCTGCACCGCCTGGTCATCGGCACCCCCGGCGCCTTCGACCCGAACACCGGCCGGCTGCGCTACGCCTCGCACCTGCCCGGCTGGCACGCGCCCACCCTGCTCGCCGAACTCGCCGCCGCGCTGCCGATGCCGGTCGAGTACGAGAACGACGTCAACCTCGTCGCCGTGGCCGAGCAGCGCCTCGGCGCCGCCCGCGGCCACGAGGACTTCGTCCTGCTGTGGAACCAGGAGGGCCTGGGCGCCGCCCTGGTCCTCGGCGGCCGGCTGCACCGCGGCTGGACCGGCGGCGCCGGCGAGGTCGGCTTCCTGCCGGTGCCGGGCACCCCGCTGGTCCGCCAGGTCACCCGGGCGGGCAGCGGCGGCTACCAGGAGCTGGCCGGCTCCCAGGTCCTGCCGGCCCTGGCCCGCGAGGCCGGCCTGACCGACCTGCCCGGGGGCTCCCACGCCGAGGTCGCCGCCGCCTTGCTGACCCGCGCGGCACAGCACCCCGACGACGCGCGCCACCAGCGGCTGCTGCGCGCGTACGCGACCCGCCTCGCCACCGGTCTCGCCTCCCTGGTCTCCGTCCTCGACCCGGAGCTGGTCGTGCTCAGCGGCACCTCCCTCACCTGCGGCGGGGAACCGCTGCGCGCCCTGGTCCAGGCCGAGCTGGCGGAGCTGGCGGCGGCCCGCCCCCGGCTGGTCACCGGCACCGTCACCGAACACCCCGTGCTGCGCGGCGCGCTGGAGAGCGCCCTCGCGGCCACCCGCGACGAGGTGTTCGACACCTCGCGCTGAACCGTCGCGCACCCCGACCGGACACGCACGCAGTGAAGGGCTGGCACCGTATGAGACTCACCGTGGTAGGCGGCGGTTCGACGTACACCCCCGAACTGGTCGACGGCCTCGCCCGGCTCAGGGACACCCTCCCCGTCGACGAGCTGGTCCTCATGGACCCGGCGACGGACCGCCTGGAGCTGATCGGGGCCCTCAGCCGCCGCATCCTCACCCGCCAGGGCCACCCCGCCCGCGTCGTCACCACCTCCGACCTCGACCGGGCCGTGGACGGCGCGGACGCGGTCCTCCTCCAGCTCCGGGTGGGCGGCCAGGCAGCCCGCGAGCAGGACGAGACCTGGCCGCTGACCTGCGGCTGCGTCGGCCAGGAGACCACCGGCGCGGGGGGCCTGGCCAAGGCCCTGCGCACGGTCCCGGTGGTCCTGGACATCGCCGACCGCGTCCGCCGCGCCAACCCCGGTGCCTGGATCGTCGACTTCACCAACCCGGTGGGCATCGTCACCCGCGCCCTGCTCCAGGCCGGCCACAAGGCGGTGGGCCTGTGCAACGTCGCCATCGGCCTCCAGCGCAAGTTCGCCGCGCTCCTCGGCGTACCGCCCGCGTCCGTCCACCTCGACCACGTCGGCCTCAACCACCTCACCTGGGAGACGGCCGTACGCCTGAACGGCCCCGACGGCGAGGACGTCCTGCCCCGCCTCCTCGCCGCCCACGGCGACACCATCGCCGCCGACCTGCGCCTGCCCCGCGCCCTCCTGGACCGCCTGGGCGTGGTCCCCTCCTACTACCTGCGCTACTACTACGCCCACGACGAGGTCGTACGAGAACTGCGCACCAAACCGTCACGGGCGGCCGAAGTGGCCGCCATGGAACGCG
Source organism: Streptomyces sp. NPDC052687 (assembly GCF_040678395.1). Classification (NCBI taxonomy): domain Bacteria; kingdom Bacillati; phylum Actinomycetota; class Actinomycetes; order Kitasatosporales; family Streptomycetaceae; genus Streptomyces; species Streptomyces sp. NPDC052687. The sequence goes on along the minus strand of NZ_JBFATR010000069.1, from coordinate 11,723 downwards.
AGCTGCTCACCCTCTACGCCGACCCCGCCCTGGACACCAAACCGGACCTGCTCGCCCGGCGCGGCGGCGCCTACTACTCGGAGGCCGCCGTCGACCTGGCCGCGGCCCTCCTCACGGGCACCGGAAGCCCGTACCAAGTGGTCAACACGCACAACAACGGCACGCTCCCCTTCCTCCCCGACGACGCGGTCGTCGAGGTCCCCGCCACCGTGACCGCCGCCGGCCCGGTCCCCCTCCCCGTCTCCCCCGTCTCTCCCCTGTACGCGGGCCTGATGGCCGACGTCACCGCCTACGAGCACCTGGCCCTCGAAGCCGCCCTCCACGGCGGCCGCGACCGCGTCTTCCGGGCCCTCCTCGCCCACCCCCTCGTCGGCCAGTACGCGTACGCCGAGACCCTCACCGACCAGCTGATCGCACACAACCGGGAGCACCTGGCGTGGGCCTGACCGGACACGTCCTCGCCATCGACGCGGGCAACAGCAAGACCGACGTCGCCGTCGTCACCACCGACGGCACCGTCCTGGCCACGGCCCGCGGCGAGGGCTTCCGCCCACCCGCCGTGGGCCTCGACACGGCACTCGCCGCCCTCACCGCCACGGTCCGCCGCGCCCTCGACACCGCCGGCGTCACCGCCGTCACCCATGTCTCGGCCTGCCTGGCCAACGCGGACCTGCCGGTCGAGGAGGACACCCTCACCGCCGCCCTGCGCGCCCGCGCCTGGGGCACCACCGCCGAGGTCCGCAACGACACCTTCGCCGTCCTGCGGGCCGGCGTCACCGAACCCCTCGGCGTCGCCGTCGTCTGCGGCGCCGGCATCAACTGCGCCGGCATGCGCCCCGACGGCCGCACCGCCCGCTTCCCCGCCCTCGGCCGCATCTCCGGCGACTGGGGCGGCGGCTGGGGCCTGTCCGAGGAGGCGCTGTTCCACGCGGCCCGCGCGGAGGACGGCCGCGGCGCGCCCACCCGCCTCGCCACCACCCTCCCCGCCCACTTCGGCCTCCCCACCATGTACGCCCTTATCGAGGCCCTCCACCTCGGCCACATCCCGCCCGCCCGCCGCCACGAACTCACCCCCGTCCTGTTCGCCACCGCCGCCTCCGGCGACCCCGTCGCCCGCTCCCTCGTCGACCGCCTCGCCGACGAGATCGTCACCATGGCCACGGTCGCCCTCACCCGCCTCGACCTCCTCACCGAGCCCACCCCCGTCGTCCTCGGCGGCAGCATCCTCGCCGCGCGACACCCCCGACTCGACACCCGCATCCGCACCCTCCTCACCGACCGAGCCCCCCGAGCCGTCCCCCACGTCGTCACGGCCCCCCCGGTCCTCGGCGCGGCCCTCCTGGGCCTTGACCACCTCCAGGCACCCCCGGAGGCCCAGTCCCGCCTGCAGGCCCACTTCACCGGCTGACCGAGCCCTCGCGGGAAGCAACGCCCGGCAGCCGGAGGCCCTCCCCTACGCGAGGCCGACCGGCCGCAGGCTCTCGTAGCGGTCGCACAGTTCACCGAGGGCGTACGCCAACTCGACGGCCTGCTCAGCCGCCCCATCCGGCCCCGGCCCCACGGCGACGCTCAGCTTCTTGCGCGCCGCCCATACGGCGACCAGTCCGCCGTTGCGCAGCGGGTAGTACCGGGGCAGCTTCCGGGCGGCCTGCTCGACCACGGGCACGATCAGCTCGATGTGGCCGCGCAGCGCGCTGGCCAGCACGTCCAGGTCCGCACCGCTCGGCGGCTGCGCACCGGGACCGATCACGCGGCGGACCGTGTCGCGCATCGTCACGAGGTCCACCGGAGGGATGCCGTCCGCCACGCTCACCGAAGCCCGCCCGCCTTCCCGTGGCACGGGCACCCGCACCGCCGTACGAGCAGGGCACGGCTGGAATGGGGCAGCGGAATGTCCCCGGTCCGGCGGCACTTGCCGTGCATGTCCCGGTAGTCGGGCCGCTGCGCCAGCGTGCATTCCGCCGACAGGCCGGTGCCGGTGGCGGTCGCGTCGAGGGTCACGGCAGCTCACCTCGCGACCGCGCGTTGGCCACCGACACCCCGGCGCGCAGCGCCTCGCTCACCGCGACGGGCCGCAGCCGGCCTGGCTCCGCGTCCCACTCGCACCCACCGCCGACCGGCCGCAGCTGCACGTACGGCCCCTCGAAGCCCATCACCTTGCCGGTCTTCCCCACCCCGGTGTCCTCGACGAGGTCTCCGAGCCGCGGCTCACACGTCACCGCCACCGCCCACCCCCCGCAGCGCCTGACTGGGCGGTCGCGTAGATGCCCGCCCCCAGGCAGGCCACGTAGGGCCGGACGAGGACGCCCGTCGGTTCGCACGGGGGCGGGGTGTACCGCCTCCGGCGGTGGCTGCGGACGGCAACGGGCCGCGCGCCCCGGACGTCCGGCGACGGCTGCGGGGAGGGGGTGAGCCGCACCCCGCACGGGCCGAGGGCGCGGCGATGGCGCCCGGGGACTCGGGGTCCGAACAGAATCGCTCTCACCCATTCGAGTGTTCGTGGTAGGAAATCCACTGTCGACGCTCCTCCATAGCGTTGGCCATGCCCGGGGGCCGTTGCACGCGGCCGCGGGGGTTTAGGGCTTGTGTGGACGGCCGGGACGTGACACACGGCAGGGCACGATCGCCGTGCTTACCGAGGAGACCGGCGAGCCGGCGCAGGTCGTCGGCGTCCACACGCAGACGATCCCAAGAGTTCTGACCAGGCGGGATCCGACAACCTATGACACGGAGTTGATCTTGACTCGTGCGGTGACGATCACAGGCACCCGCAGCACCGGGCACCGAGGCCCTGAGGAGTACGCGGCCCTGTTCGCCGGCTATCTGCGCCCGTTCGCCGACAGCGCTCACTTCCACATCGGCGGGGCCAAGGGCATCGATTCCCTTAGTCTGCTGTGGATCGCCGACCACACGGCAGCGGACATCACCGTCGTCGTCCCCGGGACCGTGGATCAGCAGCCGGCCGAGGCGCGGCAGGCGATCGCCCGCGTCCGTGACCGCATCAGGGAGATCGTCGAGCTTCGGGCGCCGGAGCTCGGGTCACCGGCCTACCACGCGAGAAACCGCTGGATGGTCGACCGCAGCAGCATGACGATCGGCTTCCCCAAGGGTGACGATCCCGCTTCGGGCACATGGCAGACCCTCAACTACACAGCCGATCAGGGGAAGCCCCGTCTGATCGTGCCCGTGTGACCGTTTCTCGGAGCACCATGGACGGCATGGACCGCATGGACGACAGGGCCGCAGGGGCGGCGGCGCTCAAGCGGTTGCGGAAGCGGCGCGGTCTGTCCCTCGCCGCCTTCGCCCGCGTCCTCATCACGATCGCCGAGAGCCTGCACCAGCCGCCGCTCCCCGCGGTCGCCAGCGTGCAACGATCTGTGGCCCGCTGGGAATCCGCCAAACCGACGGTGCCCGACGAACGGCATCAGCTCCTCCTGGCGCACCTCTACGCACGCACACCGGGCGGCGACCTCGCGCTCGGCGCCGGCTCCGACTTCGCTCAGTACCTGGAGGTGCTCGGACTTCTCGGCGAGGGCGAGCAGCGCGTCGCCGACCTGCGCACCACGGTGCTTCGCGCGGCAACTGACCCCGGCGGAAGCATGCTTGCCCTCCTGTCCCCGGAGGTCAGCGCCGGTCTGGCCGCTGCTCTGCACGATCCGGCACGCACCGATGAACGGACCCTGGCCGGACTCGCCTCCGTCGTCGCCGACGTCAACGCCCAAGTGGGCTCGCTGCCGATGGCGCGACTCCAACTGCTCCTCGCTCCAGCGGTGGAGGCTGCTCGGCGCCTCCTGAACGGACCGGTACCAGACCCGCTCATGGCCCCTCTCCGCGAGGTGGCGGTCGCCGGCATGACGCTGGCCGCGCGGCTGGCGTTCGAGACACGGGACGACACCGCTTCGCGTGCCCTCTACGCGGAGGCGTCGCAGCAGGCGAGAAGGCTCGCCGAGCCGTGGCGGCAAGCCGACGTCCACATGAGCCACGCGCTGACCAACCTGTATGCCAGGCGAGGGCTTGACGAAGCACGACGGCTCGTCGACGAAGCCGTTCGCGCCGCACGCACGGGGCAGAGCGCACTGGTGCGCGCCCGAGCCCACGCCCTCCAAGCCGAGTTGGCGGCGCGCGCTGGGCACAAGCGGCAGGCCCGGACCGCGCTCGGGCTCGCCTGGTACGACATGGAGACCGATCACGCGGGGGACCCCGCGCCGACCAGCTTCTCCCCCGGCCACCTGCGCGGCTTCGAGGGCGTGTGCGAGCTGTACGTCGGTGACCCGTCGAAGGCTCACGACCGGTTCGCCCGGTCGGCCTCCACCCTCGCTGCTCCCAGGGAGCGGGTGCAGCAGGCGATCGTCAGAACCGACCAGGCACTCGCCCGCATCCGGCTCGGTGAACCGGAGGCTGCCGCCGCCCTGCTGCACGACTGCGTGGACGCGGCGTCCGCTACGGGCGGTCGGGTACCGGCACTGCGCCTGAGAAGGGCACGGCAGGAGCTGGTGCCGTGGCGGCGGGAGGACTGGGTGGCCGACCTCGATGACCACATCATGGACGTGTTCGGCGCCTGACCGGCCGTCCACATCCGGATCCGGCCTGCTCCCGCCAGGCACCGGCAGCACGCCACCCCGCCTCCGACGGCACCCCCGGGCGCCCCACCTCGAAAGGGAACCGATCCACCCCCACCGGCGTATTCACTGCAAGGGGAGCGCCGCACGACCGCACGACCGCACACCGCACACCGCACCGCGCCACACCGCACCGCACCACACCGCCCCGCATGGCGATCCCGTCAAGACCGAGCCGCACCCGGTGCGGATGTCTCTCCGGGCAGCGATACTTGCGGCGACAGATGACCATGGGGGAGGTCGAGCGTGAGCGTGACGACCACGCCGAACGGCGCCCGCGCCGCGGCACCACCACCACCGCACCAGCCACAGCAGCAGTCACCGCCGCAGCAGCAGCCACCGCGCCGCACCGCCTTCGCCGAAGGCTGGGACCACCTCCGGGCCTCCGCCACCACGGAACCCGGCCGCCTGCGCATCATCGGTGCCGTCCTCGCCGCCCTCGTCCTCGCCTTCGGCACCGTCACCGCCTGGCAGACCACGGCCCGCACCACCGCCGCCGACGACGTCCTCGGCAACAGCCAGCCCCTCACCTCCGCCGCGGCCGACATCTACCGTTCCCTCGCGGACGCGAACACCGCGGCGTCGAGCGGCTTCCTCGCCGGCGGCCAGGAGTCCGAGGAGACCCGCGAGCGCTACGAGAAGGACATCCGCACGGCCGCCGCCAAACTCGTCACGGCCGCGAACAGCAGCGACCCGGGCTCCCCCTCCGCCCGCACCATCGCCACGCTGAACAGGCTCCTGCCGGAGTACAAGGGCCTCATCGAACGCGCCCGCGCCAACAACCGCCAGGGCTACCCCCTCGGCGGCGCCTACCTGCGCCACGCGAACGACACGATGCAGACCCGGATGCTCCCGGCCGCCGAGGCCCTCTACACCTCCGAGAGCCGCCGCCTGCGCGCCGACTACGCCGACGCCACCCCCTACCCCTGGGCGGCCATCGCGCTCGGCGCGACCACGCTCGCCGCCCTCGCCTGGGCCCAGCACCGCACGTACCGCCGTACGAACCGGGTCCTGAACCACGGCCTGGTCGCCGCCACCGCGGCCACCGCGATCGCCCTTCTGTGGCTGACCGTCGGCCACACCGTCGCCCGCGCCGGCCTGAACGACTCCTACGACCACGGCATCCGTTCCCTGGACGTCCTGCACGACGCCCGCATCGCGTCCCTCAAGGCGCGGGGCAACGAGAACCTGACGCTGGTCAACCGCGGCGCGGAGACCGTGGAGGTCGCACCGGGCGAGTTCGACGACAAGTTCGACGTGGCGTACCGGGCGTCGATGAAGGACCTGGCCGAGGGTCTGGCCGAGGCCGCCGCGCTCGCCGACGACGACCGGGGCAAGGCCCCGGTGCGGGCGGCCACCGGCAACATGGACGTCTGGCAGGACCGCCACCGGGAGGCCCGCGAAGCCGACGACGCGGGCGACTACCAGACGGCCCTCGACAGGATCATCGGCGCGAAGAGCGAGCAGCCGACCGGCGAGTGCTTCGACAGCGTCGACCGCAACCTCCAGGCGGCGATCGCCCACGAGGAGCGGGAGTTCGAGCGGTCGGCCGGTGACGGCAGGGACGCGCTGACGGGCCTGGCGGCGGGCGCCGCGGTCCTCGCCGTGCTGGGCGCGGCCGGCGCGCTGGTGGGCATAGGCCGCAGGCTGTCGGAGTACCGGTGAAGGGACCGACGATGACCGGACGAACCCACACCGCCGCGAGCGCGGGACCGGACGCCGGGACCGGCCGCCCCCACCGCCCGCCGGCGGCCCTGAAGGGCTGGGGCGGTGTCACCGCGATGGCCGCGGTCTGCGTCCTGACCCTCGTCCTGGCCCTGCTCCTGCCGCACACCCAGAGCAGCCGCACGGACGCCACCGCCACGGCCGGGCAGGGCGGCACGGAGGCGACCGTCGCCAGGGCCGAGGAGTGCGAGGACCCGGAGGACCAGAGCCTTTCCCCGTCCACCGCCGAGGGCGACGCGGTCGCCGCCGTCAAGCGGCGCGGCTACCTGTCGGTCGGCGTTGACCAGAACAGCTACCGCTGGGGCTACCGCAACCCGAACAGCACGGCGAAGACCGTCGAGCTGGAGGGCTTCGACATCGACCTCGCCCGCCGCATCGCGGAAGAGCTCCTCGGCGACCCGGACCGCATCCGCTTCAAGGCGATCCCCACCAACCAGCGCATCCCGGCGATCAGGAACGGCCAGGTCGACATGGTGGTCCGCACGATGACGATCACCTGCGCCCGCCTGAAGGAAGTCGCCTTCTCCGCGCCGTACTTCCTCACCGGCCAGCAGGTCCTGGCCCCCGTCTCGTCCACGGTGAAGGGCTACGACGACACCCTCGCCGGCAAGCGGATCTGCTCGGCGAAGGGTTCGACGGCGTACGAGAAGCTGGCCGAGGACCGCGCGAGCGGCGGCCTGCCCGCGTCCGCCGACATCTCCACCACGGTCCCCAACCAGCTGGACTGCCTGGTCCGGCTCCAACTCGGCGAGGTGGACGCGGTGGTGACGGACAGCGCGCTCGCCGCGAGCCAGGCCGCGCAGGATCCGGCGGTGGAACTCAAGGGCAGGCGCTTCACGACCGAGTACTACGGGGTGGCGATGAAGAAGGAGGCCCCGGATCTGGTACGCCGGGTCAACCGGATCCTGGCCGACTACCGCGAAGACGGCGGATGGAAGGCGTCGTACGACAAGTGGCTGTCGCCGACGCTGGGTAGGGACTCGGAGTCGGCTACCCCGCCGGCGCCGGATTACAAGTAACGAGCCCCAACCGCCAACCCCCCATAGAGCAAGCGAGAGGTGATCGATGGGCGTCACGGGAACCTCCGGTCCGGTCATGGACAGGGACGAGGTGGACCGTGCGCTGGCGCGGCTCGGCGCCGAGCACGAGGCCATTGAGACCTCGCTGCTCGCCCTCCAGGACCACGCGGGCCGCCGCCTGCTGGAGGGCGCCGAACTGACGGGCGTCACCAAGGAACGCTGGGCGGCGACGGAGGCGTCGATCAGCCTGCTGTGGACGTGCTTCGACGCCTACACGGACGCGTTGCGCACCGCCCGCGAGATCCGCGCCCGCCGCCGCTGGTCCAGCCGCGAGGACCTGGTGGCCCTGACGGAGCTGCTGCGCGGCGAGTCCGTCACGGTCGCGGGCGGCGAGGCGGCCCGCCTCAGCACCCGCTACTCCCTGGCCGCGCTCGTGGACCGGATGAACGAGCTGTACGCGGCCTCGCTCGACATGGTCGTGGCCGCCGACGCGGTCTGGTCGGCGCTGCCCGCCCGGATCGACCTCCTGGCCGCCGAGCTGCAACGCACCCGCACCCTGGCCCACTCGGTGGGCGTCCGCCCCGGCGAGCACCCGGCGGGCGACGACCTGGAGCGCATCACCCGCACCCTGACGGCCCTGCGCGCGCAGGTGATCTCCGACCCGCTGGCCTTCTGGCGGCCCGCCGAGGGCAGCAGCGCGCCCGGCGGCGGCAAACCGGACACCACGGTGTACGACCGGGAGGCGCGCGCCCTGGAGGACGTGCGCCGGGAGATCGACGCGGTCCTCACCGTCCGGCAGGACGCGGAGCAGCGCCTGATCAGGCTGCGGGACGTGCTCTCGCGCGCCGACCGCACCCTCGCCGAGGCCCGCACCGCGCGCGGGGAGGTCCTGGCGAAGATCGCCGCGACGGAGGTCCCGGTGGTCAGCGGCCCGCCGACCGTGCTGCAGGAGCAGTTGGCGACCGCCGCCGAGTACCGCAGGACCGCGCAGTGGCACCGTCTCTCCCCGCTCCTGGAGTCCTTGGAGCAGAAGGCGGAGGACGAACTGCTGCGCGCCCGCGAGTCGCTGACGGCGGTCACCGCGCCGCTCGCGGTCCGCGCGGAGCTGCGCGGCCGGCTCGACGCGTACAAGGCAAAGGTGGCCCGGCACGGCCTGGCGGAGGACCCGCTGCTGGTGGAGCGGTACGACGCGGCGCGCCGCATGCTGTGGAGCGCGCCCTGCGACCTGCGGGTCGCCGAGCAGGCGGTGCTGCGCTACCAGCAGGCGGTGGCGGAACTCCTCGGCACCCCGCGGATCCCGCCGCAGGGCGGCCCCGCGGAGGACGCCACTCCGCACGGCCGCGATCCGGGGACACACAGGGGGGATTCCTCGGCATGACCGGAACACCGAGCACCTGTCAGCGCCCCGGCTGCGGCGGCGCGTACGAGGACGTCGGCGGCGGCGAGCTGTACTGCGACACCTGCGGGCTCGCCCCGGTGGTGTCGCCGACCGGCCTGGTCGGCTCGCCGCCCACCGGGGTGACCGGCGGCGGCGACGCCCCGGCGGGCAGCCGCAGCGCCCGCTCGGCCGGCAGCGGGGGCGGCTCCCCCACGTCGGCGCGGTCGTCGGTGCGGTCGGCGGGGTCGGCGCAGTCGTCGCCGTCGTCGAGGTCGCGCCGCTCGGTCTCGGGCCGCCTGTCGCGATCCGTGCCGGGCAGCGCCTCCAACCGCTCGGTGTCGGTGCGCGGTTCGGCCTCCGGGTCCACCTCCGGCGGCCGGGGGCGGCTGGGCGCGGGCCTTGTGCAGGTCCCGCAGGTGCCGCGGCCCGACCCGCGCGCGATGGTGCTGGCGAACCCGGAGGTGCCGGAGCGCAAGCGGTTCTGCTCCCGCGCGGACTGCGGTGCCCCGGTGGGCCGTTCGCGGGGTGACCGCCCGGGCCGCACGGAGGGCTTCTGCACCAAGTGCGGCCACCCGTACTCGTTCGTGCCGAAGCTGCGTTCGGGCGACATCGTGCACGGCCAGTACGAGGTGGCGGGCTGCCTCGCGCACGGCGGCCTGGGCTGGATCTACCTCGCCGTGGACCGCGCGGTCGCCGACCGCTGGGTGGTCCTCAAGGGCCTGCTGGACACCGGCGACCAGGACGCGATGGCGGCGGCGATCTCCGAGCGCCGCTTCCTCGCGGAGATCGAGCACGCCAACATCGTGCGGATCTACAACTTCGTCGAGCACCTGGACCAGCGCACCGGCTCCCTCGACGGCTACATCGTCATGGAGTACGTCGGCGGCAAGTCCCTCAAGGAGATCGCCAACGCCCGCCGCACCCCCGACGGCCGCCGCGACCCGCTGCCGGTCGAACAGGCCTGCGCGTACGGCATCGAGGCCCTGGAGGCCCTCGGCCACCTGCACAGCCGCAACCTGCTCTACTGCGACTTCAAGGTCGACAACGCCATCCAGACCGAGGACCAGCTCAAGCTGATCGACATGGGCGCGGTGCGCCGCATGGACGACGACGAGTCCGCGATCTACGGCACGGTCGGCTACCAGGCGCCCGAGGTCGCCGAGGCCGGCCCGTCGGTGGCGTCCGACCTGTACACGGTGGGCCGCACCCTCGCCGTCCTCACCCTCGACTTCCAGGGCTACACCAACGTCTACGCCGACTCGCTGCCCGACCCCGACACCATCGAGGTCTTCCGGCAGTACGAGTCCTTCTACCGCCTCCTGGTCCGCGCCACGGACCCGGACCCGGACCGCAGGTTCACCTCCGCGCAGGAGATGGCGGAGCAGCTGACGGGCGTCCTGCGCGAGGTCGTCTCCCTCCAGACCGGCCGGGCCCGCCCGGCGCTGTCGACGCTGTTCGGCCCGGAACTGCGGGTGACCGACACGGAGATGTTCCCCCCGCAGGCCGGGGAGGTGTCGCGTCTGGGGGCGCGCCCGACCGGCCCGCGCGCCGCCTCGCCGCCGCCCTCGCTCCCGCCCGTCCCGGGCGGTACGCCGTCCCTGGTCAGGCCGGTGCCGACGGCCGCCGCCGCGCTCGCGCTGCCCGTCCCGCACGTGGACCCCGCCGACCCCAACGCCGGGTTCCTGGCCGGTCTGCTGACGTCCGCGCCGGCCGAGCTGATCGCCGCGCTGACCGCCGTACCGGCGCAGTCGGCGGAGACCAGGCTGCGGCAGGTGCGCGCGTGGCTGGAGAACGGGGACACGGCGACCGCGCTGACCGTGCTGGCCGCGCTGGAGGAGGAGCGCCCCGACGACTGGCGGGTGGTCTGGTACCGGGGCGTCGCCTCGCTGGTGACCGGCGACCACGAGGGCGCGGCGCTCGCCTTCGACGCGATCTACGACGCGTTCCCCGGCGAGACGGCGCCCAAGCTGGCCCTCGGCCTGTGCGCGGAGGTGCTGGGCCAGCTGGACAACGCCGCCGAGTACTACCGCCTGGTGTGGTCGACCGATCCGAGCTGTGTGAGCGCCGCGTTCGGCCTGGCCCGCGTCCAGCTCGCCGCAGGCGACCGGCGGGCCGCCGTCCGGACGCTGGAGTCGGTCCCGGAGGCGTCCATCCACTACACGGCCGCCCGCGTGGCCGCGGTCCGGGCCCGGCTGCGGCAGCGCACGGCCACCGCCTCCGACGTACCCTTCCTGGAGGACCTGACGGCCGCCGCGGGGCAGGTCGAGGCGCTCGACGCGTACGGTCTGGACCCGACGCGGCGCGAGCAGTTGGCCACGGAAGTGCTCGGCAGCGCCCTGGACTGGATACTCTCCGGGGGCCAGGGTTCCGTCCCTTCCGCCGCTGGGGGACGGACGCTGCTCGGCAGCGACCTGGACGAACGGGGCCTGCGCTTCGGGCTGGAACGTTCGTACCGCACGCTGGCACGGCTGGCGCGGAGCGGCGAGGAGAGGATCGACCTGGTGGAACGTGCCAATCGTTACCGCCCCCGGACGTGGGTGTAGTTGATGTCGCAGATGCCGCCCCGGCAGGCCGCCCTGACGCAGTGCCCGAGCTGCGCGGAACCGCTGGAACAGGGGGACCGTTTCTGCGGTGCCTGCGGATACGACCTGTCGGCCGTACCGCCACGCCCGCGGGACATCCCGCCGCCGGCCTCACCCGCACCGCCGGGGCTCGCCGGCACCTCGCTGCCTCCGGGGTACGCCCCGCAGCCCGGCGCGGAGGCCACGCTGCCGCCGGAGTACGGCCAGGCACCGGCCGCCCACCCCGCCACCCCCGCCGTACCCGCGCCCGCGCCCGCGCCGCACGCCAACGGCCCGATGCCGTACGGGAACACGCCGCCCCCGCCCTCCGTCCCGGCGCCCCCGGCTCCCCCGGCCCCGCCCGCACCCCCGGCGCACGCCCCGGCATCTCCGGCGCCCGACGCGCCCCCGTACCCGCCCG
>NZ_JBFATR010000068.1:0-25630 GCF_040678395.1 Streptomyces sp. NPDC052687 | reverse complement strand
GCCCACGCTGGTGCTGACCGGCGCGGCGGCGGCCCAGGAGCGGATCGCGGCCGCCGAGAAGGCCGGGGCCCGGGTGGTGATCGCCGGTGACGGGGCGGGCGCGGTCCTGGCGGCGCCGGCTGCTGTCCGCCGCCGGGTGCGCCGGGGGCGGGGCCGTCGCGGTCGTGGTCTGCCGGGCCGTGCTGTCGGGGGTGCGGCCGTCGAAGGCGGCGGCGCTGCGCGGCGGGTGGCTGCCGGAGGTGATGCTGTGGACGGCGGTGGCGCTGGTCACCGCGGCGTCCGTCACCGCCGTGGTGGTCGCGCTGCGCGCCCGCGGCGGCTGGTGGCCGGCGCGGGCCGCCGGCGCGGCGGTGCTGAGCCTGGCGGCCGGAACGCTCACGGCCACGGCGCTCACCGCGGCCGAGGGCTGTGTGCCCGGCCTGACCACGCTGTGGGCCGGCTGCGCGCCGCGACCGGGACCGGTGTGGGACCTGACCCGGCTCATGCTGCTGCCCCGGCTGGCGGCCCTGGCCGTGCCCGCCGCCGCGCTGACGACGCTGGTCGTCCTCGCGCTGCGGGCGCTGCCGCCGCTGCCGCCCCCGGTGCGGCGCCGCCGTCTGGCGCTGCGGCGGGCGTACGTGGTCGCGGCGTGCCTGGCCCCGGTGCTGCTGCTCAGCGGTCAGCGGGAGCTGGAGGCGTTCGCGGACCCCTCGACCGCGCAGGGCAGGCAGGGCGCGGCGGCGATGGAGAGGGCGAAGGAGCGTGAACGGCTGCGGGACTGGCTGGCCAGGGGCGGCCAGACCGCGATGAACGCGTACGCGGCCGACTACCGCACCCTGCGGGACGCGCTGGCCGAGCATCCACCCGCGCGCGGTTATCCACAGGATGTGTACGGACCGGTGTGCGCCTTCTGGTCCGCCGACGGGGCGCAGGCGGCCCGCCTGCCCGCTCCGCCGGTCGACGCCCCCGAGGCCGCGGACTGGGCCGCGATCGCCGAACAGGCCCGGCGCGGCGGCGCGCTCTGCGGCAGCGGCCTGGCGGTCGGGTCGGTTCCGCTCGTCGAGCGCGGGCTGAGCGAGGTGGCCGCGGCGGCGGACCGGTACATGGCCCTGTCGGTGGCGCTGTACGACGTCCTCCATCCCGCGGGGAGCGCGACCGCCCCGCGGGGCGGCCAGTAGTGGCGCGGCGCCAGCCCGGCAGGTGGCGGTTCGGGGGCTTCGCCCGTTCCTCGGCCCGGCAGGTGGCGGTTCGGGGCCTTCGCCCGTTCCTCGGCTCGGCAGGTGGCGGTTCCGGGCGCTTGCCCGTTCCTCGGCTCGGCAGGTGGCGGTTCGGGGCCTTCGCCCGTTCCTCAGCCCGGCAAGTGGCGGTTCGGGGCCTTCGCCTGCTCCTCGTGCTCGGGGAGGACGATCACGTCCACGCCCCGCGCCGCCAGGGCCCCCGCGCCGTCCGCCCCCGCCACGAACGTGTCCGGCTCCCGCCATGCCGTGACGACCCTGCGGACACCGGCGTCCAGGATCAGACCTGCGCAGGGGCGGGGCCGGGAGGCGCGGCGCGTACAGGGCTCCAGGCTGCTGTAGACGGTCGCGGTGGGCAGCCGCGGGTCCGCCGGGTCGATCTTCGCCAGGGCCGCCTCCTCCGCGTGGACGACCGGGTCGTCGCCCTCGCGGGAGTGGCCGCGGGCGAGTTCCGTGCCGTCGGCGGCGACGACGATCGCGCCGACGCTGAAGGCGGTCGCGGAGGGCGGGCACTGCGCCGCCAGGGCGCAGGCCCGGGCCAGCCAGTGGTGGTCGGCGGCCACCGCGGTCGTGCCGGTGCCGGGGGCGGTCGGCTGGTAGCGCATCAGGACCACGTCACCGACCGGGCGGGTCTCCACCAGGCGCAGCCGGCCCGGCTGGTAGGGGCCGGGGCCGAACAGGCGGGGGGCGTCCGGGTCGCCGACGAAGAGGGGCGCCAGGGCGAGCTGGAGTTCGTCGGCCAGACCCAGTCGGAGAAGCTGGGTGTGGACCGTGCCGCCGCCCTCGACCATCAGCTGCCGTACGCCGCGCAGGTCGTGCAGATGCTCCAGGACGGTGCGCCAGTCCCAGGCCCCGGCGAGCGGCACCACCGCCGCGGTGTCCGCGATGCCCGACGCCCGCAGGCGGCCGGCGCCCTCGGGGGTCGTGTAGACGACCTTCTCGCCGCCGGTGTGCCAGAACCGCGCCCCGGGGTCGAGGTCGCCGGTGGCGCTGACCGTGACCTTCAGCGGGTACTCCGGTTTCCCGGCCGCCGTCCGGGCCGCGCGGCGCTCGGGGGAGTTCACCAGCAGCCGCGGGTTGTCGGCGCGGATCGTGCCGGCGCCCACCAGAATCGCGTCGACGGACGCCCGCACCTCGTCGACCCGGTCGAAGTCGGCCGGGCCGGACAGCAGCAGCCGCTCGGGGCCGGTGTCGTCCAGGAAGCCGTCCAGGGAGACGGCGGCGGAGAGCAGGACGTACGGGTAGGGCATCGGCGCACCCATCTGGAGACGGCGGAATCCCGGGTCGGTTCCCAGTGAAACTACCTCTGGCGCGAGGGGTCCCGCGCATGGCGTACACTGGTTTCACCGACGCGGGGTGGAGCAGCTCGGTAGCTCGCTGGGCTCATAACCCAGAGGTCGCAGGTTCAAATCCTGTCCCCGCTACTGAAGGCTCAGGGCCGGAATCCGGAAACGGGTTCCGGCCCTGAGTGTTTTCCACCCCTTCCGGGGGCTGCGCGTTGCCCGCGTTGCCCGCCGCATGGCCGAAGACGCACGGCGTCCCGGATTGTCACCACCAGTGAGTGACCGACCCCACTGCGCATAACATCTGAGTCACCATCAAAAACGCGAACGCTGCTGAAGCGTTTGAGAGTCGAGGTCAACTCGCCCGTTTTTAGCCGCTCCTGGGCGCTACGTCCGCCCGGCGAACCGTAATGATCAAGCGGAACGGCTTGGAAATCACCCCCTGGTTCTATTAACGTCCGATAACGCAGCGCGGTCGTCCCAGCCGTCACAAGAGGCGGCTCCGTGCGCACGCGCCGAATCCCGTGAGGGAACCGGGGAACCACCATTTTGGGGTGAATCGGGCGTAAGGGGTCGGGTCCACAGCGGCTGAAACCGCGCAGGGCACGGCTGGTTTACGCGCGTAGGAGACCTTCCTGCTCCGAACCCGTCAGCTAACCCGGTAGGCGAGAAGGAAGGAAAGGAGTACGCCCACGTGGCGTCCAACCGGCCTGCCCCCGAGGCCCCGTTCGTGCCTGGCCAGCGCACCGCCGACCCCGCCGACACCTTCGTGTACGGCGATCAGCGCACCGACGAGGGCCCGTGGGAGGAGTGGAACCCGACTGCGGAATCCATTCGCCCCGTACGCGGCCGGCATCGCGTCACCAAGCAGCGCGGCGGACTCGCCCGCAGCTCCACCGTGCTGGGCGTCGGTGTCATAGCCGCCGTCGGCGCGGGCGGCATGGCCACCGCGCAGACCGGCAAGCCGCCGGTCTCCATCTCCATGCCCGACCTGCCGAACGTCGGCTCGCTCATCTCCGACGACACCGAGGCCGAGGCCCCGGAAGTCGCCGCCACCCCGCTCAGCGGCATCGGCGTCACCGCCGCCGACTCCGGGCAGGGCACCACCGACGCCGGCGAGGCGCTGCGCGCCCGCATCATGGCGCAGGCCGAGCAGCAGCAGGACCAGGTCGAGTCCAAGGCCGCCGCCGAGGCGCTGGCCGCCGCCGAGAAGGAGGCCGCCGAGGCCGCCGCCAAGGCGGAGAAGGAGGCCGAGGCCAAGGCGGCCGCCGCGAAGAAGGCCGCCGAGGAGGAGGCCCGCAAGAAGGCCGAGGCGGAGCGCCTGGCCGAGCTGGCCAAGCAGTACACGCTGCCGACCTCGTCGTACGTCCTCACCGCGAGCTACGGCCAGGCCGGCGCCATGTGGTCCTCCGGCTACCACACCGGCCTCGACTTCGCCGCGCCCACCGGCACCCTCATCAAGGCCGTCCACTCCGGCACCATCACGGAGGCCGGCTGGGACGGGCCGTACGGCTACAAGACCGTCCTCACCCTGGAGGACGGCACCGAGATCCTCTACGCCCACCAGTCGTCGATCGGCGTCAGCGTGGGCCAGAAGGTCACCACGGGCGAGGTCATCGGCCGCGTGGGCGCCACGGGCAACGTCAGCGGCGCGCATCTGCACATGGAGGTCCACACCGCCGCCGGCGGCGCGCTGGACCCGATGGCCTGGCTGCGGAGCAAGGGCCTCACCCCCTGACGCACCCGCCGAGCCGGCGCGCTCGCCCCTCTCTTCCGCTTCTCTTCTTTCTTCTCCCGGTCCCCGGCGGTCCTGACGGCGCCCCCCCGACGTCAGGGCTGCCGGTCAACGGGCCGCCGCCCGGTCACGTCCGGTACGGGTTGTAGGCCGGATACGGCGCCTGGTACGCGGTCTGCGGCGTCCGCTGCACGGGGTGCGGCGGACGGAACCCCGGGTACGGCGGCCGGTACGCCGGGTACGCCGGGTACGGCGCCCCGGGGCCCGGCTGCGTCGGCCACGGCATCATCACCGGCACCGGCGACGCCGTCATCCGCGCCGCGTACTCCAGGGCCGGACGGGCGGCCTCCCGGCGGCGCCACAGCTCGTGCAGCAGCTCCCGCTCCCGCAAGACGAAGTCCGCACCGGCCCGGCCGCGCCGCCCCCGGTGCCGCAGGAACGCCAGCGACGTCGCGTACGCCTCGTACTCTGCGACCGCGCGGGCCGCCGGTTTGCCGAGGTGGTGCCGGGCGTGGTCGCGGGCCAGCCGGCGGGCCCGCATCGAGCCGAGCGCGAACGGCTCCGCCGGGCCCAGCCAGCCGGCGGCCACGTACGCGGGCAGCTCCTCGCGGACGGTGCGCAGCTCCCGCTGCCGGGTCCAGATCACCAGCCAGGTCAGCAGCCCGAACGCGGGCACCATGAACGCGGCGTACACCGCGAGGAACGCGAAGCCGCCGAAGCTCGCGGAGCCGTTCCACAGCGCGTGCATGCCCATCGCGAGCAGCAGGCCGCACGGCGGCAGCAGCAGGCGGCGCGTCCGCTGCCGGGGCCCGGACAGGGCGGCGATGCCGAAGCCGATGCCGGTGAAGACGGTGAACAGGGGGTGCGCGAACGGGGACATCACGATGCGCACGAAGAAGGTGGCGGCGGTGACGGAGGCGATGCCGCTGTCGCCCTGCATCTGGTCGGTGCCGAAGGCGGTGCCGAGGTAGAGGATGTTCTCGGTGAACGCGAAGCCGGTCGCGGTCACCCCGGCTATGACCACGCCGTCGACGATTCCCGTGAAGTCCCGCCTGCGGAAGAGGAAGAGCAGCAGGATCGCGGCCGCCTTGGCGGACTCCTCCACGACCGGCGCTATGACGGTGGCCCCGAGGGTGTCCGCGCCGGCCGGGTCGGCGGTCGCCGTGGCTATCCACTGGGTCGCGAAGCTGTTGGCGACGATCGCGATCAGCGCCGCGGCGCAGGCCCCCCAGGCGAACGCGAAGACCAAATTCCGCCAGGGGCCCGGCTCCACCCGGTCCAGCCAGCGGAAGGCGGCGACGAGCAGCGGGACGGGCAGGACCGCCAGGCCCAGACCCACCAGGAACCCCTCGGTGCCGGTCTCCTCGCGCACCAGGGCGAGGATGACGAGCCCGGACAGCGCGAGCAGGGTGATGAGCGCGCCGTAGCGCACCCAGGGACGCTGCCACCAGTGCGCGGGCCGGTGCGCCCCGGGAACGGGGGCACCGGCTGCGGGAGCACCGGGGACGGCTTCACCGGGGGGCATGGGGTACGGGGGACTGCTGGCCACGGCATTGACCCTTACGAGGGACGGAGCCGCCCGCGGTGGATCAGGCGTCGGCGGGAGGCTGAGCTGACGTTGTGTGTGGTACGCGGCGGAAGAGCAGGTCGTTCACGACATGACCCTTGTCCAGTCCCTGACCCTCGAAACGGGTCAGCGGGCGGAACTCCGGGCGGGGCGCGAAACCGCCGTCGGGCTGCGTGTTCTCGAAGTCCGGGTGGGCGGTGAGGACCTCGAGCATCTGCTCCGCGTACGGCTCCCAGTCGGTGGCGCAGTGCAGCAGCGCGCCGGGCCTCAGCCGGGTCGCGGCGAGGCTGAGGAACGCCGGCTGGATCAGCCGCCGCTTGTGGTGGCGCTTCTTGGGCCACGGGTCGGGGAAGTAGACGCGCAGGCCGTCGAGGGAGTCCGGGGCCAGCATCTCGCGCAGCAGGATGATGGCGTCGCCGTTGCCGACGCGGACGTTGGTCAGGCCGCCCCGGTCGGCGAGGCCGAGCAGATTGCCCTGGCCGGGGGTGTGCACGTCCACCGCGAGGATGTTGGTGCCGGGGTCGGCGGCCGCCATCTGGGCGGTGGCCTCGCCCATGCCGAAGCCGATCTCCAGGACGACCGGGTTGCCGTTCCCGAACAGCTCGGCGAGGTCGAGGACCCGCGAGCCGTCGATGTCGAAGCCCCACCGGGGCCACAGCCGCCTGAGCGCGTCCGCCTGCCCCGCGGTCACCCGGCTGCGCCGCGGCTGGAAACTCCGGATGCGCCGCTCGAAGTGCGAACCGGCGGGGTCCGCCTGGGGACCCTCGGGGAACCGGGGCGCGCCCTTGGGGCGGCGGGGGGCGGGGGCGGCGTTCAGGGAGTCAGACACAGTGGCATCGAGTCTACGGGGTCGCCTCGCGGGGGCCGGTGCGGTGCTCAGCGCTCCTCCAGGGCTGCCAGCGCGCGGCGGGCGACCTCCCGGCCGATGGGCAGGGACGCCGTCGCGGCGGGGGAGGGGGCGTTGAGGACGTGCACCGTGCGGGGGGCCTCCTGGATGAGGAAGTCGTCGGCCAGCGTGCCGTCGCGCAGCACGGCCTGCGCGCGTACCCCGGCCGCCGCAGGCTCCAGGTCCGCCGCGGTGACGGCGGGCAGGAGTCTGCGGACGGCCTCGGTGAACGCCGCCTTGGACACCGACCGGCGCAGCTCCCCCGCCCCGTACCGCCAGTGGCGGCGGGCCAGCTGCCAGGCGCCGGGCCAGGCCAGGGTGGTGCCCAGCTCGCGCGGCCGCACGACACCCCAGCCGTACCCCTCGCGGGCCAGGGCGGGGACCGCGTTGGGGCCGACGTGGACGCTGCCGTCGATGCCACGGGTGAGGTGGACGCCGAGGAACGGGAACGCCGGGTCGGGGACGGGGTAGACCAGGCCCCGCACCAGCTCGGGCCGGCGCAGGTCGTAGTACTCGCCGCGGAACGGGATGATCCGCATCTGCGGGTCGTCCCCCGTCAGCCGGGCGATCTCGTCGCAGTGCAGCCCGGCGCAGTTCACCAGCACGCGCGCCCGCACGATCGTGCCGTCGGCCGTCTGCACGGCCACGCCCAGCTCGGGGCGGCGGTCCACCCGGACCACGCGGGCGCCGTAGCGGATCTCCGCGCCGGACGCGCCGGCCAGCCGGCGGGCGACGCCGGTGAAGTCGCAGATCCCGGTCGTGCCGACGTGTATGGCGGCGAGGCCCCGCACCTGCGGCTCGTACTCCGCGATCTGTGCCGCGCCCAGCTCGCGCACCGGTATGCCGTTCTCCCGGCCGCGCTGCACCAGGGCGTGCAGGCGGGGCAGCTCGGCGCGGTCGGTGGCGACGATCAGCTTGCCGGTGACGGCGTGCGCGATGTCGTACTCCGCGCAGAACTTGACCAGCTCGGCGGCGCCGCGGACCGCGTACCGCGCCTTGAGGGAGCCGGGGCGGTAATAGATGCCGCTGTGGATCACGCCGCTGTTGCGGCCCGTCTGGTGCCGGGCCGGGCCCGCCTCCTTCTCCAGCACCGTCACCCGCGTGCCCGGAGCCCGGCGCGTGATCGCGTACGCCGTCGACAGGCCGACGATCCCGCCGCCGATCACCAGCACGTCACAGTCGTAGGCGATCTCCCGCACCTGTGCCACCTCCCGGCTCCGATAGTGCACCGCGCCACTGACAATGCCCTCACACCCGGGAGGCGGGCCGCCGCGCGACCGGCGTCACGCCGGGGCCATCAGCAGCGGGCGGGCCCGCTCGCGCAGCTCCACGACGCGCGGCTCGTCGCCGTACGGCTCCAGGCGGTGCAGGAGGTCCTTCACGTACTCCGTGGTCCGCGCGGACGATATCCGCCCGGCGACCTCCACCGCGCGGACGCCCTGGGCGCAGGCCGCGTCCAGGTTCCCGGACTCCAGTTCGGCGACCGCGCCGACGAGCAGCCGCAGCCCGTGCGAGCGCACGAACTCCTCGGTGGGCTTCGACAGGGCCTGCTCGGTGAAGCGGCGGACCTGCCGGGGGGCCTTCAGGTCGCGGTAGCACTCGGCCGCGTCGGCGGCGAAGCGGTCGTAGGAGTAGAAGGCGAGCCAGGACGGGTCGTGGTCGCCGGGGCGGGCGCGCTCCAGCCAGCTCTCGGCCGCCTTCAGGGCCGCGCCGGCCGCCTGGGCGTCTCCCGCGCGCGCGTGGGCGCGCGCTTCGACGAGGCGGAAGAAGCTCATGGTGCGCGCGGTGGCCAGGCCGCGGTTGCGCTCCAGGGCGGCCTGCGCGAGGTCCACGCCCTCGTCGCCGAAGCCGCGGTAGGTGGCCTGCAGCGACATCGACGCCAGCACATAGCCCCCGAGGGGCACGTCGGCCGCCGCGCGGGCCAGGCGCAGCGCCTGGATGTAGTACCGCTGGGCGGCCTCCTGCTGGCCGGTGTCGAACGCCATCCAGCCCGCGAGGCGGGTGAGTTCCGCGGCGGCGCCGAACAGGGCGCGGCCGACCTCGTCGGAGTAGGAACCCAGCAGGAGCGGGGCGGCCTCCACGCGCAGGCACTCGGGGACCATGGAGGAACGCCAGTCGCCGCCGCCGTACTTGGAGTCCCAGCGCCGGGCGTCCTCGGCGGCCTCGCGCAGTTTCTGCACATCGCTGTGGCCGACTTTGATCGGTGCGCCGGAGCCCTCGGCGGGGCTCGCCTCGCGCGCCACCGAGCTGTCGGCCGGGGTTATCAGCCACCGTGAGGCGGGTGTGGCGTACGCGCTCACGGCGAACGATCCGGCCAGCGACTGCCAGATGCCGCCGGAGCCGGCGCGGCGGCCCGCGAGGTCGAGGCGGTACAGCTCGGTCGCGGACTTCACCGCCTGGCCGACGTCCCGCGGGAAGGCGAGGCCGACCTCGGGCGCGGGGTCCGCGTCCGCCAGGCCGATCTCGTGCAGCGGCACCGGACGGCCGAGCTTCTGGCCGATGGCGGCCGCGATGAGGTGCGGTGCGGCACCCTGCGGGACCATGCCCTTGGACACCCAGCGCGCCACCGACGTCTTGTCGTACCGAAGCGTCAACCCGCGCTGCGCGCCCAGGTCGTTGACGCGTCGTGCGAGTCCCGCGTTGCTGATTCCCGCGAGGGCGAGAACGGCGCCGAGCTTTTCGTTCGGCCCGCGTTGCTCCCTGGACATGCGCCACCCCTCGACACAGACGGCTGCCGTACTGGCATAACCACGCGGCATTCGTAAACCCAGCGTAGTTCGCCGCATCCCAAGCGTTAAGGGGCATTGTTCCGGATGGCGGGATTGTGGTCCGCACGGGAGTACGGGCCCTGTACGCACGGTTGCGACGCGCTCCCGCTGTGTGGCCGTGCGCCCGTCCGTGCGCTCTACTCCGGCCACCTCGGGAGCGGTTCCATGGCTCTTGCGTGGGTCGGCCCGCTGTACTGACCAGTGGGCTGGGGGACACCGCCGCCTCACATCCCCGCGGGCGGCGGTCCGGCCCGGGGGGCGAGTTCCGTTTCCCGGGCCGTGCGCCCACCCGGCGATGCGCAGAGCCTGTACGGAGTGTGCACGGAGCGTGCACGGCGCGCGTGCCGAGAGAATCTCGTGGTCTTGGAATGGCCGAAAACCGATCCCTCGTGCGAGGGGTGAACCCTGCAGCGACCATGTGGTTTGAGGGCGCGTTGAGGTTTTGTGGGGGGCGTATTGGGGGCGCATTCGAGTCGCCGGGGGTGCGATCTGCTCGCGGGGGGTGCGATCTCCTCGCTGAGGGCGCCGGGCGCCAGGTCGTCGCCGGGGCGCCATCTCTTCGCCAGGGCGCCATCTCGTCGCTGGGGCGCGCTTCCTCGCCGTGACGGGATGCGCTCTTCTCGCGTAACGAGGGGCGGTCTCCTCGCCGTAGCGGGGGTGTGTCTCCTCGCCGTGACAAGGAGCCGCCTCCTCGGGCCTGTTGCGGCCGCCTCGGGGCGACGAGTGCCGGCTGCCGCGCCTGCGGCACGCCAACCTCCGTGCGAGGCGCGGCCCTTGTGAGGACAGGGCACATTCCGGCGGCGCATGCCAGGGCGCGCGGGGCGCATTCAGGGGATCACAAGCGGCTCCGCCGACGCTCCCCGGCGCGTCCTTCGTGGCAGCATGGTGAACCGGTTCCTGCGGTGCACTGGTTGTCCACAGCTCGTGGAGGCGTCGATGCGGTGGTTGGTGGGGTGGAGCAGCACCGCCGCGGGCGCCGCCGCGATCGGCACGGCGGGCGCCACCGGATACGACGGCGAGACCCTCCACCCGGTCGGCTCCCAACTCCTGTGGGGCGACCCCGATCCGCTGTGGGCGGTCGGCGACTGGCGCCCCGACGAGGTCCGCGTGGTCACCGCCGACCCGCAGACCCGCATCGCCGTCCTCGGCACCTGCGGCGCCACCGACGAACAGCTGCGCGTCGGGCTCTTCGCCGCGCGCGGCGGCGCCCTGCGCCACCTGACCGCCTGGCCGGGCAGTTACACGGCGGTCGTCCAGGTCGGGCGCCGCATCACCGTCTGCGGCGACCTCGCGGGCGCCCGCCCCATCTTCCACACCCCCTGGGCCGGCGGCACCGCCTACGCCACCGCCGCGCTGCCGCTCGCCGACCTCGTCGAGGCCAACCTCGACTTCGGGCACCTCGCCGCACTGCTGGCCGCCCCCGACGTACCGGCCGCGGTGCAGGAGTCCACCCCGTACGACGGCGTGCGGCGCATTCCGCCGGGGCACGCGCTCATCCTGCGCGCCGGGGCGCGGGAGATCGCCGGATACGAGCAGGTCGCCTCCCTCGCGGTGGCCGCGCCCCCGGCCGATCCCGACCGCGCGGTGGACGCCGTCCGTGACGCCCTGGTGGAGGCGGTGCGGGCCAGGCTCTCCGCGCCCCGCCACGTCCCCGGCGCCGACATCGACCCCGGGCCCGTGCCCGGCATGGGCCCGGCCGAACGGCGTGCCGCGCGGGGCATGCCCGTGCCCGGCATCGGCGCGGACCTCTCCGGCGGCCCCGCCTCCGCGACCCTCGCCCTGCTCGCGGCCGGCCTGCCTGGCATGCCCGGCACTGTCCTCGGGCACGGCACCGGTGCCGGAGAGCGGCTGCTGGCCGTCACCTTCAACGACCTGACCGTCGGCGGACGGGAAGCCGAGCTGGAACGGGCCGGCGCGCTCGCCGCCGGGCCCCGGCTGCACCACGTGGTCGTCACCGGCGGCGAGGAGACCCTGCCGTACGCCGAGCTGGACGGCCCGCTGACCGACGAGCCCAGCTCCTGCCTGGTGTCGGCCGCCCGGCACCGCGCCCGGCTCGCCGCGGGCAGCGCGGACCACCTCACCGGCTACGGCGCCCGCCAGGTCCTCGACGCCCACCCCGCGCGCCTCGCCGACCTGCTGATGGACCGCCGCCGCCGGCACCTGGTGCGCCCCGTGGCCGCCCTCGCCAAGGCGGACGGCTCGGTCCTGGTCCCCGCGCGCGTGTACGCCGCGGCCCGCCGCCTCGCCCGTACGCCCTACCGCGCGGGCGTCGAAGGCCTCGCCGAGCGGCTGATGGAGCGCTGCTTCGACGAACCCGGGGGCGCCGTGGGGGCGTCTCTCGCCGCGCTCACCTGGGCCAGGCCCGGCCCCGCGGCGCGCTGGCTGACCGGGGAGGCACTGGCGGAAGTATCGGTTCGCCTTCAGGGCGTGCTCCAGCGGTCCGCCGTCGGACCCGGTCTGCGCCCCGGGGACTTCCGCGCCCGCGCGGCCCTCGCGCGCACCGCCGCCGACGTCCGCGTGCTGGAGCAGGCCGCCGAGATCCGCTTCCAGCGCCTGCACACGCCGTTCCTCGACAACCAGGTCGTCCGCGCGTGCCGCGAACTGCCCGAGGCGCTGCGCGTCCAGCCGGGGGCGCGCGCCGCGATCCTGCGGTCCGTGCTGGCCGGCGCCGGGGTCGCCGAGCTGCCGCCCGGCTGGGGCGCCACCTCCCAGGCCCCGGCTGCGGCCGCCGCCCGCGCCGGGCTGCGCGTGGCCGCCGACTCCCTGATGGCCCTCTTCGACACCCCGCTGCTCGCGCAGGCGGGCCTGGTCGAGGCCCGCGTGGTCCGCAAGGCCCTGCGCCGCGCCGCCGAGGGCGAGCCCCTGCCCCTCGACGGCCTCGCCGACCTCGTCTCCCTGGAACTCTGGCTCCGCCGCCTCCTCGCCCGTCGCGGCACCTGCTGGACCGGCACCCCCGCCCGCGCCCGCGCGGTCCCCGCGGGCATCGTCCCCCAGCGGGGCGCGCTGGGAGCGGGGGCGGCGGCGCGGAGGGCGTGAGGGCTGAGGGTGTGTGTGGCTGCGGGCGGCCGTGAGGACGTCCCGCCCGTCTCGTCCGGCACGCGCGCGTGGGGCGCGCTGCGGCGGGGCTCCGGAGGTGCCGGTGAGTGCGTGACCGCTGAGCCGTGCCTGACTGCCGTACGGCAGTCCGGTCGGCCCTGGAGGCCGCAGCCGCGCCGAGCCGAGGGCCCTGTTGCACATCACTGACATGCCACCGGGGATCCCCCCGGCGGGGCACGCTGCCGGACGGGCCGCGCCCCCGCGTGGTGCGCCACGTCGTAAGTCGCTGCTCTCCGCGTGGTGCGCGGTTGCGGGGTAAACCCCCGTTCTCGCGCGGCACGCCGCGTGGTGAATTGCCGTCCCTGTGGGGCACACCGCGCGGTCAATTGCCGCTCCCCGCGCGGCCCTCCTCCAGACCCCCCTGTGCGAACCCCCTCCCCGCGCGCCAAGCGCCCCCGGTCGAATGCCGGTGCCCCGCCGGCGCCCCCCGGCCACAATGATCCGGTGCGGTACGGAATCCTGGGGATCACCCAGGCGGAGGACGACCACGGCGGCGCCATACCCGTCGGGGGTCCACGCGTGCGTGCCCTGCTCGCCGCGCTCGCCGCGCGGGCCGGGCGGGTGGTCGCGGCCCACACCCTGATCGACGAGGTCTGGGCGGACGACCCGCCGCAGGACGCCCACGCCGCGCTGCAGGCCCTGGTCGGGCGGCTGCGCCGGGCCGTCGGCAAGGGGGCCGTGGTGTCCGAGCCGGGCGGTTACCGGCTCGCCGCGGACCCGGACGACGTCGACCTGCACGTCTTCGAACGGCTCGTCCGCCAGGGCACGGCCGCCCTGGACCGCGGCGACCCGGCCGCCGCCGCCCGTGACCTGGCCGACGCGCTCGCCCTGTGGCGCGGCCCCGCCCTCGCCGACCTCCCGGACCGCACCGCCGCCACCCGCCCGGAGACACTGCGGCTGGAGGCGGTCCGCGCGCGGATCGACGCGGACCTGCGCCTGGGCCGCGCCCAGGACGTCGTACCCGAACTGAGCGAGCTGACCCAGGCCAGTCCGTACGACGAGGCCCTGCACGCTCTGCTGCTGCGCGCCCTGCGCGACACCGGCCGCAGGGCGGAGGCCCTCGCCGCCTACGACACGGCGCGGCGCGCGCTGGCGGAGGGGCTGGGCACGGACCCGGGGCCGGAGCTGCGGGCCCTGTACCAGGAGTTGCTGGGTGAAGGGGACGGCAAGAGGCCAGCCGCCGTGCCTCACCTCACCCCTCCCCGCCCCGAACCCACCGGCAACCTCCGCCCCCGGCTGACGAGTTTCGTGGGGCGGGAACGCGAGCTGGACGCGATTCGTTCGGAAGTGCGCAGGGCTCGCCTGGTCACCCTCACCGGACCGGGCGGCTCCGGAAAGACCCGTCTCGCCGAGGAGGCCGCCGCCGGTCTCCCCCAGGCGTGGCTGGTCGAGCTGGCCCCGCTCGACCGGCCGGAGGCGGTGCCGGGCGCGGTGGTCAACGCGCTGGGTCTGCGGAAGACCACGCTGATGACCCACGACCTGGCGACCCCGCAGGACGACCCGGTCGCCCTGCTCGTCGAGCACTGCGCCACGCGCAGCCGGCTCCTGATCCTCGACAACTGCGAACACGTGATCGGCGCGGTGGCGGACCTCGCCGAAACCCTGCTGACCCGCTGCCCCGGGCTCACGATCCTCGCCACCAGCCGTGAGCCCCTGGGTGTGCCCGGCGAGTCGGTGCGGCCGGTCGACCCGCTCTCCCCCGACCAGGCGCGGCGCCTGTTCGCGGAGCGCGCGGCGGCCGTCCGCCCCGACGCCGACGCGCTGCTGCGCGACGAGGAGGCCGCCGCGGAGATCTGCCGCCGCCTCGACGGGCTGCCGCTCGCCATCGAGCTGGCCGCGGCCCGGCTGCGGCTGCTCACCCCCCGGCAGATCGCCGACCGCCTCGACGACCGCTTCCGCCTGCTCACCTCCGGCAGCCGCACCGTCCTGCCCCGCCAGCAGACCCTCCGCGCGGTCGTCGACTGGTCCTGGGACCTGCTCGACGAGGGGGAGCGGACGGTGCTGCGCGAGCTGTCCGTCTTCGCGGGCGGCTGGGACCTCGCCGCGGCGGAGGCCGTGTGCGGCGGCCCGGTGGCCGACCTGCTGGGCGCGCTCGTCGACAAGTCCCTGGTCGTGGCGGCCCCATCCGCGGGGCAGGGCGCCGAGGGTATGCGGTATCGGCTGCTGGAGACCATCCACGAGTACGCCGCCCAGCGCGCCGCCGAGGCCCCCGGCCGGCGCGCCGCCGCCGAACGACGGCACCGCGCGTGGGTGCGTTCGCTCGTCGAGGAGGCCGATCCGCGGCTGCGCTCCGCCGGGCAGCTGCCGTGGATCTCCCGCCTGGAGACCGAGCTGGACAACATCCGCGCGGCACTCGACCGCGCGCTGACGGCCGGCGACGAGGCGGACGCCGCCGCCATCGCCCTCGCCATGGGCTGGTTCTGGTGGCTGCGCAACTACCGTCACGAGGGCGCCCGCTGGATCAACCGCGTCCTGCGCCTGAGCGCGCCGCCCGGCACCCCCGACGACACCGACGCCGACGCCTTCGTCGAGGCCCCGCCGGACGACGAACGGCACCCGCTGCACTCCCTGCGCCGGGACCTGCGGATGTTCCACCTGTTCCTCACCTCGGAAACCGAGCCGCGCGACCTGACGACCGACCCGCGGTACGCGCGCCATGTCGCCCGCCTGCGGGCCGCCTACGAGCGGGGCGGCCCGCACGCCGCGCGGATGCCCGGCATCGTCTGGCCGCTGACCGTCTTCCAGCGGCTCGGCGCGGACGTGCGCGCGGTCCTGGACGCGGCGGTCGCCAACTGCCGGGCGTACGGCGGCGACTGGGAGCTGGGCGTGGCCCTGATGCTGCGCACCCACATCGTCGTCGACTCCTCCGGCGGGCTGAACGGGGTCGACGAGGACCTGGCCGAGCTGCGCGTCCTCAGCCGGCGCGTCGGCGACCGCTGGATGCGGGCGCAGGTGTGCAGCGCGTCGGGCGAGGCGGCCATGGCGCGCGGCCGGTTCACCGAGGCCCGCGAGGAGTACGGGGAGGCACTGCGGCTCGCCCACGAGGTCGGGGCGTACGCCGAGACACCGTTCCTCATCGCCCGCCTCGCGGAGATCGCCTACCGCTCGGGCGACCGCCGCGCCGCCGAGGCCGCCCTGACCGAGGCGGAGGAGGCCGCCGACCGCTACTGGGTGGCGGACGCCCAGGCGTTCGTGTCGCTGCTGCGGGCCTACATGGCGCTGGAGGACCGGGACATCGTCCGCGCGCGCGAGCTGTGCCGGACGATCGGTGAGCGGATCGCCCGCGGTACGCCCCCGCCCCAGTTCGTCGCGGCGCTGCGCCTGCTGGACGCGATGGTCACGGCCGTCGAGGAGGGCCCGGAGCGGGCGCTGCCGAAGATGGCCCGCGCCCTGCGCCGCGCGGTGGCGGAGCACTGCGCCGAGACGGTCACGGGAAGCATCGTGGACGAGGCGGCCAACGTGCTGGGGCGGCTCGGCGACTACCCGCGCACGGCCCGGCTCCTCGCGGCCGGCGAGCGGCTGCGCGGCGGCCTGCCGCGCCCCCGGCCGGAGGGGGCGCGCACCCACCGCACCGAGGCCGCGGCGCGCGCCGCGCTGGGCGCCGAGCGGTACGCCGCCGAATGCGCGCGGGGCGCCGCCCTCACGCTGGAGGAGATCGCCGGCGAACTCGACGAGGCCGCCGCCACCCGTCCCGCGCGGACCCCTACCAGCAGGTGAACCGCGACTCCGCCCAGTCCGCGACCGCCACCTGGTCCAGGTGGCCGTGCGGCTCGACCACCAGCCGTACGGTCTTCCGTCCGGCCAGGTTCACCCGGACCGGGACGGCCGGGTCGCCGCCCTTGACCATGCCGGAATGCCACAGCCGTACGCCGTCGGCGTAGACGGAGAAGGACACCTTGCCGAGCTTCAGCGTCATGTCGTCGACGCCGACCAGCGCCTGGTAGGAGGAGCAGTCACGGTTGAGGTCGATGGTCACGGAGGACCGGCCGTGGACGGTGACCCCGCGCGCGTACGACGTCCCGCCGATCCATAGGCCCTGCCGCTGCCACACCCAGCCGCTCTCGCCGATGCGCATCTCTGGCTTGGTGTCGTCGCCGCTGATGTCGTACGCCAGCTCGCTCCACTGGTAGACGACCGGCGCGGGCGGTGGTGTGGGCGCGGGTGTCGGCGTGGCCGTCGGAGCCGGGGTGGGGCCGGGCGGGGGAGTCCGGGTGGGCGTCGGGCTGGGGGTGGGCGTCGCAGAGGGCGCGGGGTCGCGGGACGGGGTCGGCGCCGGGGTGGGCGTGGGTGTGGGGCTCGGGACGGGTGGCGGGGCGGCGACGGGCGTGGGTGTGGGACTCGGGACGGGTGGCGGGGCGGCGACGGGCGTGACGGCCGGGGCCCGCGGTGCGGGATTCTCGGGCGAGGGGGCGGGGGACGGCGGCTCCGGCTGGGGCGCGGACGCGGGCGGCCTGGCCACCGGCTCCCTGGGCGTGGTGTCGTCCCCCACGAGCGCGAGCGCCACGGCAGCGGCGGCCACCGCGACCACACCGGCCGCGACACCGGCCTTCACCGGCGCGCCCACGCCCTCGGCGGCCGCGCCGCTCCCCGCACCACCGGACGCACCCCCGGCGCCCGACGCACCGCCTGCCGCACCGCCGGACGTGCCTCCGCCGGCCGCTGCCGCGCCCGCGGCGCCCGCAGCCCCGGCTCCGGCGCCGCCCGCGACGAGCCCGGCCGCCTTCCCGTACCCGGCGGCACCGAACCAGCCGATGACGGCCACCGGAACCACGGCGGGGATGCCGCCGGCGACCTCCTCGACCTGGGTCGCCGCCAGCCGGCACCTGGCGCACTCCTCCAGGTGCTTGCGCAGGCCCCGCTCCGCGCGGGTGCGCAGTTTGCGGCGGGCGTAGGTGCCGAGCTGGTCGGCGTAGCGGGCGCACTCCTCGTCGGTGGCGAGGGCGGTGGACACATGGGCCTGCAGGTAGGCCTGCTTCAGGCCCTCGCGGGCGCGGCTGGCGAGCACGCGGGTGCCGTTGGCGTCGAGCCCGAAGAGCGTGGCGACCTCGCTCGGCGACTCGTCCTCGACCTCGGTGTGCCACAGCACGGCCTGCCACCGCTCGGGCAGCGAGCGGAAGGCGCGCATGGCGAGGGACTGCTCGGCCTCGTGCATCGCCCGCACGTCCGCGCCCAGGTCGGTACCGGCGCCGAAGGAACCGGGGGAGCCGGCCGGGCCGGACGTCTCGGGGACCCGCGCGGCCTGCGCGGCGAACACCGCGAAGTCGTCGACGAGCTGTTCCCGCTTGGCGCAGTCCGTCCACCGCGCGGCGACGCGCCGGACACTGGTCAGCAGATAGGCGCGTACGGCGTGCTCGGGGCCGGAGCCGCCGCGCACCGCCTGGAGCATCCGGGCGAAGACCTCGGCGGTGAGGTCGTCGGCGGTGTGGGCGTCACGGCAGCAGGTACGCGCGTAACGGCGCACGGCGTCCGCGTGGCGCCGGTACAGCTTCTCGTACGCAGTGTCGTCGCCGGAGCGCATCCGGTCGATCAGCTGGGCGTCGGAAGGCGGCAGTTCCCGTGGCGGCAGGATGCCGCCGTCGTCACGCCGGTCGCGCTGCGCCGGTACGGCACCCTCGCCGGGACGGCCCGCCGGCACCCGGCCCGCGCGCCGTCCGCCCTGACTGGGCACCTGGGGTGAAGGTGAGCCGGCCTGGGGTGCGCCCTCGCCCAGCGACTCGTCCCGCCCGTCACCACTCATCGCGGAAAGCCCTCGCCGCCTGCCCCACCGGTCCCGACCACCGGGTCAGCGTGCCACACCGGATTCCGGCTACTCCCCGGCAAGAGACGTCATCCACTCGTCCGAGCGCACTTGCGCCGAATCGGTACTGACACTCACCCGTTCGGGGAATGCTCCACGGATGTCCCTGGACACCGGGGCCGTTCCCGGCCGCGAGACGACGCGCCCCGCACACCGAACGCACCGGCTGTCCGGGAAACCGACGCGGCGCGCGCAACCCGGCACGACGCGCGGGAAGCCGACGCGACGCGCACGAACCCGACGCGCCGTGCACGAACCCGGCACGGCGCGCACAAACCCGCCGCCCGCGGGCGCGAGGAAAGCCGACAGGGGCGCGGGCGGCACCCCACCCACACCCCTGTCACCTCATCCGGTCACCCTGGAGCGACCCGCTCGGTCACCCACCGGACAACCGTCACGCCGGCCGCGACCGCAGCCCCTCCAGCAGGATGTCCAGCAGCCGCGCCGAGGCCGCCGCCTGCTGCGCCGCGTCCGGCAGCGAGGGCGCCGCCGTCGCGATCACCAGCAGGACGTCCGACACCGACACGTCCGGCCGCAGCTCGCCCGCCGCGCGGGCCCGCTCCACGAGCTGGCCCACCACGTCGAGCAGGGCCGCCGCGCCCGCGTCGTCCCCGGCCGCCGGCTGCTCCGGCACCAGCCGCAGCTCACCGCCGCCGGGCTGGGACCGCTGCTGCGGCACCCGCGCCTCGTCCGCCGCCGCGCCCGCCTCGTCGGCGACCCCGACCCGCAGGATCTGCGGCGGCAGCAGCCGACCCGCGCCCGACGCGACCGAGGTCCGCAGGAAGCGGGACAGCGCCGACCACGGCTCGTCCTCCTGCCCGAGCGCGGCCCGCGCCTGGTCGGTCAGCCGCGCGGTCTCCTCCTCGGCTATCCGCCGGACCAGGACGTCCTTGCTCGGAAAGCGCCGGTAGACCGTGCCGACACCGACGCGCGCGCGCCGCGCCACGTCCTCCATCGGCGCGCCGTACCCCAGCTCGCCGAAGACCTCACGGGCCGCGCGCAGTACGTGCTCCAGGTTGCGCTGTGCGTCCACACGCAGCGGTGTCGTCCGCGCGCCGTCCGCGCGCGTGCCGCCCACCGCCGCGCCGACCGCGCCGCCGGGTGCGATGGCAGACGCGGAAGACCAACGAGAGTCCTGAATGTGCATAAGAAATCCCCCGGTAATGACGTCTCCCCCCGGAGACTCTCCCCGCCATTGGATGCCGGAGCGCGTGGAACCGCCCGAACCATCGAGCAGCCGGTCGAGCCTGCCCGCCGCGCCCGCCCGTCGCGGACACGAGAGGCATCCCCCTACACCCCGTCGAGAGACGAACATAGTTGAGAGACAGTCAATTCAGAAGGGGCAGGTTCCGCACGGAGCGCCCCCCGATCGGAGTACGGGTCGTATACGTCCCGGTTCCACCCTCGCATCTCCCCCGGATCACACCCCCTGACCTGCGCCGCTTCCCCGTACCCCGGTGATTCGGCCAACCCCGGCCGCGCCACGCGCCCTGTCACACAAATTGCCGGGGCTGTGGACAAACGCAGGCGCCGGGTGCGTCATGGGATGGTGAAGGAACGTGCGCGCATTCTCGTTGTCGGTGGCGGCTACGTCGGGATGTACACGGCCCTGCGCCTCCAGCGGAAGCTGAGACACGAACTGAAGCGGGGCGAGGCCGAGATCACCGTCCTCACCCCCGACCCGTACATGACGTACCAGCCGTTCCTCCCCGAGGCGGCCGCCGGCGCCATCTCCCCGCGCCACGTCGTCGTACCCCTGCGCCGCGTCCTGCCGCACTGCCGCGTCATCGTCGGCGAGGCCCGGTCCGTCCGGCACGCGGAGCGCACCGTGACCCTCACCACCCTCGCCACCGAGGAGCGCGCCGCACCCCCGGAGACCCTCACCTACGACGAACTGGTCCTCGCGCCCGGCTCCGTCTCGCGTACCCTCCCCGTGCCCGGTCTCGCCGACCACGGCATCGGCTTCAAGACCGTCGAGGAGGCCATCGGCCTGCGCAACCACGTCCTCGAACAGATGGACATCGCCTCCTCCACCCGCGACCCCGCGATCCGCGACGCCGCCCTCACCTTCGTCTTCGTCGGCGGCGGCTTCGCCGGCGTGGAGGCGCTCGGCGAACTGCAGGACATGGCCCGCTACGCCGCGCGGTACTACCACAACATCCGCCCCGAGGACATGAAGTGGATCCTCGTCGAGGCCTCGGACCGCGTCCTGCCCGAGGTCGGCGAGGAGATGGGCCGCTACACGGTCTCCGAACTGCGCCGCCGCAACATCCAGGTCCTCCTCGGCACCCGCCTGGAGTCCTGCGCCGACCGGACCGCCGTCCTCAGCGACGGCAGCCGCCATCCCACCCGTACGGTCGTCTGGACGGCCGGCGTCAAGCCCCACCCCCTGCTCGCCGCCACCGACCTGCCGCGCACCGCGCGGGGCCGCCTGAAGTGCACCGCCGAGCTGACCGTCGAGGGGCACGCGCACGCGTGGGCCGCGGGCGACGCCGCCGCCGTCCCCGACGTCACCGCCGCCGGCCCCGGCGCCGAGTGCGCCCCCAACGCCCAGCACGCCGTCCGCCAGGCCCGCGTCCTCGGCGACAACATCGTGCGCTCCCTGCGCGGCGAGCCCCTGGAGACGTACTCCCACAAGTACGTCGGCTCGGTCGCCTCCCTCGGCCTGCACAAGGGCGTCGCCCACGTCTACGGACGCAAGCTGAAGGGCTACCCCGCGTGGTTCATGCACCGCGCCTACCACCTCAGCCGCGTGCCCACCGTCAACCGCAAGGCGCGCGTCCTCGCTGAATGGACCCTCGCCGGCCTCTTCAAACGGGAGATCGTCTCCCTCGGTTCACTCGAACATCCCCGTGCGGAGTTCGAACTCGCGGCCGGGGGAAAACCTCCTCACGACCCGAAGGGGTCGTCCTGACCGGAGCGAGGAACTCCCGCGGCGGCCGGGGCGTCTGACGGATGTCGGTCCGGTTGGCCACACTGCCAGACTGGTCCACGCCGACAGGGCGGTCCGC
Source organism: Streptomyces sp. NPDC052687 (assembly GCF_040678395.1). Lineage (NCBI taxonomy): Bacteria > Bacillati > Actinomycetota > Actinomycetes > Kitasatosporales > Streptomycetaceae > Streptomyces > Streptomyces sp. NPDC052687. Next base: position 4,273 of record NZ_JBFATR010000068.1, on the reverse strand, counting down.
CGCCCGCCCCGCCCGCCGAACCCACGAGGCTTTCCCAGTGCCGCACTTCCCAGGGGCGGTGGCCCCCCGCGGTCACCACCGCGCCGCCCCCGGAGGACCGGGCCGGGTCCGGAGCCGGCCGACGACGACTACACGAGGCAAGGATTCGTGAACTTCACGCGCTGGAGCGCCCGGCTCCCCGGAACGCAGCGCCGCGCCGCAGCGCGGACCGAACCCACGGCCACCCCGGACCGGCGGGGCGAGGGCCGAGGCGAGGGCGCCGTCCCCGCGGCCCGCGCCGAACACCTCACCGACGAGCCGCCGCCCGTCCCCGCCGTCGACGACCTTCCGGTGCGCGAGGTCCTCGACCGCACCCCCGCCCTGGTCGCCCTCGTCCACGGCACCGACCACCGGCTGGCGTACGTCAACGAGGCGTACGCCGCGGCCTTCGGCGCCCGCCCGCCCGGCGAACCCGCCCGCGACGCCCTGCCCGAGCTGTGCGAACTGGGCCTGCTGCCCCTCCTCGACCAGGTCCTGCGCAGCGGCAAGCCCCGCACCCTGAAGTCCCGCAAGGCTCCCGACGGCCGCTCCTACACGTTCACCTGCACCCCGGTCCGCGAAGGCGCCGGCACCGGCGGCGGAGTGCTCGTCTTCGCCACCGACGTCACCGACCACGCGGAGGCCGCCGAACGCCTGCGCGCCAGTGAACGCCGCCAGCGCGAGACCGCCGTCACCCTCCAGCGCTCCCTGCTCCCCCAGGAACTCGAACAGCCGGACGACCTGCGCATCGCCGCGACCTACCACCCCGGCGGCACCGAGGCGGCCGTCGGCGGCGACTGGTACGACGTGATCACCCTCGGCGGCGGCCGCACCGCCCTCGTCATCGGCGACGTCATGGGCCGCGGCGTCCGCGCGGCGGCCGTCATGGGCCAGCTCCGCACCGCCGTACGCGCCTACGCCCGCCTGGACCTGCCCCCGCACGAGGTCCTGCAACTCCTCGACGGCCTCGCCACCGAGATCGACGCCAACCAGATCGCGACCTGCGTCTACGCCATCCACGACCCCAACGAGGGACGGCTGGTGTACGCCTCGGCCGGCCACCTGCCGATCCTGGTCCGCGACGAGAGCGGCACCGTCCAGCGCACCGACGAACCCACCGGCCCGCCGCTCGGCACCGGCGGCTGGATGCACTCCTCCGGCTCGATCGCCCTGGGCCCCGGCTCCACCGCCGTCCTCTACACCGACGGCCTGGTCGAACGCCGCGACGCGGACCTCGACGAGGGCATCGCCGCCCTGGAACGCGCCCTCGCCGGCGCCACCGGCACCCCGCAGGTCGTCTGCGACCGCCTGGTCCGCACCGCGGGCGTCACCGCCGACCACGACGACGACGTCGCCGTCCTCGTCCTCCAGCACCCGGCCCGCACCGGCCCCGACGCCGAACTGTTCCGCAACGCCGCCCTGGAACTCCTCGGCGGCGTGGAAGCGGCCCCCCGCGCGCGTGCCTTCGCCTCCGGCGTCCTGACCAGCTGGCGCTTCCCCGCCGACCTGCACGACCTGGGCGTCCTGGCCGCGAGCGAGCTGGTGGCGAACTCCCTCCAGCACGGCACCCCGCCCATGCGCCTGCGGCTGCGCCGCACCGACCGCCGCCTGATCATCGAGGTGACGGACGGCGACGACCACCTCCCGCGCCGCCGCCGCGCGGAACCCGGCGACGAGTCCGGCCGGGGCATCGCCATCGTCGCGACCATCGCGTCGAACTGGGGATGCCGACGCACCCCGGGCGGCGGCAAGGCGGTCTGGTGCGAGTTCGCGCTGCCCCGCACCCCCTGACAGCGAAACGCCGGCCGGATGCCCACGCACCCGGCCGGCGCCCCGACCGCACTCTTCGCTCTCACGCCTCCGCGGATACCGGCTCCGCCGCCGGCCCACCGCGCGCGACCACCCGGTTCCGGGCGAGCCACGGCTGGTCCTGCGCCTCGGTGAGGCGACGGCCCAGCCGGATCGCCAGCACGCTGATGCCGAGCGAGAACAGCAGGAACGTCACGATGTACGGCGCGTGCAGCGAGGCCCCCATGGGCCCGCCCACCGCTGGCCCGACCGCCAGAGCCAGCTGCTTGACCAGCGCGAACGCCGAGTTGTACTGCCCGGCCAGGCCCTCCGGTGCCAGATCCGCGACCAGCGGCGCCACCGTCGGCGACAGCATCGCCTCACCCAGCCCGAACAGCGCGTACGTCGATACGAAGGCCGCCGTCGCCATCTCCTGGCTGCCGTGCCCCAGCCCCGCGTACCCGGCCGCCAGCCACGCCACGGCCCAGATCAGACCCACGGCCGCGATCACCCGCGAGCGCCGCCGCCGCTCGACGAACCGCAGCACCAGGAACTGCGCCACCACGATCATCCCGGTGTTCGCCGCGAGCGCGGTGCCCAGCGCGGACGTGGAGATCCCGGCGGCCTCGACACCGTAGGCGCTCAGACCCGACTCGAACTGTCCGTAGCAGGCGAAGAACAGCACGAACCCGAGCACACACAGCTGCACCATCGCCCGGTTCCCGAGCAGCTGCCTCCAGCCGCCCTTCCCGGACTCCTTCGGCGCGCTCTCCATCCTCGGCGAGTGCGGCATCCGCACCGTCGCCATCACCACGACCAGCAGCAGGAACATCGCCGCCTCGATCGCGAACAGCAGCGTGAAGGAGGACACGCGCGTGGTGTCGACGAGGTGCCCGCCGATCAGACCACCCACACCGAGACCCAGGTTCTGCAGGAAGAACTGCATGGCGAACGCCCGCGACCGCGTCTCCGCGGTCGAGCAGTCCACGATCATCGTGGCCAGCGCGGGCTGCATCACGGCCTGCCCGGCACCGAGCAGCGCCGCCGCGGCCAGCACGCTCGCCGCGCCCCCCGCGAGCCCGAGGCCCAGCGCACCGACGGCGGCCGTCACCAGGGCGGTCTGCAGCACCGGAAGCGGGCCCTGCCGCACGATCGCCCGGCCGGCGAACGGCAGCACGATCAGCGCGGCCACGGCGAACACGGCGAGGACCAGCCCCGCCGTCACGGCACCGAGCCCCCGCACCTGCGCCACATAGACGTACAGGTAGGGGACGGTGAAGCCGAGTCCGAACGCGCTGAGTGCGTTGCCCACATGGATCCGGCGCATCGCAGCGCCCATCGCCCTGGTCACGTTCACCTCTCTCACTAGTTAGACGTGAAGACTTCGAAAATAAAGTTCGAAGCTAAAGAGTACACATCGAAGGACTTCAAGGCAAAGCGACGGCGTGCGATACTGCGCCCATGGGCGACATCCCCGGCACACTCGGCGCAGAGCCGACACTCGAAGAACAGATCGCCGCCTACCAGCGCGAGTTCCAGGACCTCGACCCCCAGGTCGAAAAGATCGTTTCGGCGCTGTCCCGGCTGAACCGCCGCATGAACGTCGCCTACGGCCGGCAGACCGCCGCCCTCGGCATCAGCAACGCCGAGTGGGAGGTCCTCAAGGCCCTCGTCCTCTCCGGCGCGCCCTACCGCATGGGCCCCGGCGACCTCGCCAAGCGCCTCGGCCTCACCCCGGCCGCCATGACCCACCGCATCGACCGCATGGTCGCCGAGGGTCTGGTCACCCGGGAGCGGGACGAGAACAACCGCGTGCGGGTGATCGTGGAGCTGACCCCCGAGGGCCGCGAGAAGTGGCTGGAGGCCATGCGCCTCGCGACCGTGTTCGAGGAAGACCTGCTCCAGGACCTCACCCCCGCGGAGCGAACGGCCCTCGGCGAGGTCCTGACCCGGCTGCTCCGCCGGGTCGAGCACGCCCAGCCGGACGCCGGCGGCCGCCTCTCCGACCTGGACTGACCGGGTCACACCGGGGTCGAAAAGATCTTGACAGGGGGTACTTGACACCCCCTGGACGGATCCGTAGAGTTCTTCGGGTTGTCAGAGAGCCGGAACGGTTCTGCGACGACACTTCCGCCGCGAGAGCGGCACCTCAAACCACAAGCACGATCTCCCGACGGGGTTGATTTCGGCGTGCCCGAATTCAATTCGAATAGGGGCCCGGCAGCCCGATTGGGAATCGCCGGACGGATCCGCTAAAGTTTGAGACGTCGGAACGGCCCAACTGCCGGGAAGACAAGCCCCTCTGACTGGGAGTCAGGCCCGAAAGGATCTGATAGAGTCGGAACCGCCGGAAAGGGAAACGCGAGAGCGGAAACCTGGAAAGCACCGAGGAAATCGGATCGAGAAAAGATCTGATAGAGTCGGAAACGCAAGACCGAAGGGAAGCGCCCGGAGGAAAGCCCGAGAG
>NZ_JBFATR010000067.1:0-27746 GCF_040678395.1 Streptomyces sp. NPDC052687 | reverse complement strand
CCGCCCCCGCGGCCCGCCCCCCGTGCGCGGGGCCGGTGCCCCCCCGGCCCCGGCGCACCCGGTCAACCGGGGGTGGGCCGTCCGCATCACGTGATGCGGACGGCCCTCCGGGAGCGGGGAGGCGCGTCAGTGGACGTCGCCCATGAGCTCCTTGACCCGCTTGCGGTACATCCAGACCGCGACACCGGCGAGCACCGCGAGAGCGGCCTCGGCGGCGACGACTCCGGTCTTGTTGAGGTCGACGCCGAACTCGGACAGCAGGCCGGTGACGGCGTCGCCCGCGGTGACGGCGAGGAACCAGACACCCATCATCTGCGAAGCGTACTTCGCCGGGGCCATCTTCGTGGTCACGGACAGACCCACCGGGGACAGCATCAGCTCACCGGTCGTCTGGCAGAAGTAGATCAGCACGATCCACCACAGCGAGACCTTGCCGCTGCCCGCGGCCACCAGCGGCAGCAGGAAGACGAAGAAGGAGATGCCGACCAGGACCAGACCGCCCGCGAACTTGACGATCGTGCTCGGCTCCTTGCCGCTGCGGGCGAGCGCCAGCCAGACCGCGGCGAAGACCGGGGCCAGGGCCATGACCAGGACCGGGTTGACCGACTGGAACCAGGAGACCGGGAACTCCCAGCCGAAGACGTGCGTGTCGACGTGCTTGTCGGCGAAGAGCGACAGGGTCGAGCCACCCTGGTCGTAGATCATCCAGAAGACGGCCGCGGCGACGAAGAACCAGATGTAGCCGGAGACCTTCGACTGCTCGACGGCGGTCAGCTCCTTGTCGACCTTGATCCGCACCAGGACGCCGACCGGGATGAGCAGACCGATGATCATCAGCGGCACCATCACCCAGCGCAGGGTGTAGTGGCCGGTGGCGACGAGGGTCGTGTAGGCGACCGCGGCGATCAGCAGCCAGATCATCGCCTTGCGCAGCGTGGAGTTGCGCTCCTGGACGCTGAGCGGCTTCGGCACGACGCTCGACCTGTCGGACAGGTGGCGGCTGCCGAGCAGGAACTGGGCCAGGCCCAGCGCCATGCCGAGGGCGGCCAGCGCGAAGCCGAGGTGCCAGTTCACCTTCTGGCCGATGGTGCCGATGATCAGCGGCGCGGCGAAGGCACCGAGGTTGATGCCCATGTAGAAGACCGTGAAGCCGCCGTCGCGGCGCGGGTCGTTCGGGCCGTCGTAGAGGTGGCCCACCATGGTCGAGATGTTCGACTTCAGCAGGCCGGAGCCGATGGCCACCAGCAGCAGGCCGAAGTAGAAGGTGCCGTCGGTGGGCAGGGCCAGGACCAGGTGGCCGGCCATGATGACCGAGCCCGCGACCGCGACCGTCTTGCGGGGGCCCCACACGCGGTCACCGAACCAGCCGCCCGGCATGGCGAGCAGGTACACCGTCGAGACGTAGACGGAGTAGATCGCGATCGCCGTGCCCTCGTCCAGGCCGAGACCCGCGGGGGCGACCAGGTAGAGGGGGAGCAGTGCCCTCATGCCGTAGTAGGAGAACCGCTCCCACATCTCGGTCATGAAGAGAGTGGCCAGTCCGCGGGGGTGGCCGAAGAAGGTCTTCTCGGAACCGGGGGTGCCCGGTCGGGCCGAGTCCTTCGTCAGGCTGGACGCCATGGTCGTTCCTTGCTGATCGGGACGCGCGAGTGGAGCGTTGCGCGCCCGGTGGGGGAGCCGGCACCGGCACGAGCGAACACGTCCGCCCCACGCCCAGGGGTTTTCCGCTCCGGACACGAAGCGGCGGACGGCGTCCACCGGGATCCACGCCCCGCGTGCGTCACTGCGCGCGAGGCCCGGCCACAGGTCGTTCCTTTCGAGGCCGGCCCAGAAATGGTCTAGACCAGCCCGCACACAAAAGAGACCTTCAGCGTCAAGACAGCCGCCAAAGGTCCCCGCGTGCTACAGGCGTCCAATCACCATACGGCAGGACACTGCCGGATATGGAAGGACTTGAGACGCGGATCACAGGTGTCACGGGAACCGCAGGACCGCATTCGAAGGTCACCACTAGGATCGCACCTCGCAGATGCAGGTCCGTACCAAGGTAAGAACCGGTGCGGAGGACGGTAAGAAGCAAGGCCGCGATCACCCCCCGTCTCTTGTCACGCTGGGACTACCATCAGCTCATGACCCGTGTACTGCTCGCCGAGGACGACGCGTCCATCTCGGAGCCGCTGGCGCGCGCGCTGCGCCGGGAGGGTTACGAGGTCGAGGTGCGTGAGGACGGACCCACCGCGCTGGACGCGGGCATCCAGGGCGGCGTCGACCTGGTCGTACTGGACCTCGGCCTGCCCGGCATGGACGGCCTGGAGGTGGCCCGCCGGCTGCGCGCCGAAGGCCACACCGTGCCCATCCTGATCCTCACCGCGCGCGCCGACGAGGTGGACACCGTCGTCGGCCTGGACGCGGGCGCCGACGACTACGTCACCAAGCCGTTCCGCCTCGCCGAGCTGCTGGCCCGGGTCCGGGCCCTGCTGCGGCGCGGCTCGGCCGAACCCCAGCAGCCGCCCGCCACCCACGGCGTGCGCATCGACGTCGAGTCGCACCGCGCCTGGATGGGCGACGAGGAGCTGCAGCTCACCGCGAAGGAGTTCGACCTGCTGCGGGTGCTGGTGCGCGACGCCGGCCGGGTCGTCACCCGCGACCAGCTGATGCGCGAGGTCTGGGACACCACCTGGTGGTCGTCCACCAAGACCCTCGACATGCACATCTCCTGGCTGCGCAAGAAGCTGGGCGACGACGCCGCCAACCCGCGGTACATCGCCACGGTCCGCGGCGTCGGCTTCCGCTTCGAGAAGAGCTGAGCCGCGGGCCCCGGGCTCCCTTCGGGCTCCCTCACAGAAGTAAGAGAAGATGCGCCGCCGACTGATCCAGTCCACGCTCGCCGTGGTGCTCGTCGTGATCGCCGTGTTCGGCGTGTCCCTCGTCATCGTCGAGACCCGCACCATCAGCGAGAGCGCCAAGGAGCGGGTCGAGTCGGAGGCCGTCCGGCTGGCCAGCATCGTGGACAGCCGGATCCTCGCCGCCGAGAAGATCAGCGCCGACCTGCTCGGCGACCAGCTCGGCGGCGATCAGTACGCCGTCATCCGCATCCCCGGCCAGGCGCCCATCGAGATCGGGCAGAAGCCGGACGGCGACGTCATCGAGGCCACCCGCACCGGGGACCAGCGCGAGACGGTCACCGTCCAGGAGCCCCGCTCGGCGGTGTTCCGCGAGGTCGGGCGCACCCTGGTGATCATCGGCGCGGTCGCGCTGCTCGCCGTGATCGCCGCGGTGCTGCTGGCGCTGCGCCAGGCCGACCGGCTCGCCTCCCCGCTCACCGACCTCGCCGAGACCGCCGAACGCCTCGGCTCCGGCGACCCGCGGCCCAAGCGCAAGCGCTACGGCGTGCCCGAGCTGGACCGGGTCGCCGACGTCCTCGACGCCTCCGCCGAGCGCATCGCGCGGATGCTCACCGCCGAACGCCGGCTCGCCGCCGACGCCTCCCACCAGCTGCGCACCCCGCTCACCGCGCTGTCGATGCGGCTGGAGGAGATCACCCTCACCGACGACCTGGCCACGGTGAAGGAGGAGGCGACCATCGCGCTCACCCAGGTCGAGCGCCTGACGGACGTGGTGGAGCGGCTGCTGACCAACTCGCGCGACCCGCGCACCGGCTCCGCCGTCACCTTCGACCTCGACGAGGTCATCCAGCAACAGCTGGCCGAGTGGCGCCCGGCCTACCGCCAGGCGGGGCGCGCGATCGTCAGCTCCGGCAAGCGGCATCTGAAGGCGGTGGGCACGCCGGGCGCGGTCGCCCAGGTGCTGGCGGCGCTGATCGAGAACTCCCTGATGCACGGCGGCGGCACGGTCGCGCTGCGCACCCGCGTCACCGGCAACCAGGCCGTCATCGAGGTCACCGACGAGGGCCCCGGCGTCCCGGCCGACCTCGGCGCCCGGATCTTCGAGCGCGCCATCAGCGGCCGCAACTCCACCGGCATCGGCCTCGCCGTCGCCCGCGACCTCGCGGAGGCCGACGGAGGCCGCCTGGAGATGCTCCAGGCGTCACCGCCGGTCTTCGGCCTGTTCCTGTCACGCACGGCGGTGCGCAAGCCGGAGGACGAGGAGCCCACCGTCCGCTGAAAACCCACCGGCCCCCCAAGGAAGGCCGCCCCACCAAGGAAGCCCGCCCCGCCGGGACGCCACGGGCCGTCCGGGGGGCGCACCGGGCCCGCGCCTGCGGGGGGACGCACCGGTCCCGCCGGATGGGCACCGGGCCGAGGCCCGGACCGGCGCCCCGCCAAGGACGCACCCGCCCGCTGGGGCGCACTGGGCCCGCCGAGGACCGGACCGGCGCTGAACCCGCGCCCGCCTGGGGACGCACCGGCCCGCCCGGGACCGGACCCGTGATCGAGGGGCCGGGCCGGTCCTAGATCCGCGCCCGCTGGCGTGCCGTGCGTTCGCGGTCGCGGCCCCGTTCCGTGTCCAGGAACGATTCCGCGCGGGAGACCGGCTCGGCGCCGGGGAGCGCCCGGAACACCCACGTCCGGTAGGACCAGAACCGGAACAGGGTCGCGATCCCGATGCCGACGAACTTGAAGATGTTGCTCTGCAGCGGGCTGTCCCAGCCGAAGCCGTACGTCGCGGCGTACAGCACGCCGTTCTCGATGACCAGGCCCACCGCGCTGAACAGCAGGAACAGCGTCATCTCACGGGTGCGGCCGCTCTTGTCGCGGTCCCGGTAGGTGAAGTAGCGAAAGCCGACGTAGTTGAAGGCGATGGCCACGATCGTCGCGATCACGCTGGCCCGCACCACCGGGAGATCGGTGACATGCCGTACCAGGTTGAACACGCCGAGGTTGACGAGCAGACCCGCCCCGCCCACCGCCCCGAACTTGGCGGCCTCGCGCGCCAGGCGGCTCAGCCGCTGCCGCAGCGCGCCGGGGGGCGTCTCAGGGAGCCCCGAGGAGTCACGTCCCATGGTCGTGAAGGCCCCCGTCCGTCGGATTCGTCAACCCCGTCATGCTAACCACCCCCCTTCCGTGATCGCCTGTGGACGAGCGGGCGGGCCGCGGAATGACCCCCGACGGACCCCGGGGGAACGGCGGAATCCGGCCGCCTTGGCGCGCCGGATACCCTGGGGGCGTGACGTTCCCGGTAGTCGGCATGGTCGGCGGGGGCCAGCTCGCGCGTATGACGCACGAGGCTGGCATCCCGCTCGGCATCAGGTTCAAGCTCCTCAGTGACACCCCGCAGGACTCCGCCGCGCAGGTCGTGAGCGATGTCGTCGTCGGCGACTATCGCGATCTCGACACGCTGCGCGAGTTCGCGCGCGGGTGCGATGTGATCACCTTCGACCACGAGCACGTGCCCACCGAGCACCTGCGGGCCCTGGAAGCGGACGGCATTCCCGTGCGCCCCGGCCCCGACGCGCTGGTGCACGCCCAGGACAAGGGCGTGATGCGGGCGAAGCTCACACAGATCGGCGTGCCGTGTCCACGCCACCGGATCGTGAGCGATCCGGACGACGTGGCGGCCTTCGCGGCGGAGGGGGACGGCTTCCCCGTCGTCCTGAAGACCGTCCGCGGCGGGTACGACGGCAAGGGCGTGTGGGTGGTGGACTCCGTCGAGGAGGCCGCCGACCCGTTCCGCGCCGGAGTGCCGGTGCTCGCCGAGGAGAAGGTCGACTTCGTGCGGGAGCTGGCCGCCAACGTGGTCCGCTCCCCGCACGGGCAGGCCGTCGCCTACCCCGTCGTCGAGTCGCGCCAGGTCAACGGCGTGTGCGACACGGTGATCGCGCCCGCCCCCGACCTCGACGAGTCGCTGTCCCTCCAGGCGACCGAGATGGCCCTCACCATCGCCAAGGAACTCGGCGTCGTCGGCCATCTCGCCGTCGAGCTGTTCCAGACCCGCGACGGCCGCATCCTCGTCAACGAGCTGGCGATGCGCCCGCACAACTCGGGCCACTGGTCGATGGACGGCGCGATCACCTCGCAGTTCGCCAACCACGTCCGCGCGGTCCTGGACCTGCCGCTGGGCGACCCGCGCCCGCGCGCCACGTGGACCGTGATGGTCAACGTCCTCGGCGGGGACTTCCCGGACATGTACTCGGCGTACCTGCACTGCATGGCCCGCGACCCCCAGCTGAAGATCCACATGTACGGCAAGGACGTGAAGCCCGGCCGCAAGGTCGGTCATGTCAACACCTACGGCGACGACCTCGACGACGTGCTGGAGCGCGCCCGTCACGCTGCCGGCTACCTGAGAGGCACCATCACCGAATGAGCCCCGTTGTTGGCATCGTCATGGGGTCGGACTCCGACTGGCCCGTCATGGAGGCCGCCGCCAAGGCCCTCGACGAGTTCGAGATCCCCTACGAGGTCGACGTGGTCTCCGCGCACCGCATGCCGCGCGAGATGATCACGTACGGCGAGCAGGCCGCGGACCGCGGGATCAAGGTGATCATCGCCGGTGCGGGCGGCGCCGCCCACCTGCCCGGCATGCTCGCCTCGGTCACCCCGCTGCCGGTCATCGGCGTGCCGGTCCCGCTGAAGTACCTCGACGGCATGGACTCCCTGCTGTCGATCGTGCAGATGCCGGCCGGTGTCCCGGTGGCGACGGTCTCCGTCGCCGGTGCCCGCAACGCCGGTCTGCTCGCGGCCCGTATCCTCGCCGCACACGACGAGGACCTGCTGGCCCGGATGCGCGAGTTCCAGCAGGACCTCAACGACCAGGCCACCGAGAAGGGCAAGCGGCTGCGCGCCAAGGTCGACGGCTCCGGAAACGGCTTCGGCTTCGGCAAGTGACAGCCCGCCCGGGCGGGCGCACCGGCGCCACTCACGCCCACTGACGAAGGGACGGCGATGACCTCACTGGACCAGGCCCGGGAACTGCTGCGCGAGTTCCCGGTGGTCGACGGGCACAACGACCTGCCCTGGGCACTGCGCGAGCAGGTCGACTACGACCTCGACGCCCGGGACATCGCCGTCTCCCAGGACGGCCACCTGCACACCGACATCCCGCGCCTGCGGGCCGGCGGGGTGGGCGCGCAGTACTGGTCGGTGTTCGTCCGCACCGACCTGCCCGACCCGGTCACCGCGACGCTGGAACAGATCGACTGCGTGCGCCGGCTGAACGAGCGTCACCCGGACGTGCTGCGCCCGGCGACCACCGCCGCGGACCTCGAGGCGGCGCGCGCGGAGGGCCGTATCGCCTCCCTGATGGGCGCGGAGGGCGGGCACTCCATCGACTGTTCGCTGGGCGCCCTGCGCTGCCTGTACGCGCTCGGCGTCCGCTACATGACCCTCACCCACAACGACAACGTGGCGTGGGCGGACTCGGCGACGGACGAGCCGGGCGTCGGCGGGCTGTCGGCGTTCGGCCGCGAGGTGGTCCGGGAGATGAACCGCCTCGGCATGCTGGTCGACCTCTCGCACGTGGCCGCCACGACGATGCGGGACGCGCTCGACACCTCCACGGCCCCGGTGATCTTCTCCCACTCCTCGGCCCGCGCGGTCTGCGACCACCCGCGCAACATCCCGGACGACGTGCTGGAGCGCCTGCCCGCCAACGGCGGCGTCGCGATGGTGACGTTCGTGCCGAAGTTCGTCCTGCAGGCCGCCGTCGACTGGACGGCCGCCGCCGACGAGAACCTGCGCGCCCACGGCTTCCACCACCTCGACGCCACCCCCGAGGCGATGAAGGTGCACCGCGCCTTCGAGGAGCGCCACCCGCGCCCGGTCGCCACCGCCGCCACGGTCGCCGACCACCTCGACCACATGCGCGAGGTCGCCGGCATCGACCACCTCGGCATCGGCGGCGACTACGACGGCACCGTCTTCACCCCCGACGGCCTGGACGACGTCTCCGGCTACCCCAACCTCATCGCCGAACTGCTCGACCGGGGCTGGTCCAGGACCGATCTGGCCAAGCTGACCTGGCAGAACGCGGTACGGGTGCTGGGCGCCGCCGAGGACGTGGCCCGTGACCTCCAGGCCACCCGCGCCCCCTCCCACGCCACCATCGAGGAACTGGACGGCTGACCGCGACGTGGTACCGGCGCGCCGCGGCCCGCGGGACGGCGCGCCGGATCACCCGCCTGACGGCCCGGGGTTCCCGGCCGGAGTGATCCGAGCGCCAGCAGCCGCGCCGACCTGCGGTTCTCGGCCGGGGTTACCCCCGAACGCGCCATCCACCGGGTACGCCCGGGGGAGCCGTGCGACGGTGACGGTAAGCGACCGCCGCGCACGTCAGGAGCCGCCATGGCCGAACTCCAGGACGACCTGCACACCCCGCCCGAGGTCGGCGAGCTCGGCGACCTGCCGCTGGGCGGGCCGTTCCCGCCCGAGCCGTACGTCCCCGGCGAGGGGGACGACCCCGACGCCGCCCCGCTGGAGCGGGCGCACGCCCTGCTCGCCGCGCACCCCGTCGCCGACGGCTACAGCGGGCTGCCCTGGGCGCTGCGCCATCTGCCCTGGTACGACCTGGAGACCGGCGAGAGCGCCGTCGACACCGATGTGCCACGCCTGCGGCAGGGCCATGTCGGGGCGCTGTTCTGCTCCCTGCACCTGCCCGAGGGGCTGGCCGCCGACCGGGCGGTGGCCGCGACCCTGGAGCAGCTGGACCTGGTCCGCAAGGTGATCGCCGGGCATCCCGAGAGCCTGCGCCTGGCCCGCACCGCCGGGCAGGTCATCGACGCCCGCAACTGCGGCCGGGCCGCCGTCGTCCTCGGCCCGGCGCACGCCGCCGCCCTGGACGACTCCGTGGGCCTGCTGCGGGTGCTGCACGCCCTCGGGCTGCGGGTGCTCACCCTCTCGGGCACCTCCTGGGCGAGCAAGGCGGGGCTGACCCGGTTCGGCGAGGAGGTGGTGCGCGAGATGAACCGGCTGGGGGTGCTCGCCGACCTGTCCGGCGCCTCCGAGGAGACCATCCGCCGGATCCTGGCCGCCTCCCGCGCGCCGGTCATCGCCACCCGCTCCGCGGCCCGCAGCCTGCGCCCGCACCCCGCCAACCTGCCCGACGAGCTGCTGGCGGCGCTGGGCGCGGCCAAGGGCCTGTGCATGGTGCCGCTGACCGCCGAGCAGACGGGCCCGTCGGTCCGGGACGTGGCCGACCACCTCGACCACGTCCGCGCACTCGCCGGGCCCCGGTCCGTCGGCCTGTCCGGCACCTACGACGCCGGCTGCGCCCACCCGCAGGAGCTGGGCGACGCGTCCTGCTACCCGCACCTGATCGCCGAACTGCTGCGGCGCGGCTGGAGCGAGCCCGACCTGGCCCTGCTGACCTGGGGGAACGTCCAGCGGGTGCTGCGCGTCGCGGACTTCACGGCGCGGGCGGCGCAGGAGCGCCGGGCCCCGTCGGCGGCGAAGATCGCCGAACTCGACGGATAGGTGACTCGGGCCGGCCCGGTCGCTCGGGATTGCTCCGTCACTCAGGACGGGCCCGGTCACTCACGACTGCCCGGTCACTCCGGACTCGCGTCCGAGGTTCAGGAGTGCTCGATGCGGCACAGGCAGAACGGATGCCCGGCCGGATCGGCGTAGACCCGGAAATCCTTCGTCTCGTAGTCCTCCGCGTCCAGCACCCGGCCGCCGAGGGCCAGCACCCGCTTCTCCGCCTCGTCGATCTCCTCCCAGGTGGACCCGGCGTCCAGGTCGAGGTGGAACTGCTGGGCGTTCCGGTCGGAGCGCGGCCACTCGGGCGGGCGCAGGTCCGGCGCGGACTGGAAGGCCAGCCGGGGCCCGCCGGGGACCTGGAGCACCACCCAGTCGGGGTCGGCGCCCTCGGGCTCGCCGCCGAGGATCCCGGCGTAGAAGCGGGCGAGGGCGCGCGGGTCGGGGCAGTCGAGGACGACGGAACGGAAACGGGCCGCGGGGGGCATGGGCACCTCCGTGTCTAGGGGGCTCAGCAGGCGCAGAGGCAGAACGGGTGCCCCGCGGGGTCGGCATAGACACGCCACGGCCGGGAGCGGTCCTCCGCGTCGAGCACGGTGGCGCCGAGCGCGAGCACGCTCTGCTCCGCCGCGTCGAGGTCCCGCACGTTCAGGTCCAGGTGGAACTGCTGAGAGGCGTCCGGGGAGGGCCACTTCGGCGGGACGAAGCCCGGCGCGGCCTGGAAGGCCAGGTCCTGCCCGCCGGGGACCTGCAGGGTGACCCAGCTCCCGTCCTCCTCCGCCTTGACCGTGCCGCCCAGCACGCCGGCGTAGAAATCGGCCAGCCTGCGCGGGTCGGGACAGTCCAGTACGACGACGCCCAGTTCTGCGAGAGCCATGACTTCCTCCTCGTCGGGGGTTACCTGTAGAGCGGTGTAACCGGTAACCGTTACCGCATGCTCCCGCAGAACGGGTAACGTCGCAAGCATGAGCGAAAGGCTTCCCGCACCCGGCGGACTCGCTGTGGTCGAGGCGCTGGTGAACACCGTCGACCTGGGGTCGGGGCGGGACGCTCTGGACACGCCCGAGGGCCGGGCGCGGTTCGGGATCGCGGCGGGGGACCTGGACGCCGCGCGGGAGCTGCGGGAGTCGCTGCGCGCGACCTGCCTGGCCCACGCCGGGCATCCGCCGCACCGCGCGGTCACCCCGCTCGGCGAGCTGCTGGCGCGAGTGCCGCTGTACGTCGCGGTCGACCCGCGGGACGGCTCGGCACGCCTCGCTCCGGCCGACGACGACGGGCCGCTGCTGTCCCGTGTCGCCGCGGCCGTGGCCCAGGCCCTGACCGAGGGCACCTGGGAACGACTCAAGGCGTGCGAGCTGCCCGACTGCCACTGGGCGTACTACGACCGCAGCCCGGCCGGCCGCGGCCGCTGGTGCTCGATGCAGGTGTGCGGCGCGCGGGCGAAGATGCGCCGCTACCGGGCGAAGGGGTCATGACAGCCGCAGCCGCAGGATGACGGGGGCGGTGGAGTTGCCGGACGCCGGACGCCGCGCAGACCCCGCAGACCCCCACCCCGCACAAAGGGTGCGTGCCCGCGGCCGAGTTGGTGCAGAATGCGACAAGACGCCGGTTCGGCCGACTGAGCCTCGGCCGAACCGGCGTCGCCGCGCGTACGGGGTTACGCGGTGGGGCGGCCCATCGCCCGGTACGTCCAGCCCGCCCGGCGCCACAGCTCCGGGTCGAGCGCGTTGCGGCCGTCGAGGACGACGCGGGCCGCCACGACCTCGCCGAGCGCCTCCGGGTCCAGCTCGCGGAACTCCCGCCACTCCGTCAGGTGCAGTACGACGTCGGCGCCGCGCACCGCCTCCCGCGCGGAGTCGGCGTAGCCGAGGGTGGGGAAGATCCGGCGGGCGTTGTCCATGCCCTTCGGGTCGTAGACGGTGACCTGGCCGCCCTGGAGGTGGATCTGCCCGGCCACGTTCAGCGCGGGCGAGTCGCGGACGTCGTCCGAGTCCGGCTTGAAGGTGGCGCCGAGCACCGCGACCCGCTTGCCGAGGAACGGCCCGCCGCCGAGGGCCTGCCGGGCGAGTTCCACCATCTGGCCGCGCTGGCGCATGTTGATCGAGTCGATCTCGCGCAGGAAGGTCAGCGCCTGGTCGGCGCCCAGCTCGCCGGCGCGGGCCATGAACGCCCGGATGTCCTTGGGCAGACAGCCGCCGCCGAAGCCGATGCCGGCGCGCAGGAACTTCCGGCCGATCCGGTCGTCGTAGCCGATCGCCTCGGCCAGCTTGGCGACGTCGCCGCCCGCGGCCTCGCAGACCTCGGCCATCGCGTTGATGAAGGAGATCTTGGTGGCGAGGAAGGAGTTCGCGGAGGTCTTCACCAGCTCGGCGGTCGGGAAGTCGGTGACGACGAACGGGGTGCCCTCGGCGAGCGGCGTGGCGTACACCTCGCGCAGCAGCTTCTCCGCGCGGTCGCTGCGCACGCCGACCACGATCCGGTCCGGGTGCAGGGTGTCCTGGACGGCGAAGCCCTCGCGCAGGAACTCGGGGTTCCAGGCCAGTTCGGCGTCACCGCCGGCCGGGGCGTGCTCGGCGAGGTAGCGGGCGAGCCGGTCGGCGGAGCCGACGGGGACCGTGGACTTGCCGACGACCAGGGCGGGCCCGTTCAGGTGCGGGGCGAGGGAGGCGAAGGCGGCGTCGACGTACGACATGTCGCAGGCGTACTCGCCGTGCCGCTGCGGGGTGTTCACGCAGACGAAGTGGACGTCGCCGAAGGCGCCGACCTCGGCCCAGTCGGTGGTGAAGCGCAGCCGCCCGGTGGAGCCCTCGATCCCGGCGACGTGCTTGCGCAGCAGCTCGTCCAGGCCCGGCTCGTACATCGGGGTCTCGCCCCGCCGCAGCATCTCGATCTTCTCGGGGACCACGTCGAGCCCCAGCACCTCGAACCCGAGTTCGGCCATGGCCGCGGCGTGGGTGGCGCCGAGATAGCCGGTGCCGATCACGGTGATCTTGAGGGCCATGGATGCTCCTGGGGGGTACGTCGGTCGTGCGGAGCCCGAGCATAGTCGGGCCGCTCGCCGGGCACCTTTCCCCCTGTCGCCAAACTCACCTACCCCTGCCGTGGCCAGAGCTCTAAAATTTGTGTTACTTAACGGTAATTAGCGTCCTTGGAGCGTGAGAGACCTTGGCCGGATCGGCTGATTTCGACCTGTACCGCCCGTCCGAGGAGCACGACATGCTCCGCGACGCCGTCCGCGCGCTGGCCGAGGCGAAGATCGCGCCGCACGCCGCAGCCGTGGACGAGGAGGCCCGCTTCCCGCAGGAGGCGCTGGACGCCCTGGTCGCCAACGACCTGCACGCCGTGCACGTACCCGAGTCCTACGGCGGCGCCGGCGCCGACGCCCTCGCGACCGTGATCGTGATCGAGGAGGTGGCCCGCGTCTGCGCGTCGTCCTCCCTCATCCCCGCCGTGAACAAGCTCGGCTCGCTCCCCGTCATCCTCTCCGGCTCCGAGGAGCTGAAGAAGAAGTACATGACCCCGCTCGCCAAGGGCGAGGCGATGTTCTCGTACTGCCTGTCCGAGCCCGACGCGGGCTCCGACGCGGCCGGCATGAAGACCCGCGCGGTCCGCGACGGCGACCACTGGGTCCTCAACGGCGTCAAGCGCTGGATCACCAACGCGGGCGTGTCGGAGTTCTACACGGTGATGGCCGTGACGGACCCGTCCAAGCGCTCGAAGGGCATCTCCGCCTTCGTCGTCGAGAAGTCCGACGAGGGCGTCTCCTTCGGCGCCCCCGAGAAGAAGCTCGGCATCAAGGGCTCGCCCACCCGCGAGGTCTACCTGGACAACGTCCGCATCCCCGCCGACCGCATGATCGGCGAGGAGGGCACCGGCTTCGCCACGGCGATGAAGACCCTCGACCACACCCGCATCACCATCGCGGCCCAGGCCCTCGGCATCGCCCAGGGCGCCCTCGACTACGCCAAGGGCTACGTCCAGGAGCGCAAGCAGTTCGGCAAGCCGATCGCCGACTTCCAGGGCATCCAGTTCATGCTCGCCGACATGGCCATGAAGATCTCGGCCGCCCGCGCCCTGACCTACCAGGCCGCCGCCGCCTCCGAGCGCGGCGACGCCGACCTCACCTACCTCGGCGCGGCGGCGAAGTGCTTCGCCTCCGACATCGCCATGGAGGTCACCACGGACGCCGTCCAGCTCCTCGGCGGCTACGGCTACACCCGTGACTACCCGGTCGAGCGCATGATGCGGGACGCCAAGATCACCCAGATCTACGAGGGCACCAACCAGGTCCAGCGCATCGTGATGGCGCGCAACCTGCCGTAAGCGAGCACAGCGCCTCGGGTCCGGGCCCTTCGGGACCCGAGGCGGCGCTCAATCCTTCGTCCCCCACACCCAGGGGAAACCGAAGCCGTAGGCACGGTCCATCGCTTCTTGCACCGAATGGCGCTCCGTGCCGGAGAACCACCGCACCTCCCGGCGGACCGTGAGCCCATCGGGGCCCGCCGTGGCCCGCGCGATCGCACAGCCGGTGGCGCCGCTCGGGGAGTCGTCGAGCGCGATGCGGAAGGTCCCCGACGGCGCGGTCACCGTGGCGACTGCGCTCAAGCGGCGGAAGTCCACCGCGCCCTGGTAGACGTACACGTAGAACAGCAGCTGCCGGAATTCGTCCCGGTGCGCCAGATCGACCCGGAGCGTCTCCCCGTCCGATGAGGCGCCGCTCCGGTCGTCCTGGTCGAGTTCCACGTAGGGCCACGCGACCAGCGAGCCGAAGGCGTTGCCCAGTGCCTGCACGGCGACGCCGGAGCCGTCGACGAAGGACACCAGGCAGCCGAGGTCCAGGTCTGCCTCCGTCGCCACGGACCAGTTCAGATTCACCCGGAGAATGCCGCGTCCCGGGAAGCGGGCCTGCGGTGCCGGCCTGGTCAGTGCGGTGTCGGGGCGGACAGGCGCGCACCGCTGGGGCGGCGCGCCGGCGGTGGGTCTCAACCGGATGGTGCCCCGTGGACGGTTGTCGTTGCCCAAGGCCCCTCCTCATCCGTCGCTCGAGGCGCGATGTGGTTGCGCGAGTCTATGTGATGTGGAGTACTCTCGGTGGCCTTGGTCACACGTTGGGTGCGTGTGACCGGTCGGGGGGCCGGGCGGGTCGTACGGTCGGGGGGCCGTGACCGCCACCATCGCGCACCCCCGCGCACATCGCGCCATGGGGGTGGGAATGCCCGCTGATGTCCTGTTAGACCGTCATGTGGTCGCGCGTAACGTCAGGGAGATGGCGGAGCGGCCAGGCCTCGAGATACGCAAGGGCGAGCTGAGCGCGCTCGCCGACGCCTTGGGCGACAAGGATCCCACCGCGCTCGAACCCTGGATCGAGCTCGACCTGCTCGCGGCCTACGCCCGGAGGGAGAGCTTGGGCCGGACCGGCCCGCGGACGGAGCACAGGGCCTGGACCTACGCCGAGGCGGCACTGGGCGCACTGGTCTTCGTGCCGCTGATGGTGACCTGGTACGGCCTCACCCGGGCTTCCAGCGCCTATGAAGCCCTCATCGGGGAGAACCCGAAGGCGGCGACCCGGCCGTTCCTGCAACTGTGGCAGTCCGGCTTCGAGGGGCACCTCACCGGCGCCTTCACCTTCGGCCATGTCGCGATGAGTGCGACGGCGGCCATCGGAGTGCTGTTCGCCCTCGTCCTGGTGCACGGGCTGCGCCGGGCCGCCCTCACTCGGCGGGAGGAGGCGGCCGAGCGGGATGCCGAGGACCTCATGGCCCAGCTCGTGCCCGTCCTGACCCGCGCACAGCTGGTCCTCAATGAGCACCGGCTCAGCTCGCCACAGAGGTTCTCCACCGAACTCACGCAGGCCGCCGCCACCCTGACCAAGCTGGGCAACAAGGCCGTCAGGGTCCACAAGGACCTCACGTCGGCGGCCGGGATCGTCGGTGACGCCGTCCAGGCGGCGGAAAGCCGGCTCGCCGAGGTGGACGACTCCGTGCAGCCGCTGGCCGCGGCCGTCACCCGCGTCGAGACCGCGGTCAGTGAGAACGGGACGCGTCTGACAACCGCCCTGGGTGACGTCCGGGGGGCGCACGATGAGGTGCGGCTCGCCCTGGAGAACGCGGGGGAGCGGGTCGAGCAGTCGGTGACGGTCCTCGCCGCGTCGCAGCGGGCGTACACCACCGGCATCGAAGTGACCACGGACGTGGTGACCCAACTGCTCGGCCGGCTCAGCGACATCACCGAAAGCACGGCACGTGCCGTTGAGGAGTCGCAGCGCGCAGCCCGCGAGCTCGGCGTCCAAACCGGCGCCCTGCGGGGCGCGGCGGAGAGCTTCACGCGGCTCGCCGACGAACTGCGGCTCGTGAACCGGCACTCCGGCGGCTGGGGCGGCCGGCCGAGCGAGGGCGGGGGGGACCTCTCAAGCGAAGGCTGGGAGGAGGGCCCCTCCGCGGGCCGGGCCCACGACTCGTCCGGGTGGGGCGGCCACGCCACCGAGGGGCGCGGGAGTCACCCGGCCGAGCATCCCGCCGACCGGACCCGGGTGCGACTGACGAAGGCGACCGAGCCCGCCGGAACCGGTGAGGCGGAGTCCGAGGAACCCGGTGAGCCGCGGCGGGCCACCCCGACGTCTCTGACCGAGGCGCGGTGAAGGGCCGCGGTTTCCAGCCGCTGCATCTGGCCGGCTGGCTCTTCGCGGACCTGCTGCTGGTGCTCGCACTCGTGGCCATGGGAGACCAGGGCGACCCCCAGGCCGCCCGGCCGGCCGAGTCCGCGTCACCTTCCCGGTCGGCTACGGCGCCGGCGAGGCCCGACAAGCCCGAAGGACCCAGGGCGGTGGTCCGCACGCCGGTCAAGGTGGCCGTGGACGCGGCCCCGGGTGACAAGAACGCCATGGTGCGCGAAGTGCGCGAGGCAACCGCACGGTACAGCGGCCGGCAGGCCGCGTTCGTGCTGACCTTCGGGCACCACGTCGATCCGGGAGCGGGCGGCGACTACGCCCACCAGGTCAACAGCTCGCTCGAGAAGGCACGTCCGGACATGTTCCAGGACGCCACCACCCGCGATTTCTGGAAGCGCGGGGCCGCCACCGGTCACGCCGATCTGGAGATCTACTTCTACACCTATTGACCGACCAGCGGTCGTCCAAGGATCGACCCAGCACCGCCGGAGGTACCAGCCTTGCAGATCCTTCCCTTCTACCTGCTCTGCGACGAGTCAGGGTCGATGATCGGCGAGCCGATCGACGCCATCAACGGAGCGCTGCCGGACCTGCACCACGAAATCAGCACCAACCCGTCCGTCGCCGACAAGACGCGCTTCTGTCTCATCGGCTTCTCGGACAGCGCCACCGTCTTGCAACCGCTGGTGGACCTCAGCGACATCGAGGAAGTGCCGGCCCTGGCCGCCGGCGGGCTCACTTCATACGGCGAGGCGTTCCGCACGCTCAAACAGTGCATCGAGTCCGACGTGGCCACCTTGAAGGCGCAGGGGCACGAGGTGTACCGGCCGGTGGCGTTCTTCCTCTCCGACGGCATACCGACCGACGACGGCTGGGAGCAGGCGTACAAGGAGCTGACCCAGTCCCGGTTCTGCCCGAAGATCATCGCGTTCGGCATCGGAGAGGCGGAGGAGGCCACGATCGGGCAGGTCGCCAACTTCCGGGCGTTCATGCAACAGGACTCGAGCGTCTCCCCGGCCCAGGCGCTGCGAGAGTTCGCCTCCAGCCTCACCCGGTCGATCGTGCGGTCAGCCGCCAGCATCTCGGCGGACGGAGGCAGCGGCTTCACGCTGGCCGTGGACGACACCGTGCCGGGCTTCTCCACGGTCTCGCTGGACAAGCTGTGAGCGCCGGCGGCCGACAGGGGGAACGGAGCGCGGCACCCGTGAACACCGGACACGACCCGTACCGGCCGGGTGAGGAGGACCCACTCGCGGAGACCTGGCAGAGCGTGGACCAGATCGTCTCGGGCCACCAGTCCCCAGCCGGGCCATCGGCGCCCGGCCACTACGGCGAGGCTCCCGTGCCGCCCACGGCTCACGAGCCCGGAGCGACGACGCCCGCCTCGGAGCCGTACGCCACGGGCGCCGCGCAGGATGAGCCCGCGCCCGTGGTACCACCGGTGGGACACGGTCCCGGTCCGGCGGTGGCAGACCAGGAGGGCCACGCGGTGCCGCAGACAAGGCCCGGCGCGGTCCCGTCGCGGCGGGCGGATCTGTATGACGACGGCGCCGAACCCCGGCCGACGCCGCCCGCTTCGGCGCCCCCCGGACCCGTGGTCCCACCGGACCCCGCGGCCCCGGCGTTCGCAACCCCGGAAGACCCCCGCACCGCCCCCGCTGTCGTCCCGCCCGACGTGCCGGACGCGCCGGACGCGCGGGACGCGGCTGGGCGCGACACGCCGGATGGGGACGGGCTGCCGGAGCTCGGGGATCCGTGGCACTCCGGCAACAAGCCGCCGCTGTATCCGGCAGAGCCACGAGCTGTGCCGAGCATCCGAACGGACCCGACCTCCGCGCTCGTGCCGGACATGGTGGTGGACGGCGCCGCCCATGGGGCACTGACGGTACGGGCGGCCTCGGTACGCGGCGACTCGCACCGCTACCACGCCGAGCCGCGCCAGGACTCCCTGGCCGTGACGCGCATCGGTGAGCCGGGCCCCGACGAGTTGCTGCTGCTCGCGGTTGCCGACGGTGTCGGCTCCGCCGTGCGCTCTCACGTCGGCTCCCAACAGGCCTGCCGACTCGCCTCGCTCTCGCTCGACATGGTCGCCGCAGACCTCGCAGGGGCGCTGCGGGAGGCCGATGCGGAACGGTTCGCCCGAACGGCGAACAGCGCGTTGCGCCGGGTCGCCACTCTGCTGGCGCACCAGGCGCAGGAGCGGGGCGACGACCCGGGCGCGTACGCCACCACGCTGCGGATCCTGCTCGCCCCCCTGGACCCGACGGTGCGTGTCCGCGGCTTTCTCGCCGTCGGTGACGGTGGCACCGCCCTCCTCCGCGACGGCCGCTGGTACCTGGGCATCACGGACCCTGACCCTGACGGTGACGGGATGATCGACACCCGGACGGCGGCGCTGCCCCACAGTCGTCACGCCCAGGCGCAGCTCCTCGGCCCCGCGCAGCCCGGTGATGTGCTGGTGCTGTGCACCGACGGCCTCTCCACCCCGCTGGCCGGCGACCCCGGCATCCGTGAGTTCCTGGCCCGTGCGTGGGGGGCCGGTTCGGTGCCCGCTCCGGCGGACTTCCTGTGGCAGGCGCAGTACCGGGTGAAGTCGTACGACGACGACCGCACCGCCGTGGTGTTGTGGGAGTCCCGGTCATGACCGCCGATGAGGGTGTCGACGTCCCGCTCGCCGGCCTGAGTCTGGAGGACCGGATCGGGGACGGCGGCCAGGGCGAGGTGTTCGGCGTCGCGGGTCCGGGGCGACTCCTGTACAAGAGCTACCGGGAGCCTCACAAGGTCGACGGCGAGGTGCTCGCGGAGCTGGTCGCGCTGCGCCAGCAGCTTGCCGCCGCCGAACGTGACCGCCTGGACCGGGAGACGGCATGGCCGCTGTGCCGGGTCGTGGACGGTGGACGGGTGACGGGCTTCCTCATGCGCCGCGCCCCCGACTCCATGACCTGGCGCACGGGGCGCGGGGACACCCGGCTGATCGAGCTGTCGTACCTGCTCCGGGAGCCGAAGGCAGCCTGGCAGGCGGTGCCGCAGCCGTCTCCGGCCGAGCGCTATGCCCTTGTCGTAGCCGTCGTGGAACTCCTCGCCTGGATGCACTCCCTCGGGCTGGTCGTGGGTGACGTGTCCCAGGCGAACGTGCTGTGGACGGTCCGGCCCGGACCGGCCGTGCACCTGCTGGACTGCGACGGGGTGCGGATGGCTGGGCGGCCACCCGTCCTGGACCAGGCGGATACGCCCGACTGGCACGATCCGCTTGCCACACCGGGCACCGTGACGGTGGACAGCGACCGGTACAAGGCGGCCCTCGTCGTGGGACGGGTGCTCGGCCGGGACCCGTACCTGGCTCCCGGCAGTCCGCTGCCGCTCCTGCCGGGCGTGCTCGACGAGCGGCGGGAGAACGCGGTGCGGGCGCTGTGGCAGCAGGCGGCGGGACCGCAGGGGACCAGGCCGCACCTCGGACAGTGGCGTACGGCGCTCGCGGGCCGGGAGACGATCAAGCTCATGGCCGCCTCGCCCGCCCCGCGACCGGCGGTGGACCGCTCGAAATTCGACGGGCCCCGACAGCGCGGACGCGTCAGCCTCCGGGAGTGATCCCGCGGCGCGGGCCCACGGGCCCGCGCCCGCTCAGTCGGCCGAGACGGTCACCTTCTCGTCGTTCTTCAGCTGCTCCATCAGCGGCTTGACCTTGGTCATGTCCCACTGGAGGTTGCCGTTCGGTGCGTTGCCCGCGAGCGGCATGTTCATGGACTTGCCGTCGCCGCCGCTGACGCCCTTCATCGCCCAGAACATGGACGCCAGGTCCCACAGGCCCATGTCCTTGTCGACGATCAGCGAGTCCAGGCCCGCGCCCATGGTCGGGTAGAGCCGGAACGGGTTGAGGACCGTGCCCGGGGTGGCCACCTGGCTCGCCAGGGCGTTGAGGAACTTCTGCTGGTTCTTGGTGCGGTCCAGGTCGGAGCCGGCCAGCGCGTACCGGGTGCGGACGAACGCGAGCGCCTCCTCGCCGTTCAGCGTCTGCTTGCCCTTCTTGAAGTCCGCGCCGGACTTGGTGTCCTTGATGTCCTGCGGGATGTCCATCTCCACGCCGCCGACCGCGTCGACGATGTTCGCGAAGCCGGCGAAGCCGATCTCCACGTAGTGGTCGATGTGCAGCCCGGTGTTGTACTCCACGGTGCGCACCAGCAGCGTCGGCCCGTCGATGGAGTACGCGGCGTTCAGCTTGTTCGCGCCCTTCGCGGGCAGCATCTTGCCGGACTCCGAGCCCTTGAACTCGGGGATCGTGACGTTCGAGTCACGCGGCAGCGAGATCAGCGTGGGGCCGTTGTCGCCGGTGTGCAGGATCATCATCGAGTCCGTGCGCTTGCCCTCGGCGGACCCGGTGTGCAGCTTCTTCTTCTGCTCGTCGGTCATGCCCTCGCGGCTGTCCGAACCGACGATCAGGTAGTTGGTGCCCTCGCCCTTCGCCGGCCGGTCGATCACCGTCGACAGGTCGACGTCGCGGTTGAGCTTGGAGTCGGCCCAGAAGTAGGTGCCGACGGTCGTGACGACCAGCACCGTGGCCAGCGTGATCGCGGTCACCTTGATCCGGCGGCGCCAGTCCGGCGCGGACGCCGGCCGCCGTCCTCCGCCCCCGCCCGGACCGCGGCCGCCGGGCGAGCCGTAGACCTGCCCGGTGTTGTACCCGCTGTCGTACCCGCCGGGATCGCCCTCACCGCCGTCGACGTACGACGACTGCCGGGGCACCCCCTGGCCGTACGGCGGTGCCGCCGGGCCCGAGGCGGGCGGTACCGCCGGGCCGCCGCGCCGCACCTGGCGCATCACGCGGGCACCTTCCGGCTGCGCGCCGGCGCTCCCGCGTCCGTAGCGCGGGCCGCGGTTGTCGTCGGACCATCCCTCGGGCCAATCGTTCATGGGCCCCAGTGTGCCGGGCGCGGCTGTGTGCTCGACAGGGTCTGTGGAAAACAGGGGCCGGGCTGTTGCGAACCCGACACAAATTCCCGGCTGCCGGTTCGGCATAAGGTGGAGGCCATGACAGACCAGGCCAGCCCCACGGAGGCGGACATCCCGGGCAAGCCCACCTCGGCGTCCCGGACCACGCTCAGCCACATCATGACCCACAACGACACCAACCTGCTGGGTACGGTGCACGGTGGCGTGATCATGAAACTGGTGGACGACGCGGCGGGCGCCGTGGCCGGCCGGCACAGCGGCGGCCCCGCCGTGACCGCCTCCATGGACGAGATGGCGTTCCTCGAACCCGTCCGCGTCGGTGATCTGGTGCACGTCAAGGCCCAGGTCAACTGGACCGGCCGGACCTCCATGGAGGTCGGCGTCCGCGTCCTCGCCGAACGCTGGAACGAGTCCGCCCCGCCCACCCAGGTCGGCTCCGCCTACCTCGTCTTCGCCGCGGTCGACGCCGACGGCAAGCCCCGCCGGGTGCCCCCGGTCATCCCGGAGACCGAGCGCGACAAGCGCCGCTACCAGGAGGCCCAGATCCGCCGCACCCACCGCCTCGCCCGCCGCCGCGCGATCATGGAATTGCGCGAGAAGCGCGCCGCAGAGGGCTTCGAGGACTGAGCCCCGAGCGGCGGCGCCCCGGGTGGCCCGTCGGGGCCACCCGGTCAGGAGCAGCCGACCTCGTCGCCGCGTACCACCGCCGGTGCCCCCGGCGGCCGCGGCTGCTCGGCGCGGACCTTGGTGACGCCCTTGTAGTCCGCGCCGACGATCACCTTCAGGGTGCCGCCCTGCCCCTTGACCGCGCGCAGCTCACTGCCGGGCAGCGCCGCGGCCAGCGACTTCGCCGAGCGGTCCCAGCGCGGGTCGTACGCCACGACCGTGCGCCACAGCTCCCGGTGCGCCGCGTTCACCGGCAGCCGGGTGGTGCGGAAGCCGGTCGCCGCGAGGGCCGCGTCGGCGCGCCGGCCGAGACCGGCGATGTCCGTGCCGTTCTCCACCTGCACCCGGATTCGCTGCGGCGCCACGTCGACCACCCGGACCGCCGCGCCCTTCGGGCGGGCGGCGGTCAGCGGGCGGTCGTCGCGCAGTGCCTGGAAGATCCGGTCCGCCTTGGCCCGGTCCCACTTCAGGGTCGAGCCGACGCCCTTCACGGCGTACCCCATCCGCCCGATGGGGACGGTGGTGAACTCCGACGACGACGGCGAGAAGTTCCGCATCGCCCGGCCCAGGTCCAGCAGCTCGTCCGTGCCGAACCCCTGGTCCGCGCGGACCGACCCGAGCACCGCCCGCGTCACGTCCCGGAACCTCATCGGGTTCAGCAGCACCCCGGAGGACGTGGCGTGGCCGATGAGCGCGGCGAGGAAGCGCTGCTGGCGCTGCATCCGGCCGAGGTCGGAGGCGCCGTCGACGTGGCGGGCGCGGACGTACTGGAGCGCCTGGGCGCCCTTGAGGGTGTGGGTGCCGGCCGGCAGGTCGAGGCCCGAGTAGCGGTCCCTGAGCGGCCGGGCCGTGCAGATCTTCACGCCGCCGAGGACGTCCACCGTCTTCATGAAGCTGGTGAAGTCGACCTCCAGGTAGTGGTCGATCTTCACCTTCGTCACGTGCTCGACCGTGCGCACGGTCAGCTGCGGCCCGCCTTCCGCGTACGCCGCGTTCAGCTTGACCGGATGGCCGCCGTGCCGCTTGCCGGTGGTCCGGTCGGTGTGCGGCGGCAGCTCGGCGTAGGAGTCGCGCGGCAGGCTCACCACACTCGCCCGCTCCCGGTCCTCCGAGATGTGCACGATCATCATCGTGTCCGTGCAGTGGCAGGACGTCCCGCCCAGCCGCAGCCGGTGCCGGTCCGCCGCGCCGATCTTGTCGCGGCCGTCCGTGCCGACCACCAGCACGTTCATGCCGTGGCCCGCGCGGGGCCGGTTCTTCATGTCGCGGAAGGCGTCGACCCGGGCGATGTCCGCCTCCAGGCTGGTGATCACCGCGTGGCCGATCCCGGCGGACGCCAGCACCACCACGGACAGGGTCGTCACCGCCCGCACGGCCCAGCGCGGCCGTTTCCTCCGGACGGGGGGACGCGGTGCGCGGCGCGGTTGCTGCGGGCGGCGCTCGGGCCGGCTCGGGGACCGAGGCGGTGCGGGCAAGGGAACACCTCCGGACGACGGCCGTACGTGGGAGCCGTGAGCACCGTAGGCCCATACGATCTGCGGCCCGGCGCAGCGTCACCGGCGGGGCGCACCGGTGTCCCCCGTTCGCGGTAACGTGAGGCCCCTATGAACGCGAAGCCCGACGTGCAGCTCCCCGCCGTGTCCGTGATCATGCCCGTCCTCAACGAGGAGCGGCATCTGCGCGGCGCCGTCCACGCGATCCTCGCCCAGGAGTACGCCGGCGAGATGGAGGTCGTGATCGCCCTCGGTCCGTCCACGGACCGCACGGACGAGATCGCCGCCGAGCTGGTCCGCGAGGACCCGCGGGTGCACACCGTGCCGAACCCGACCGGCCGCACCCCCGCCGCCCTCAACGCCGCGATCAAGGCCTCCCGGCACCCGATCGTGGTCCGTGTCGACGGCCACGGCATGCTCTCGCCGAACTACATCGCCACCGCCGTGCGGCTGCTGGAGGAGACCGGCGCGCAGAACGTCGGCGGCATCATGCACGCCGAGGGCGAGAACGACTGGGAGAAGGCGGTCGCCGCCGCCATGACCTCGAAGATCGGCGTCGGCAACGCCGCCTTCCACACCGGCGGCCAGGCCGGCCCCGCCGAGACCGTCTACCTCGGTGTCTTCCGGCGCGAGGCGCTGGAGCAGCAGGGCGGCTACAACGAGGAGTTCATCCGCGCCCAGGACTGGGAGCTGAACTTCCGCATCCGTGAGGCGGGCGGCCTGATCTGGTTCTCGCCCGAGCTGAAGGTGTCGTACCGGCCCCGGCCGAGCGTGAAGGCCCTCGCCAAGCAGTACAAGGACTACGGCCGCTGGCGGCACGTCGTCGCCCGCTACCACTCCGGCTCGATCAACCTGCGCTACCTCGCCCCGCCGGCCGCGGTCTGCGCGATCGCCGCGGGACTGGTCGTCGGCGCGGCGGTCACCCCGTGGGGCCTCGTGATCCCCGGCGGCTACCTGGCGGCGATCGTCGCCGGGTCGGTCCCGGCGGGCAAGGGGCTGCCCCTCAAGGCCCGGCTCCAGATCCCCGTCGCCCTCGCCACCATGCACATGTCGTGGGGCTTCGGCTTCCTGACCAGCCCGAAGTCGCTGGCCAGGAAGGTCATCGCGGCGCGGCGGCCGGCGGTGCGGGCCTCCGACAGCACGGTCGGCTGAGCCCGCCCCCGAGGGGCCTCGGTGACCCGGACTACTTCCAGGTGTAGTTCGGGTTCACCTTCATGCACGCCGAGTCGTCCGAGGCGTTGAGGGCGTTCGCCGACTCCGGCGTCTTGTCCCGCTTCTTCGGCGCCTCGTACGCCGTCCCCTCGCGCCAGTCCGCGCCGACGATCAGGGTGACGCCGGAGACGTCCGTGGACTTCTTCACCGCGCTCAGCGGGATGCCGAGGGCCTTGGCGACCCGCTGGGCGTCGCCCTCCAGGTCGGCGCTCGGGAAACGGATCACCGTCGTCTTCTGCGCGGGCAGCACCGAGGAGTCGGCCACGGCCTGGGTGAAGCCCTCGCCGGTCAGAATGCCGGCCACCGCACTGGCCCGGCCGGGGGCGGCCCCCTGGGTGTCCGTGCGGGTGCCGTTGCGGACCTGCACGGCGATCTCGCCGTCGGGCGCCGCCGGGTCCGCGGACTCCCTCTCCTTCTTCGGCTTCTTCTTGTCCTTGCCGTCGAGCGCGACGTCCTCGCGGATCATCCGGAACACCGTCTCGGCGTCCTCGGTGGGCTCCACCCGGTTGCCGACCAGCCGGTTCGGCATGGTCGTCATGGTGATGCGGTCGGTGGGGACCTTCTTCAGCTCGTTGGCCAGGTTGTACATCTTCTTGATGTCGCCCAGGCCCTCGTCGACGGTGACCGCGTCCGTCGCGGCCTCGGCGAGCTTGCGCAGCTTGTTCGGGTTGCTGAGGGTGGCGTTGGCGCGCAGCTCGCGGACCATCGCGTTCATGTACATGTGCTGGGCCTGGGCGCGGTAGAGGTCGGTGTTGTCACCGAAGCCGTACCGGGTGCGCAGCCACTGGAGGGCCTGCTCGCCCTTGACCTTGGTGGTGCCCTTCTCCAGTTTCAGCCCGGAGCCGCGGCCCTGGCTGTCGCGGGAGTGGATGTTGGCGTCCACACAGACCGGGACGCCGCCGATCGCGTCCGCCATCGACACGACACCGGCGAAGTCGATCATCATGAAGTGGTCGATGTGGATGCCGGTCAGCTCGGTCCAGGTCGCCACCGTGCAGCCGGGGCCGCCCCGGCCGAGGCTCTCGTTGGTGGGTCGCGGATAGGTGCTCGCCGCGTAGACCTTCCCGTCCGGGGCGGTGCACTTGGGGAGGCGTACGAGGGTGTCGCGCGGCATGCTGACCACCGACATGTTGCTGCGGTCCGCCGACAGGTGCACGAGCATCTGGACGTCCGCCAGCGGGGTCCCGCCGAAGGTGTCGCGGGCGCCGCCGAGCTTCTGGTTCTCCTTGCTGTCGCGGGCGTCCGAACCGATCAGCAGGATGTTCAGCGGGGTCTGGCCCGCCGCGTTGGGCGTGGGCGCGGCGACCTTGCTGTCGCCGAGGTTGAGCTTTTCCTTCTTGATGTTGCCGTTCAGGTGCTGGTAGTAGAGGTAGCCCGCTCCCGCGGTGCCGGTTATGAGCACCGCCAGCACGGTCGCCGACCAGCGCAGCATCCGGCGGCCGCGCCGGCGCTCGGTGCCGCGGCGGCCCCCGCGCCGCCGGCCATCGTCGCCACCGTCGCCATCGCCTCCGCCGTGCCTGCCGCGGCCGTCCGCCGGCTGCGCGCTCGCGGGTTCCCCGCCGTCCGGTTCACCGTCGCGCGAGGTCTCGTCCCGCGCCGTGAGGGACATCGTGTCCTCCACCGCGGGCACATCCCCCCGCACACTGCTCTGCGCCACTTCGCCTGCCCTCCCCGCCCTGCGCCTGACACGGGTCCGCCCCGCGTCAAGTCAGACGCGCGAGGGCCCCGTGGGGTTACCCCCCAATTTCGCCGCCCGCCGGGCTAGCTGGCGCACTGCACCTTGTCCGCGGTGGACTTGTCCACATCCGGCGCCTTCGTCGGAGGGGTGAGCGAGACCCCCGCGCCCTTGAAGTCCTTGCCCAGCGTCAGCGTCATCGTGGGCAGCCCCTGGGCGTTGGTCACGCTCTTGCCCGGCTTCATCGCCGACCCGGACAGGCCCATGATGTCGGCCAGCCGGCGGGCCTGGTCGGCCTGCTCGGGCGCGTACTCGAGCGTGGTCTTGCTGAGCACGGTGCCCGCGTTGCCCGCGTTCTCGGACTTGTCGACGCCCTGGTCGTTCTGCAGCCACAGCAGCGTCTCGGACGCGCTGCCGGCGGGGGCGCCGCCGTTGAGGATCCGCACCCGCACCTCGGACGGGGCGGACTTCTCGCCCTTGAGCCGGGCGGCGACCGCGGCCTTGTCCTTGGCCTTCTTCTCCTTGACGGCGGTGAAGGAGACGTCGTTCGCGATCGCGTCGAAGACCTCCCGGGCCTGCGTCGGATGCGGGACGACGGTGGCCTTGACGGTCTCGGCCGGGTTGTCCACCACCGGGACCGTGGTGAACGTCAGGTTCTTGACGTTCAGCTTGCCCAGCTCCATGCCGAGGTCCTTCAGCTTGCCGATGCTGTCCAGCCGGGAGTCGACGGTGAGGGCCTTGGTGCCCGCCTCCGCCAGCTTGATCATCTTCGACGGGTTGGTGAGCGTGTCGTTGGACTTCAGCTTGCGCATCAGCGCGCTAAGGAACTGCTGCTGGAGGTTGATCCGGCTCAGGTCGCCGCCGTTGCCCACGGAGTGCCGGGTGCGGACGAAGGCCAGCGCCTGCTCGCCCTCGATGACGTGCTTGCCCTTCGACAGCCTGAGCTTGGAGTCCTTGTCGTTGATGTCCTTCGCCAGGCACACCTCGACGCCGCCGACCGCCGTGGTCAGCGTCTTGACCGCGTTGAAGTCGGCGACCATGAAGTTGTCCGCCTGGATCCCGGTCAGCTCGGTCACCGTGCGTACGGTGCAGCTCGGCGTACGGCCGCTCTGGCCGAGGCTGGTGTTGAAGCGCACGCCCTGCTCGCCGGGGATGACCTTCTGGCTGCCGTCCTCCTGCGTGGTCGGGCAGTCCGGGATGTCCACGATCAGGTCGCGCGGGATGCTCAGCGCGGTCGCGTTCGAGCGGTCCTTGGAGACGTGCAGCAGGATCGTGGTGTCGGCGTGTCCGGGGCTGCCGTGGTCGCCGTAGGCCTCGTTGCCCGCGCCGGTGCGCTTGTCCGTGCCGATCAGCAGGATGTTGATGGCCTTGTCCTTCGAGAAGCCACCGGTGCTCGCGCCGTCGTCCGGGACGGACTCGATGTTGCCGTTGAGGTGCTCCAGGTACAAGTACCCGGCACCGGCCCCGGCGACCAGCAGGAACGCCATGGTGCCGCCGGTCCACAGCAGGATCTTCCCGGCCCGCTTCTTCTTCACCGGGCGCCTGCCGCGCCGGCCCGCCTCCGGCTCGGGCGCGGCGCCGCGCGCCCGGCGCGGCCCGGAGACCTCGCGGCTGCCGCTCCGGCCGCCGTCCCGTCCGTCGCGGTCTGCGCGGGCGTCCCGGCCGTCACGCGTGTCACGGCCGTCACGGCCGCCGCGGCCGTCCCGGCTCGC
>NZ_JBFATR010000066.1:0-30468 GCF_040678395.1 Streptomyces sp. NPDC052687 | reverse complement strand
GGTTCCTTGTACAGGGAGACGACGTTCTCAGTCACGGCAATGACTCCTGATGCGCTCAGGTGCGGCGGGAAGGTTGAGGGGCCGGAGCGGCGGAGCTGGCCGCCGCCGCAGTGGGGGCGGCGGGCGCCGTGCTGCCGGACGACCTCGGCCGGCGGACGATGATCGGCGACGCCGGGGCGCACGCCCTGGGCGCGGCGCTCGGGGCGGCCGTGGTCGCGGGGACCGGACGCGTGGGGCTGGCCGCGCACGCCGGCGCGGTGGTGGCCGCCGCCGTGTGCGGGGAGCGGGTGAGCGCGCTCGCGGGCGCGCGGGGGTGAGCCGCCGGGCCCGATGTGCGGGGCGCCGGATGATCGGTGGGGACCGGGTCACGGGTGAGGGGCGTCAGGTCACTCCCGCGGCTCGCCGGTTCACTCGTGTGGGGGATGTCAGGCGTCGTGTTGCCCTGCGCGCGGGCGGCGCTCGGGTGTGCGGCGTTCCCGGAACGGGCGTACGGACTGGCATCCTTGGCGGAGTACGGGGAGGTCGCCGTGCGGTACACCCCCTCCGCACGATCCTTCTGTACGTTTCTCCGTGACCGTCGTGACCGACCGACGCCGAATCAGGAGCCGGGCCACGTGACCCCCGTGAGCAGCCACTCACCGCACGGCCAGTCGTCGCTGCGCACCGTGCAGGTGCTGGGCGGCGGCAACGCCGGCAGCAGCGCCCATGTGCGGTCGCTGGCCGCGGGGCTCGTCGCGCGGGGCGTGCGGGTCACCGTGTGCGCCCCCGACGAGGCCGATCACGCCTACGACTTCACCGGGGCCGGCGCCGAGCACGTCCACGTGCCGCGCAGCAGCGACCCCGTCTCCGTGGCCGCGCTGCGGGCCGCCTGCGCCGACGCGGACCTGGTGCACGCGCACGGACTGCACGCCTCCTTCCGCGCGGCGCTCGCGCTCAGCGGCAAACGCATCCCCCTGGTCGTCACCTGGCACAACCGGGCCCACGCCGAGGGTGCGCGCGGGCATCTGCTGCGGATCCTGGAGCGGCGGGTGGCGAAGGCCGCCGCCGTCGTGCTCGGCACCAGCTCGGACCTCGTGGACCGGGCGCGCCGCACCGGCGCGCGCGACGCGCGGCTCGCCGCCGTCGCCCTGCCGGGCCCGCGGACGCCCGCCGAGCGCGGCGACCCGGACCGGCAGCGGTCCAAGGTGCGGGCCGAACTCGGCGCGATCGGGCGGCCGTTGCTGCTCGCCGTCGGCGCGCTGGACCAGCAGCGCGGGTACGACCTGCTGCTGGACGCCGCGCGGTCGTGGCGCGAGCTGGATCCCGCACCGGTCGTCGTGGTCGCGGGGGAGGGGCCGCTGCGGGCGCGCCTGCAGGGCCGGATCGACGCCGAGCGGCTGCCCGTGCGGCTCGTGGGACGGCGGAACGACGTCGGCGTGCTGCTCGGGGCGGCCGATCTGGCGCTGCTGCCGAGCTGCCGGGAGTCGCGGTCCCTGCTCGCCCAGGAGGCCCTGCACGCGCGCGTGCCCCTGGTGGCGACCGCCGTCGCCGGCGTTGCCGAACTGGTCGGCGACGCGGCCGAACTGGTCCCGCCCGGCGACGCCGAGGCCTTCGCCGCGGCCGTCGTGCGCCTCCTCGCCGACCCGGAACGCCGCGCGGTGCTGCGCGAACGGGGCGTACGCCAGGCGGCGACCTGGCCGACGGAGGACGAGACGGTCGCCCAGGTGCTGAGCGTCTACGACGAGTTGACGCAGCCTCAGCCGTTGCTCTGAGGGGGGCGGACGGGGCGGGACGGGCGGGGCTGAGCCGACCGCGTCACTGTGGCCCGGTGGCGGGGTGCCGGTGCCGCTCGTGGGCCGAGGCCGTTGGCGGGCCGAGGCCGCCGAGCCGGGCGGCGGCCCGGTCGGAGCGGGGCCGCTCAGCCGGCCCGCGGTGACGGCCGGCCCACGTGCCGGCGGGCGCGCAGGGCCAGGGAGAGGGCCAGGACCGTCTGGGGGTCGTCCAGGTCGGTGCCCAGGAGTTCGCCGATGCGGGCCAGGCGGTTGTAGAGGGTCTGGCGGTTCAGGTGCAGTTCGCGGGCCGTTTCCGCCTTGCGGCCGGCGTGGGCCAGATAGGTCTCCAGGGTGGGCAGCAGCGGGGGACGGGAGCGGCGGTCGTGGTCGCGGACGGGCCCGATCGCCCGGTCCACGAAGGCGGCCAGGTCGGGGTGGTCGCGCAGCCGCCACAGCAGCAGGTCGATGTCGAGGCGCCGGGCGTCGTACCAGGGGCGGTCGCTCAGGCCCTGGGCCGCGGTGGCGGTCTCCGCCGCGTGCCGCAGCCCGGCGGAGGCGGCGGCCCAGCCGCCCGCGACCCCGACCACCACCACGGGCGGCGGCGCGCCCGGCCGCTGGATCCCCGCCCGTTCCACGCCCGCTCGCAGCGCCGCGGCGACCCGGTCGGCGACGGCCGCGCGCTCCGACTCCGAGCGCAGCCCCAGCAGCAGGGGCACCCGGCCCTCGACCGGCCGGACGCCCAGCAGCACCGGTACCCCCACCGCCGCCAGCTCCTCGGCGACCGCGCGGGCGAGGACCGCCCAGCCTCCCCCGCTCTCGGCCACGCTCGCGCGGGCGGTGCCCCCGGCGGGCGCGAGCGTGTCGCC
This sequence comes from Streptomyces sp. NPDC052687, assembly GCF_040678395.1. NCBI lineage: Bacteria > Bacillati > Actinomycetota > Actinomycetes > Kitasatosporales > Streptomycetaceae > Streptomyces > Streptomyces sp. NPDC052687. Next base: position 27,851 of record NZ_JBFATR010000066.1, on the reverse strand, counting down.
GAGCCGCATCACCACCGGCAGCAGCGGGCTGTCGCCCGGCTTGAAGCCGAGGACGCGGGCCTGGGCCGGAGCGTCCTCCGCGGTGATCCGGCCCTCGGCGAGGTCGGTGAGGAAGTCGCCGCGTCCGCGCGCGGCCAGCTCCTCCTCCTGGCGGGCCTGCATCAGCACGACGGCGAGGATGCCCGCGGCCCGCTCGGCGGCGATCCGGTGCACGGGGGCGAGCGGGCCCCGCACCGGCAGCAGCACCAGACGGGCGCGGACCGAGCCCGCGCCGGGGCCGCCGCCCGGCACGTCCACGAGGACCGAGCCGGCGGGCGGCGGGGCGTCCTTGTGCGGGCCGCGCAGCCCCTCCCACACCTGGAGCGGGTCGGCGCCCTCGGGCCCGGCGCCGGCCGCGTACAGCAGCTGCCCGTCGGAGGTCTCCAGGAACACCGGGTTGGCGCCGAAGTCGGCGAGGATGCCGAGGACCTGGGGGATCCCGCCCCCGCCGAGCAGCGCCTCGGTGCAGCGGCGGTGCACCTCCTCGGCGCGCTGGAGCAGGGCGTAGTGGCCGTTGACGATCTCGGTGTGGATCTCCTCGGTGACCGTCACGAACGGCACCTCGCGGTGCAGCTGGACCAGCGGCAGGCCGGCCGCGCGGGCGGTGTCGACGAGGGCGGCGGGCAGCCGGGTGAAGCGCGGGCCCAGCTCGACCACCAGGGCGGCGATGCCGCGCTCGGCGAGGGTGCGGACGAAGGCGCGCTGTTCGGCGGGGCGGGTGCCGAGGCCGTAGCCCGTGGTCAGCAGCAGTTCGCCGCCCTTGAGCAGGGAGGCGATGTTCGGTACCTCGCCCGCGTGCACCCAGCGCACGGTGCGCTGCAACCGGTCCGCGCCCGCCAGCACCTCGGGCAGGCCGCTGCGCAGGCCCGGCAGCTCCAGGGCCCGCTGCACGGTGATGCCGGCGCCCTGGCTGTCGAATCGTCGGTCCGTACGGCTGTCCATGCAGCGGACGCTACCGGCGCGCGTGTTCCGGCGACATCTCCGGACGGTTACGGCGACGATCACCGGGCGCCACGGCACGACAAAGCGTCGCCCCCGGCGCCGGATTGTGAGACCGCCTGTCTGTTGTGGTGTGCGTCACTCCGCCGCAACACTGACGCATTCGCAGGGGAACGGCCGAGCGAACTACGGATTTCGTTGTGACGGTTCTGTGAGAGGGGCGGGAATGGCAGAAACACCCACGCGAGAGCACACACCCACACGCGAGGTACACCGGCTGAAGGCGAACTCCGTGGGCCTGGTGGGCGTGGTGTTCATGGCGGTGGCGACCGCCGCGCCGATCACCGCGATGACCGGCAACCTGCCCATCGCGGTCGGCTTCGGCAACGGCACGGGCGCGCCGGCCGGCTATCTCTTCGCCACCCTGGTCCTGACGGTGTTCTCCGTCGGCTATGTCGCCATGGCCCGCCGGATCACCGCCGCGGGCGCTTTCTACGGCTACATCTCGCACGGCCTGGGCCGGATCACCGGCATGGCCTCCGGAATGCTCGCGGTGCTGGCGTACATCGTCTTCGAGGCGTCCATCGTCGGCGTCTTCTCCTACTTCGCGCAGACCACCGTCGAGGACCAGCTCGGCCTCGACCTGCCCTGGATCGTGTACGCCGCGGCGATGCTGCTGGTGACGGCCGTGCTGTCGTACTTCGACATCAACCTGACGGCGAAGGCGCTCGGCGTGATGCTGGTCGCCGAGATCGCCGTGCTCTTCGCGGTCGCCACCGCGGTCCTCCTCAAGGGCGGCGGCCCCGACGGCATTCCCGTCGAGCCGGTCAACCCGGCGAACGCCTTCACCGGGACCTCCGCCGGGCTCGGACTGTTCTTCGCCTTCTGGTCGTGGGTCGGCTTCGAGTCGACGGCGATGTACGGCGAGGAGTCCCGCGACCCCAAGCGCGTCATCCCCCGCGCCACCCTGATCTCCGTGGTCGGCGTCGGCCTCTTCTACATCTACGTCTCCTGGATGACCATCGCCGGCAACGGGCTGAAGGGCTCGGTCGAGGTCTCCTCCGGCACGAGCCCGCTCGACCTCTTCTTCGACCCGGCGCACGCCTACATCGGCGCCTGGGCGGTCGACGCCTTCCAGTGGCTGCTGATCACCGGGTCCTTCGCCTGCGGCATGGCCTTCCACCAGTGCGCGGCCCGCTACCTCTACGCCATCGGCCGCGAGGGCTTCCTGCACCCGGCGCTCGGCCGCACCCACGTCCGCCACGGTTCGCCGTACGTCGCCTCCTTCGCGCAGTCGGTCATCGCGGTGGCGCTGGTCGGCGCGTTCTGGGCGACCGGGCAGGACCCGTACATCCACCTGTACACCCTGCTCGCGATCCTCGGCACGATGGCGATCCTCATCGTGCAGACCCTGTGCTCGTTCGCGGTCATCGGCTACTTCCGCCGCAACCACCCCGAGGACCGGCACTGGTTCCGCACCCTCACCGCCCCGCTGCTCGGCGGCATCGGCATGATCGCCGTCGTGGGGCTGCTGGTGGCCAACCTGGACACCGCGGCCGGGACGGCGGCCGGCTCCCTGCTCTTCCAGGCCATCCCGTGGATCGTCGGGCTGGTCTTCTTCGGCGGCCTCGGGCTCGGCCTGTATCTGCGGGCCCGCAAGCCGGAACGCTACGAGATCATCGGCCGGATCGTCCTGGAGGACGCGGCCGAGCGCACGGACGACGGCGGCGCCGGCGACGACGCGGACGCCGCCGACGACACCGAGGAAGCATCCGCCACCGTCTGAGGAGCCGCACCATGTCCCGTACGCATGCCCTGCACGTCCTGCGTTCCCTCACCGCCGACCACGCCGCCGCGGACGCGCTGGGCGTGCCGGTCGAGGAGGCGGCCCGGCTGCGGCGCCGGTCCGTCCTGAAGGGCGCCGCGGCCCTCGCCGCCACCGCGACTGCCGCGACCGCCGCCACGGCCGCACCCGCGGCGGCCGCGACCGCCGCCGCGCCCCGGATCGCCGTGGTCGGCGCCGGCCTCGCCGGACTCACCGCGGCGCTCACGCTCCACGACGCCGGACTGCGCTGCACCCTCTACGAGGCGCACCCCGGCCGGGTCGGCGGCCGCGTGTACACCCAGCGCGACCACTGGGCGTACGGCCAGACCTCGGAGATCGGCGGCGAGCTGATCGACACCAGCCACAAGAAGATGCTGGAACTGTGCCGCCGCTTCTCGCTGCCCGTCGAGGACTTCCTCGGCGGCGGACCCAACGGCGCCGAGGAAGTGCTGTGGTTCAACGGCGAGTACTACCCGCGCGAGCACGCCAACGAGGACTTCAAGGCGGTCTACCAAGCCCTGCACCGCGACCTGATCGAGGCGGGGGAGGTGAAGTGGAACCGGACGACCCCGACGGGGACCGCCCTGGACACCCTGTCGATACACGACTGGATCGAGTCCCGGGTGCCCGGCGGCCACGACTCCCCGCTCGGCCGGTTCATCGACGTCGCCTACACCGTCGAGTACGGCGCCGACACCACCGAACAGTCCTCGCTCGCCCTGGTGCTGCTCATGGGCTACCAGACCAATCCCGGCGACTTCAACATCTGGGGCCTGTCCAACGAGCGCTACCACATCACCGGCGGCAACGACCGCCTCCCGCGCGCCATCGCCGGCCACCTGCCCGACGGCACGATCCGGCACGGCTGGTCGCTGCAGGCCGTACGGGCCAACGCCGACGGCACCCAGACCCTGACGTTCGCCGAGGCGGGCGCCACCCGCACGGTCACCGCCGACCACACGATCCTGTGCGTGCCACTGCCCGTGCTCAAGCAGCTCGACCTGAGCCGGGCCGGGTTCGACAGCCGGATGACCAGCCTGCTGAGAGACGCCCGCATGGGCCACTGCACCAAGCTCAACATGCAGTTCTCGACCCGCCCCTGGCGCGGCAGGGGAGCCTGGCCCGGCGTGTCCGCCGGGGACTGCTTCACCGACCTTCCGGTGCAGCAGACCTGGGACACCACCAAGATCCAGCCGGGCACGGGCGGCATCCTCATCCAGTACCACGGCGGCCGCCTGGCCCGCGCGCTCGCGCCCGCCGGACCCTTCTCCACCGAGAGCGACCCGTACGTGGCGCGGCTCGCGGCGTCCCACACCCGGCAGATCGACACCTTCTTCCCCGGCACCTCGGCCGCCTGGACCGGCAGGGCCCAGCTGTCGGCCTGGCACCTGAACCCGTACGCCCAGGGCGCCTACTCCTACTGGCCGGTGGGCTATCTGCACCGGTACGCGGGCTACGAGGGCACCCCGCAGGGCAACATCCACATCGGCGGCGAGCACTGCTCCTACGACTTCCAGGGGTTCATGGAAGGCGGCGCGACCGAGGGGGAGCGGGCGGCGCGGGAGGTGATCGACGCGGTGCTGTAGGGCGGGGCGCGGGTCAGGTGGGCCTGATGTTGTGGTTGAAGCGGAAGACGTTGTCCGGGTCCCAGCGGCGCTTGAGCAGGCCGAGCCGGGCGGCGTTCTGCGCGCCCAGGCCCGCCCGGACCCGGTCGGTGCCCTCGTCGCCGATGAAGTTGAGGTAGACCGCGCCGGTCGTCCAGGGGCGGACCTGCTCGCGCACGGCGCGGACCCAGGGGACGCACCGCCGGTCGTCGGCGGGGTCCTCCCAGATGCCGAACGGGTGCACCGCCCAGGGGGAGTCCCGGTAGGGCACGGGGTACTCGGCGGGGCCGTCGGCGACGGCCCCGCCCAGCGGGAACAGGACGTGCTGGGTGCCGGTCGGCACCGGCATGGTGTCCGCGAGCGCGCAGAACACGTCCACGAAGTCGTCCGGGGCGCCCGTCAGATACTCCGCCGACCAGTGGTTCCGCATCCCCGGCGGATCGTCGATCATGCACTGCACGTCGGCGTACGGCATCGCGCCGACCACCTCCGCCTCGTGCGGCAGGCCCAGCAGCGGCTCGGCCACCTCGCGCAGGTCCGCCTCGGCGCCCGCGTACGTCACCAGCACCGCGCACAGCAGCGTGCCGACCAGGTGCGGCGGGACGAACTCCTGCGGCGGGCCGGTGAGGTACAGCACCGCGCCGCCCGCCTCCAGCGGCCCCGACTCGATGACGTCGCGGTAGGCCCGCACGGCCTCGCGGCCCAGCTCCGGGCGGTACAGCAGCAGGGCGACGGCGAACTCGGGCAGCTCGTGCAGCCTGAGGGTGAGCGCGGTGGCGACCCCGAAGTTGCCGCCGCCGCCGTGCAGCGCCCAGAACAGGTCGGGGTTCTCGTCGGCGCCGGCGCGGACCCGCTCGCCGTCGGCGGTGACCAGCTCCACGCCCAGCAGATTGTCCACCGCGAGCCCGAAGCAGCGGTCCAGCCAGCCGCTGCCGCCGCCCAGTACGAAACCGCCGACGCCGGTCGTCGAGGCCCGCCCGCCCGTGGTGGCCAGGCCGAACGGCTGGGTCGCCCGGTCGAGGTGGCTCATGGTGGCCCCGCCCTCCACCCGGACCGCGCCGGCGCCCGGATGAACCGTGACCCCGTGCATCAGGCGCAGATCCACGACCAGCCCGTTGTCGTTGAGGCCCATCCCGGCCACGCTGTGCCCGCCGCCGCGCACCGCGATGTTGAGGTCCAGCTCCCGGCCGAACCGCACCGCGCGCACCACGTCGTTCGCGTGCGCGCACTGCGCGATCACCGCCGGGCGGCGGTCGATCATGGCGTTGAAGACGGTCCGGGCCTCGTCGTAACCGGCGTCCCCCGGTGCGAACACGTCACCGGCCAGATCCTCGCGCAGCGCGGCCAGCGCCGTGCCCGCCTTCGATCGGGAAGCCATCGCCGCCCCCTTCCGACAACAGGGGCAAGGTGTGCTTCCAGCCTAGGCGGGCCCGGCCGGGGCGGCCCGCTCAGCCGCCGTAGGCGCCCGAGGCCGTCAGCCGCAGCGCGGTGTCGATCAGCGGGACGTGGCTGAAGGCCTGCGGGAAGTTGCCGACCTGGCGCTGCAGGCGCGGGTCCCACTCCTCGGCGAGCAGGCCCAGGTCGTTGCGGAGCGACAGCAGCTTCTCGAACAGCTTGCGGGCCTCGTCGACCCGGCCGATCATCGCGAGGTCGTCGGCCATCCAGAACGAGCACGCCAGGAAGGCGCCCTCGTCGCCGGGCAGGCCGTCGACGCCCTCGTCGTCGCCCTGGGTCGGGTAGCGCAGGATGAAGCCGTCCGGGGTGGACAGCTCGCGCTGGATCGCCTCCACGGTGCCGATCACCCGCTTGTCGTCCGGCGGCAGGAAGCCCACCTGCGGGATCAGCAGCAGCGAGGCGTCCAGCTCCTTCGAGCCGTACGACTGCGTGAAGGTGTTGCGCTCCTTGTCGTAACCCTTCTCGCACACCTCGCGGTGGATGTCGTCGCGCAGTTCCTTCCAGCGCTCCAGCGGGCCGTCCGCGTCACCGGACTCGATCAGCTTGATGGTGCGGTCGACGGCGACCCATGCCATCACCTTGGAGTGCACGAAGTGGCGGCGCGGGCCGCGCACCTCCCAGATGCCCTCGTCCGGCTCCTGCCAGTGCTTCTCCAGGTAGCTGATCAGCTTCAGCTGGAGCAGCGAGGCGTAGTCGCTGCGGGACAGGCCGGTCATGTGGGCCAGGTGCAGGGCCTCGGTGACCTCGCCGTACACGTCCAGCTGGAGCTGGTGCGCGGCGCCGTTGCCGACCCGGACGGGTGCCGAGTTCTCGTAGCCGGGCAGCCAGTCCAGCTCGGCCTCGCCCAGCTCGCGCTCGCCCGCGATGCCGTACATGATCTGCAGGTTCTCCGGGTCGCCCGCGACCGCCCGCAGCAGCCACTCGCGCCAGGCGCGGGCCTCCTCGCGGTAGCCGGTGCGCAGCAGCGAGGACAGGGTGATCGCCGCGTCCCGCAGCCAGGTGTAGCGGTAGTCCCAGTTGCGCACGCCGCCGATGTCCTCCGGCAGGGAGGTCGTCGGGGCGGCGACGATGCCGCCGGTCGGGGCGTAGGTCAGCGCCTTCAGCGTGATCAGGGAGCGGATCACCGGCTCGCGGTAGGGGCCGTGGTACGTACAGTGCTCGACCCACTCGCGCCAGAACTCCTCCGTCGCCTCCAGCGACTGCTCCGGCTCCGGCAGCGGCGGCGCCTCCTTGTGGGAGGGCTGCCAGGAGATGGTGAACGCGATGCGCTCGCCGGGGGAGACCGTGAAGTCGGAGTAGGTGGTCAGCTCCTTGCCCTCGGTCTCGGCAGGGGTGTCGTACCAGACCGAGTCGGGGCCGGCCACGGCCACCGTGCGGCCCTCGTGCTTGTGCACCCAGGGCACCACCCGGCCGTACGAGAACCGCATCCGCAGCGCCGACCGCATCGGGACCCGGCCGGAGACGCCCTCCACGATCCGGATCAGCTGGGGCGCGCCGTCACGCGGCGGCATGAAGTCGATCACCCGGACCGTGCCGCGCAGGGTGTCCCACTCGGACTCGAGGATCAGCGAGTCACCGCGGTAGCTGCGCCGGGCCGCGGTGGGCGGCTCGGTGTCCGCGGGGTGCGAGGGGCCGATCCGCCAGAAGCCGTGTTCCTCCGTGCCCAGCAGACCGGCGAAGATGGCGTGCGAGTCGAAGCGGGGCAGGCACAGCCAGTCGACTGTGCCGTCCCGGCAGACCAGGGCAGCGGTCTGCATGTCTCCGATGAGTGCGTAGTCTTCGATGCGCCCGGCCACGTGCTAACTCCAGTCGAACGGCCACGTAGCCCCGAACAGAGGGGGCTTTCGCTAGTGCGGTCAAGGGGTCGTTGTAATGCGTCGTTGAGCAGTGAAGCAAAACCGTCGCCGAGCCGTTGACGCCGGACGACAGTCGTCACTCAACGATCTGACGAGCTCTCGTTGTTCCGGTTTCTTACGGGCGGGGGTGGTGCCGTTCGGCCGGCGGGCTCGGCAGCGAGTGTCCGAGCAGGATACGACGCACGTAGATGATCTGCGTGCCGCTCCGGGCAACCCGCTTGCGCCGAACGAGTGAGCAGGGGGTGAGGAACGGGTGAGTGGTTCACGTCCGTGGCGGGGCGTGCGCAGAGCGTCGCCGGGCGCCATCCCGCCGCGGCGCTGATACCCTGGTAGCCCGTGGACCGGTGGGCGTAGAACCCCCGAACCGCAGCGACGGCTCCTCCAGTAAACCCCGGTACCGCCGGGCCGGGAAGCCGCACCGCACCCCCAGACCGAGACCACGGGAGCCCCCCTTTGGCCATGCCGCCCAAATCCACGACGACCAAGCACATCTTCGTCACCGGGGGTGTCGCCTCCTCGCTCGGCAAGGGCCTGACCGCCTCCAGCCTCGGGATGCTGCTGAAGGCGCGGGGCCTGCGCGTCGTCATGCAGAAGCTCGACCCGTACATCAACGTCGACCCGGGCACGATGAACCCCTTCCAGCACGGTGAGGTGTTCGTCACCAACGACGGAGCCGAGACCGACCTGGACATCGGCCACTACGAGCGTTTCCTCGACCGCGACCTGGACGGCTCCGCCAACGTCACGACGGGCCAGGTCTACTCCACGGTGATCGCCAAGGAGCGCCGCGGCGAGTACCTGGGCGACACGGTCCAGGTCATCCCGCACATCACCAACGAGATCAAGCATCGCATCCGCAGGATGGCGGCGGAGGACGTCGACGTCGTCATCACCGAGGTCGGCGGCACCGTCGGCGACATCGAGTCGCTGCCGTTCCTGGAGACCGTCCGCCAGGTCCGGCACGAGGTCGGCCGCGACAACGTCTTCGTGGTGCACATCTCCCTTCTGCCCTACATCGGCCCGTCCGGCGAGCTGAAGACCAAGCCGACCCAGCACTCCGTCGCCGCCCTGCGCAACATCGGCATCCAGCCGGACGCCATCGTGCTGCGCTGCGACCGCGAGGTGCCGACCGCCATCAAGCGCAAGATCTCGCTGATGTGCGACGTCGACGAGGCCGCCGTCGTGGCCTGCCCCGACGCCCCCTCGATCTACGACATCCCGAAGGTCGTGCACGCCGAGGGCCTGGACGCCTACGCCGTCCGCAAGCTGGACCTGCCCTTCCGTGACGTGGACTGGACGACCTGGGACGACCTGCTCGACCGCGTCCACAACCCGCGGCACGAGATCACCCTCGCGCTGGTCGGCAAGTACATCGACCTGCCCGACGCGTACCTGTCGGTGACCGAGGCGCTGCGCGCCGGCGGCTTCGCCAACCGCACCCGCGTCAAGATCAAGTGGGTCACCTCCGACGACTGCCGCACCCCCGCCGGCGCCGCCGAGCAGCTCGGCGACGTGGACGCGATCTGCATCCCCGGCGGCTTCGGCGACCGCGGTGTCTCCGGCAAGGTCGGCGCGATCCAGTACGCCCGCGAGAACAAGATCCCGCTGCTCGGCCTCTGCCTGGGCCTGCAGTGCATCGTGATCGAGGCCGCGCGCAACCTGGCCGGCATCCCCGACGCCAACTCCACCGAGTTCGACCCGGCCACCGCCCACCCGGTGATCTCCACCATGGCCGAGCAGCTGGACATCGTGGCCGGCGAGGGCGACATGGGCGGCACCATGCGCCTGGGCATGTACCCGGCGAAGCTGGCCGAGGGCTCCATCGTGCGCGAGGTCTACGACGGCAAGGAGTACGTCGAGGAGCGGCACCGCCACCGGTACGAGGTGAACAACGCGTACCGCGCGGAGCTGGAGAAGAAGGCGGGCATCCAGTTCTCGGGCACCTCCCCGGACGGCAAGCTGGTCGAGTACGTGGAGTACCCCCGTGAGGTCCACCCGTACCTCGTGGCCACCCAGGCACACCCGGAACTGCGGTCCCGACCGACCCGCCCGCACCCGCTGTTCGCCGGCCTGGTCAAGGCGGCGGTCGAGCGCAAGACGGCGAAGACGGGCGACTGACACAACGGTTGTACGGTGGCCGGGGTGCGTCCTTCTCACGGGGACGCGCCCCGGCTTTTTTCGGTACGACTGCTCCCGTACGTCTGGAAGGACAGGGCATGACGATCAAGGACACCGCCGAGGAGTGGGAGATCCGGGCCACGGACACCCCCTTCGTGGGCAACAAGACCTCCGTCCGCACCGACGACGTGGTCATGCCCGACGGCACGGTGGTCCGCCGCGACTACCAGGTCCACCCCGGCTCGGTCGCCGTCCTCGCCCTCGACGACGCCGACCGCGTCCTGGTGCTGCGCCAGTACCGGCACCCGGTGCGCCACAAGCTCTGGGAGATCCCGGCCGGACTGCTGGACGTGGAGGGCGAGAACCCGCTGCACGCCGCCCAGCGCGAGCTGTACGAGGAGGCGCACGTCAAGGCCGAGGACTGGCGGGTGCTGACCGACGTCTACACCACGCCCGGCGGCTGCGACGAGGCCGTGCGCATCTTCCTCGCCCGCGAACTGTCCGAGGCCGAGGGTGAGCGCTTCGAGGTCGAGCACGAAGAGGCCGACATGGAGCTGGAGCGCGTGCCGGTCGACGACCTGGTGCGCGGGGTGCTGGCCGGCGAGCTGCACAACAACTGCCTCGTGGTGGGCGTCCTCTCCCTGGTCGCCGCCCGCGCCGGACAGGGCCTGGACGCCCTGCGCCCGGCCGAGGCACCGTGGCCGGCGCGGCCGTTCGCGTCCTGACCGCACCTCTTCCAGCCCGCACCTCTTCCAGCACGCGCGTCGTCGTGACCGCACGTCCCGACCGCACGTCGCACGTCGTCCCGACCGCACGTCCTGCCGGCTCCCTCGCTCCCCGGCCCGTCGCCCGGTCCCGCGGGCCGCTCCCGTCCGCCTCCCCGGTGTGACGATCGCCTGATCCGATCGGGGGACCTCCCCGTCGTGCTCTCCCCGGATCGTCGCAGAGCGTGAACTAGGCTCTTCGCGAGTGAGCCGAAGGGGCCTGCCCCGACGGCCGGTGAGTCGAAAAAGAGCAGGTTGGAAGGCCCGTACCGGGGTCCCGGCGGGCCGTGCGCGTGTGGTGGGACGGGAGTGTGGCCCGTGACGGATCAGGCGGTGGACACAGGCGGCGTGGAGCTGTCGGGACACACGTCGCAGGGGAACGAGTTCCTGGGCCGTACGCGGGAGCTGAAGGAACTGCTGGCGGACATCGAACGCGCGGGACTGGACACCCTGGCCGGCCGCAAGGCGCCCCGCGCCCGGGTGCTGCTGATCGCCGGCCGGCCCGGCTCCGGCCGGACCGCGCTCGCCGAGGAACTGGTCCGGCAGGTCGCCCACCGCTACCCGGACGGGGTGCTGCGCGCCCGGCTCAGCGACCCGGACGGCACCCCCGTCCCCGTCGCCCGCGCCGCCCGCGACCTGCTCGCCGAGCTGGACCTGCCGGCCCCGGCCGGTGCCGCCGAGGACGATCTCGCGGCGGCGCTGCGCGAGGCCCTGGCCGACCGCCGGACCGTCCTGCTGCTGGACGACGCGGCCGACGCCGAGCAGGTGGACGCCCTGATTCCGGACACCCCGGAGTGCCTGGTCGTCGCCGTCTCACAGGGGCCGCTCACCGGGATCCCCGACGTCCGCCCGTGCACCCTGGGCGGCCTGGACACCAAGTCGGCCGTGGAGCTGCTGTCCCGGCACACCGGCTCGGTGCGGATCACCGTCGACCCGCGCTCCGCCGAGCACCTGGTCGAGGAGTGCCAGGCCCAGCCCGCCGCACTGGTCCTCGCCGGCGGCTGGCTGGCGGCCCGCCCCCAGGCGGCCGTCGCCGACCTCGCCAAGCATCTGCGCGCCGAGGACGACGAGGAGATCGCGGGCACCCCGCTCAGCCGGGTCTTCCGGCTCGTCTACGTCTCCCTGCCCGTGCCCGCCGCCCGGATACTGCGCCTGCTCGCCCTCGCCCCCGCCGGGCACGTCGACCCGCACACCGCCTCCGCGCTCGCCGGCTGCTCGGTCAGCACGGCCCGCGCCATCCTGGACGACTTCGTCGTCCGCGGCCTGCTGCACCCGGTGCGCTCACCGCTGCCGCAGTACGACGTGCCGGGCGCCCTGCACCCGCTGCTGCGCGCCCTCACCGAGACCCACGACAAACCGGCCGAGCTCCAGCTGGCCCGGGCCCGGATGCTGGAGCGGACGGTGCGGCTGCTCCAGTCCTGCCGGGCCATCACCGAGACGGACAGCCCGCACGCCCGCGCCAAGCTGCTGGGCATGCCGCGCTCGCTGCGCTTCCCCAGCCCGCGGGCGGCGGCCGACTGGCTGCGCATCCGCCGGCCCGCCCTGCTGGCCGCGGCCCGCCTCGCGGTCGCCGACGGCGAGCTGGACACCCTGGCCCGGCGGCTGCTGTCCCAGCTGGTGCGGGCCCTGGTCGCGCACTTCGGCACCCAGGCCGCCGCGGCCGACCTGTACGGCATCCACCAGCTGGTCCTGGATGTGGCCGAGCGGCAGAACCTGCCCCGGGAGCGGGCGGCTGCCCTGCTGAACCTGGCCGACCTGGACGCCCGGAACGGCCGTACCACCGAGGCGCTGGTGCGCTACCGGGCCGCGCTGGACGCCGGGCGCGAGGCGAACGACCCGTATGCGACCGGCCGCGCGATGGAATCCGTAGGCGGTGCCCACGAGGAGCTGGGCGACTTCGACCGCGCCGCCGACTGGTACGGCCGGGCGCTGGTCCAGCGGCTCGCCCGCGACGAGCGCGCCGACGCCGCCCGCCTCTACGGCCGGATCGCCGCCGCCCACACCTACGCGGGCCGCTACGGCGAGGCGGCGCGCAACTGGCGGGCGGCCGTCGCCGGCTACCGCAAGCTCGGCGATCTCGCCGCGCAGGCGCGGGCGTTGAGCGAACTCGCCCGGGTTCAGGAGTACGCGGGGCGGCCCGAGGAGTCGCTGCGCACCTGCCAGGAGGCGGTGGAGTGGGCGCGCCGTGCGGAGGACGTCCGGCTGCAGGCGGCGCTGCACCTGCGGATCGCCGACACGCTGGACCGTCTCGGCGACTCGCCGGCGGCCGGACTGCACCGCAGTGCGGCCGAGCGCATGCTGGGGGAGGAGCTCCAGGAGAGCGTGCAGGAGGGCGATCCGGAAGATCCACAGCCGGAACCTGCGGCTAACGCCTGCGAAATCCGCAGTACATCCGCTGAAGATTGATGCAATGAAAGGCTAGACAGCGGGAACACCTTCATTAGACTGGCTCTGCCGCACGTTCTCCTGCGGTGTCTCCCGGTGTGCCCTGTACATCCGGGTATGTCGCATACCACACCCCCTCTGAGCCAAGGACCGTGATCGACGTGAAGGTCGGCATCCCCCGCGAGGTCAAGAACAACGAGTTCCGGGTGGCCATCACCCCCGCCGGCGTGCACGAGCTGGTGCGCAACGGCCACCAGGTCGTCATCGAGCGTAACGCCGGCGTCGGCTCCTCGATCACGGACGAGGAGTACGTCGCGGCCGGTGCCGAGATCCTCGACACCGCCGACGAGGTCTGGGCCGCCGCCGACCTGCTGCTGAAGGTCAAGGAGCCGATCGCGGAGGAGTACCACCGCCTCCGCAAGGACCAGACCCTCTTCACCTACCTGCACCTGGCCGCGTCCAAGGAGTGCACGGACGCCCTGATCGCGTCCGGCACCACCGCCATCGCCTACGAGACCGTCGAGCTGCCGAGCCGCGCCCTGCCGCTGCTCGCCCCGATGTCCGAGGTCGCGGGCCGCCTCGCCCCGCAGGTCGGCGCCTACCACCTGATGCGCGCCAACGGCGGCCGCGGTGTCCTGCCCGGCGGCGTCCCCGGCGTCACCCCGGCCAAGGCCGTGGTCATCGGCGGCGGCGTCTCCGGCTGGAACGCCACCCAGATCGCCGTCGGCATGGGCTTCGACGTGACCCTGCTGGACCGCGACATCAACAAGCTGCGCGAGGCCGACAAGATCTTCGGTACGAAGGTCAAGGCCGTCATGTCCAACTCCTTCGAGCTGGAGAAGGCCGTCCTCGACGCCGACCTCGTCATCGGCGCCGTCCTCATCCCGGGCGCCAAGGCCCCGAAGCTCGTCACCAACGAGCTGGTCTCCCGGATGAAGCCCGGAAGTGTCCTTGTCGACATCGCGATCGACCAGGGCGGCTGCTTCGAGGACTCCCGTCCGACCACGCACGCCGAGCCGACCTTCCAGGTCCACAACTCGATCTTCTACTGCGTCGCCAACATGCCCGGCGCCGTCCCGAACACCTCCACCAACGCCCTCACCAACGCCACGCTGCCGTACATCGTGTCGCTGGCCAACAACGGCTGGGTCGAGGCGCTGCGCCGTGACCCCGCGCTCGCCAAGGGTCTCAACACCCATGACGGCAAGGTCGTTTACAAGGAGGTCGCCGAGGCGCACGGCCTGGAGCACGTCGAGCTCGAGTCGCTGCTCGGCTGACCGTCGGGTTCAAGTCATCCACAGGTAAAAGGCGATACGTCAACAGGTGTCGTCAACCGCGAGCACACGGCCGGACCTTGCCCGACAAGGTCCGGCCGGATGTGTGTATGGTCACTTTGCGACACTCGGTCAACTCGCCTCGAACGTATCCCTTTAACCGATTCGCACACCCGCAAAACCTGCTGCGCGACGCCCGTACGCCCTTGACAGCGGGATGTTTCATTGCCGACACATCGGGCCGGGTCCGGCGGATTGTGTTGCTGCGGACGCCCGACACGCCATAGAGTCGCCAACCGTCGGCATGGTGCCACGCTGACCTTGTCTAGAAGTTTCCTGGTCACCAAGGAGGTAAGACGACTTGTGAATGAGTCGACATTTTCTCCCGGGGGTGGTCAACCAGGAATGCCTACGCGGGGCCAGGGCCCCACGGGGCTCGAGGCTGTCGGCTCCGTCGCTGTCCGAACCTTCGCAGCCCACCAGAGCCAAGCCAGCCCCCACATGGCTCAGACAGCACCCCAGAGCATGGATGGCCATCACGTGAACGCCATTGCCGGCGACGGAAGTGGCGCGCCCCACAACCACTTCGCCGACTACGAGGAACTGCCCGAGGGGCACTTCTACGACCCCGACGCCGAGTACGAGCCCGACCCCGAGTACGCGGCCACGCTCGCGCCCGACGCGGCCCGCCAGCGCCGCGAGCGCATCGGCCCGACCGGACGTCCGCTGCCGTACTTCCCGATCCCGGGCCCGCTCACCGACCACGGCCCCGCGAAGATCATCGCGATGTGCAACCAGAAGGGCGGCGTCGGCAAGACCACGTCCGCCATCAACCTGGGCGCCGCGCTCGCGGAGTACGGCCGTCGCGTGCTGCTCGTGGACTTCGACCCGCAGGGCGCGCTGTCGGTCGGACTCGGCGTCAACCCGATGGAGCTCGACCTCACGGTCTACAACCTGCTCATGGAGCGGGGCATGTCGGCCGACGAGGTGCTGCTGAAGACGGCGGTCCCCAACATGGACCTGCTGCCCAGCAACATCGACCTGTCCGCGGCCGAGGTCCAGCTGGTCTCCGAGGTCGCCCGCGAGTCGTCGCTGCAGCGGGCGCTGAAGCCCCTGCTGCCCGACTACGACTACATCGTGATCGACTGCCAGCCCTCGCTCGGCCTGCTCACGGTCAACGCGCTGACCGCCGCCCACAAGGTGATCGTGCCGCTGGAGTGCGAGTTCTTCGCCCTGCGCGGTGTGGCGCTGCTGACCGAGACCATCGAGAAGGTCCAGGAGCGGCTCAACCCGGAGCTGGAGCTCGACGGGATCCTCGCCACGATGTACGACTCGCGCACCGTGCACAGCCGAGAGGTGCTCGCGCGGGTCGTCGAGGCGTTCGACGACCACGTCTACCACACGGTCATCGGGCGCACGGTCCGCTTCCCGGAGACCACGGTCGCCGGTGAGCCGATCACCACGTACGCCTCCAACTCCGTCGGCGCCGCCGCCTACCGCCAGCTCGCCAGGGAGGTGCTCGCCCGGTGTCACGCCGAGTGAGTCTGCCGGGGGCCGACGAACTGTTCCGTACGACAGGGGGAATGGCACTCCAGCCGTCCACTCCCCGGCGCCCGGCGGGCGGCGAGCCCCGGGTGCCGGCGCCGGCCGGGGAGGGCGACGCGGCCGTCGCGGACGACGCCCCGCAGGCCGTGCCCGCGCAGGGCGGCGACGGGGACGGCGCCGAGCACATGCCCGCGGAGCCGGACGGGGCCGAGGCGGGGGAGTCCCGCAGCCGGGCCGCCGGCGCGGACCGTGCCTCCCGGCGCCAGGCGGCGCAGGAAGGTTCTGCCGCGGCCACCCCCCGCAAGCGGGGGCGGACGGCCACGCGGCGGCCGAGCGGACGCGAGCGGCACGACGAGAAGATCACCGTCTATGTCTCCGCCGAGGAGCTGATGGACCTGGAGCACGCGCGTCTCGTGCTCCGCGGCGAGCACGGGCTCGCCGTCGACCGGGGCCGGATCGTGCGCGAGGCCGTGGCCGTCGTGCTCGCCGATCTGGAGACCCGTGGGGACGCCAGCATCCTCGTACGCCGGCTGCGCGGGCGGTAGCGGTAGCCTGCGGGGGCTATGACCTCGTACGACGCTCCTGGGCCCCCTTCCTCCGGCGGTGCCGGTCGTCGGCGTGCGCTGGGGAGGGGGCCGGGGGCCGCCCCGCCGGAGCCGGAGCCTGAGGAGCTTGGGCCGGAGCCTGAGGAGCCTGAGCCGGTCGCCGAGCCGCCGGCCGAGGCCGAGCCCGCGGCCGTAGGGGCTCCCGAGGAGGTTCCCGCCGGCGAGGCCCCCATCACCGAGGCCCCCGCCGAGGAGGCGGAGCCGGCCGACGGTGTCTTCACGGTGCGGCTCGCCAACTTCGAGGGCCCCTTCGATCTGCTGCTCCAGCTGATCTCCCGGCACAAGCTGGACGTCACCGAGGTCGCGCTGTCCAAGGTGACCGACGAGTTCATGGCGCACATCCGGGCGATGGGCCCGGACTGGGACCTGGACCGGACGACCGAGTTCCTGGTCGTCGCCGCCACCCTGCTGGATCTGAAGGCGGCGCGGCTGCTGCCCGCCGCCGAGGTGGAGGACGAGGCGGACCTGGCGCTGCTGGAGGCCCGGGACCTGCTGTTCGCGCGGCTGCTCCAGTACCGCGCGTACAAGCGGATCGCGGACATCTTCAGCGAGCGGCTGGACGAGGAGGCCCGGCGCTACCCGCGCACCGTCGGCCTCGAACCCCAGCACGCGGAGCTGCTGCCCGAGGTGGTCATCAGCATCGGCGCGGAAGGGTTCGCGAAGCTCGCCGTCAAGGCGATGCAGCCGAAGCCGAGACCGCAGGTGTACGTCGACCACATCCACGCGCCGCTCGTCAGCGTGCAGGAGCAGGCCGGGATCGTCGTCGCCCGCCTGCGGGAGGCCGGCGAGGCCAGCTTCCGGGCGCTCGTCGCGGACACCGACGACACCCTCACCGTCGTCGCGCGCTTCCTGGCGCTGCTGGAGCTGTACCGGGAGAAGGCGGTCGCGCTGGAGCAGGAGACGGCCCTCGGGGAGCTGCTGGTGCGCTGGACCGGCGGCGACGGGGACGAGACCCCGCACGTCACCGACGAGTTCGACCGGCCGCCCGAGGAGCCCCGGGAGGCCGGGAAGCCCGGGAAGCCCGGGACGCCCGGGAAGGAGAGGAAGGCCCGATGAGCGAGGACACCGTCGCACAGCTGCCGCTCAAACCGGCCCTGGAGGCCGTCCTGATGGTCGTGGACGAGCCCGCGACCGAGGAGCACCTGGCGAAGATCCTGGAGCGGCCCCGGCGCGAGGTCGCCGACGCCCTGCGGGAGCTGGCCGACGAGTACACCGCGCAGGGCCGCGGGTTCGACCTGCGGTTCGTCGCGGGCGGCTGGCGGTTCTACACCCGCGCCACGTACGCGGCCGCGGTGGAACGCCTCGTCCTGGACGGGCAGACGGCCCGGCTCACCCAGGCCGCCCTGGAGACGCTGGCCGTGGTGGCGTACCGCCAGCCGGTCAGCCGCAGCCGGGTCTCCGCCGTGCGCGGGGTCAACTGCGACGGCGTCATGCGCACCCTGCTCCAGCGCGGTCTGGTCGAGGAGGCGGGCACGGAACCCGAAACAGGTGCGATCCTGTACAGGACGACGAACTACTTCCTGGAACGAATGGGCCTGCGCGGCCTGGACGAGCTCCCGGAGCTCGCGCCCTTCCTCCCGGAGGCGGAGGCGATCGAGGCCGAGACCCAGGAAGGCGTACCGTCGTTCGACCCGGACGCGCCGGACGATGACGCGCCGGGTGCCACCCGGGGCACCCCGGGCACCGACGACGAAGACGACCAGACGGAATTTTGATGCGAAGCAGCGGCAAGAGCGGCGGGCGCGGTAACTACCGCGGAGCCGGCAACGACAGGGACCAGAAGCAGGGGCAGGGCCGCCCCCGCAAGCCCCGCCCCGAGGAGCGCCGCTACGACGTGGGCCCGGGCGCGACGAAGGACGGTCCGAAGGCCGGGCGCGGCGGCGCGGCCAAGGGCGGCCCGCAGGGCGCCAAGAAGCCCCAGCGCGGCCGTACGGCCCCGGCCCGCTCGCGGGAGTACGAGGCCCGGATCGAGGAGCGCAACCGGGAGCGGTACGCGGGCAGGAAGGACGTCAAGCTGCCCAAGACCTTCCCCGGCGCCGAGCAGGAGGGCGAGCGGCTGCAGAAGGTGCTCGCCCGCGCGGGCTACGGCTCGCGCCGCGCCTGCGAGGAGCTGATCGAGCAGGCCCGCGTCGAGGTGAACGGCGAGATCGTCCTGGAGCAGGGCAAGCGGGTCGACCCGGAGAAGGACGAGATCCGGGTGGACGGCCTGACCGTGGCCACGCAGTCGTACCAGTTCTTCTCGCTGAACAAGCCGGCCGGCGTCGTCTCCACCATGGAGGACCCGGAGGGGCGCCAGTGCCTCGGCGACTACGTCACCAACCGGGAGACCCGGCTGTTCCACGTGGGGCGCCTGGACACCGAGACCGAGGGCGTCATCCTGCTCACCAACCACGGCGAGCTGGCCCACCGGCTGACGCACCCCCGGTACGGCGTGAAGAAGACCTACCTGGCCGCGATCACCGGGCCCATCCCGCGGGACCTCGGCAAGCGGCTGAAGGACGGCATCCAGCTGGAGGACGGCTACGCCCGCGCGGACCACTTCCGGGTCGTCGAGCAGACCGGCAAGAACTACCTCGTCGAGGTGACCCTGCACGAGGGCCGCAAGCACATCGTGCGCCGCATGCTCGCCGAGGCCGGCTTCCCGGTCGAGAAGCTGGTGCGCACCGCCTTCGGCCCGATCACCCTCGGCGACCAGAAGTCGGGCTGGCTGCGGCGGCTGTCGAACACGGAGGTCGGGATGCTGATGAAGGAAGTCGACCTGTAAACCGGCTTGCCGGTGGATCACCCTCCCCTTTTCGTCAGTGTGCCGGTAAAGGGGAGGGTGGTCCGCGACGGCCGAACGCGCTGGGAACCGCCGCGGAGGCGGACCCCCTGACGCCGTACCCCTGCCGCCGTACCCCTGACGCCGTCCACCGGCCGGACGCGGCCGCGGCGTCTCAGGACGCGGGCGGCGAGCGCCGGGCGGCGGCGGGCTGACTAGGCTGGACGAACGCACAGCCAGCACGCACATCGACGAGGAGCAGCGCCGTGGCGGTACGAGCGGTCCGGGGGGCCGTCCAGCTGGAGCGGGACGACGCCGAGCACATGGACGCGCGGGTCGGAGCCCTGCTCACCGCCATCCTGGAGCGGAACGGCCTCACCGCCGACGACCTGATCAGCGTCTGGTTCACGGCCACGCCGGACCTGCACAGCGACTTCCCGGCCGCCGCCGCCCGCAAGCTCGGCATCGTCGACGTCCCGCTGATCTGCGCCCAGGAACTCGACATCACCGGCGCCATGCCCCGCGTGGTCCGCGTCCTCGCCCACGTCGAGACCGACCGGACCCGCGCGGACATCGACCACGTCTACCTCGGCGCCGCCGCCGCTCTGCGCAAGGACATCGCCCAGTGAGGACCGCACTCGTCATCGGCACCGGCCTCATCGGCACCTCCGCCGCCCTGGCCCTGGCCCAGCGCGGCGTCACCGTGCACCTCGAGGACCGCGACCCCGAGCAGGCCCGCACCGCCGCCGCGCTCGGCGCCGGCACCGACGAGGCGCCCGACGGCCCCGTCGACCTCGCCGTCGTCGCCGCCCCGCCCGCCCATGTCGCCGCCGTGCTCGCCGACGCCATGCGGCGCGGCGTCGCCCGCGGCTACCTCGACGTGGCCAGCGTCAAGGGCGGCCCGCGGCGCGAGCTGGAGGCGCTCGGCCTCGACCTGTCGGCGTACATCGGCACCCACCCCATGTCCGGCCGGGAGAAGTCCGGGCCGCTCGCCGCGACCGGCGACCTCTTCGAGGGCCGCCCCTGGGTACTCACCCCCACCCGGGACACCGACACCGAGGTGCTGAACCTCGCCCTGGAACTGGTCTCGCACTGCCGGGCCGTCCCGGTCGTCATGGACGCCGACGCGCACGACCGCGCCGTCGCCCTCGTCTCGCACATGCCGCACCTGGTGTCCAGCATGGTCGCCGCGCGCCTGGAGCACGCCGAGGAGTCCGCCGTACGGCTGTGCGGGCAGGGCATCCGGGACGTGACCCGGATCGCCGCCTCCGACCCCCGGATGTGGATCGACATCCTCTCCGCGAACCCCGGACCGGTCGCCGACCTCCTCGCGGACCTCTCCGCCGACCTCGACGAGACGGTCCGCGCGCTGCGCGCCCTCCAGTCCTTCGACGACGCCAAGCGCCGCGAGGGCGCCGCCGGCATCGAGGACGTGCTGCGGCGCGGCAACGCCGGGCAGGTCCGCGTGCCCGGCAAGCACGGCTCCGCGCCGCGCGCCTACGAGATCGTGGCCGTCCTCATCGACGACCAGCCGGGACAGCTCGCCCGCATCTTCGCGGACGCCGGGCAGGCCGGGGTCAACATCGAGGACGTACGGATCGAGCACGCGACCGGGCAGCAGGCCGGCCTGGTCCAGCTGATGGTGGAGCCGAAGGCGGCGCCCCTCCTGTCGGCGGCGCTGCGGGAGCGGGGCTGGGCCATCCGGCAGTAGCGAGGCCGCCCGGCGACGGCGAGGGGCCCGCACCCGCCTGGCCGGTGCCGGGCGGCGGGCGCTCGTCCGGATGGGGGACTCGCACCCAGTAACCTTGTCGGGGGCGCCTACCGCCCCGAACCCCGCCACCCAGCACCAGGAAGGTGTCCCCCCGTGGAAAACGGCGCCGCCCGGACCGTCCCGTCAGTGATCGTCGCCATCGACGGCCCCTCCGGCACGGGCAAGTCGAGCACGTCGAAGGCCGTGGCCGCCCAGCTCGGCCTCAGCTACCTGGACACCGGCGCCCAGTACCGGGCGAT
The DNA here is from genome assembly GCF_040678395.1 of Streptomyces sp. NPDC052687. Taxonomy (NCBI): domain Bacteria; kingdom Bacillati; phylum Actinomycetota; class Actinomycetes; order Kitasatosporales; family Streptomycetaceae; genus Streptomyces; species Streptomyces sp. NPDC052687. The sequence goes on along the minus strand of NZ_JBFATR010000066.1, from coordinate 6,671 downwards.
CACCTGGTGGATGGTGACCAACGGCATCGACCTCGACGACCCGACGGCGATCGCCGCCGTGGCGGGCAAGCCGGAGATCGTCTCCGGCACCGACCCGGCCGCCCCGGCCATCACGGTCGACGGCGTGGACGTCTCCGGCCCGATCCGCACCCAGGAGGTCACCTCCAAGGTGAGCGCGGTCAGCGCGGTCCCCGAGGTGCGGTCCCGGATCACCGAGCTGCAGCGCTCCATCGCGGCCTCGGCCGAGAACGGCATCGTGGTCGAGGGCCGCGACATCGGCACGACGGTGCTGCCGGACGCCGACCTCAAGATCTTTCTCACCGCCTCCCCGGAGGCCCGCGCCGCCCGCCGCAGCGGCGAGCTGAACGGCGCCGACGTCAACGCCACCCGCGAGGCCCTGCTCAAGCGGGACGCGGCCGACTCCAGCCGCAAGACCTCCCCGCTGGCCAAGGCGGACGACGCGGTCGAGGTGGACACCACCGACCTCACGCTGGCGCAGGTCATCGAGTGCGTGGTCACCCTCGTCGAGGAGAAGCGGGCCGCGAAGTGAGCGAAGCTCCGTCGGCGCGGGGCGCCGAGATCGGGCGGCGCATCGGCGTCGGTCTGATGTACGGGCTGTGGCGGCCCCGGGTGCTCGGCGCCTGGCGGGTCCCGCCGACCGGCCCGGTGATCCTCGCGATCAACCACTCGCACAACATCGACGGCCCGATGGTCATGGGCGTGGCGCCCCGGCCGACGCACTTCCTGATCAAGAAGGAGGCGTTCGTCGGGCCGCTCGACCCGTTCCTGACCGGCATCGGCCAGCTGAAGGTGGACCGCGACTCCACCGACCGCACCGCGATCACCCGCGCGCTCGGCGTGCTGGAGAACGGCGGAGTGCTGGGCATATTCCCGGAGGGCACCCGGGGCGAGGGCGACTTCGCCTCGCTGCGCGCCGGGCTCGCCTACTTCGCCGTCCGCAGCGGTGCCCCGGTCGTCCCGGTCGCCGTCCTGGGAAGTTCCGACCGCCCCGGACGGTTGATAAAGGGGCTGCCGCCGCTGCGCAGCCGCGTCGACGTCGTCTTCGGCGACCCGTTCCAGGCGGGCGACGGATCCGGACGGCGTACGCGCACGGCGCTGGACCAGGCGACCGAGCGCATCCGCAAGCAGCTCACCCTGCACCTGGAAAACGCCAGGCGCCTGACCGGGCGCTGAGCGACACTGAGTAGTGGATCACCCGAAACCGGGCACTCCACCGATCACCACGATGAACGACGAGGTACGGACTTCATGAACGACCAGATCCAGCCCGGCGGCTCGGACCACTTCGAGCACGACCACGGGGCGCTCGGCGACGCCGAGTACGCGGAGTTCATGGAGCTCGCCGCGGAAGAGGGCTTCGACCTGGAGGAGGTCGAGGGCGCCATCGAGGCGGCCGGGCACGGCCCGCTGCCGGTCGTCGCCGTCGTCGGCCGCCCCAATGTCGGCAAGTCGACTCTGGTGAACCGGATCATCGGCCGCCGTGAGGCGGTCGTCGAGGACCGGCCGGGCGTCACCCGCGACCGCGTCACCTACGAGGCCGAGTGGGCGGGCCGCCGCTTCAAGGTCGTCGACACCGGCGGCTGGGAGCAGGACGTCTTCGGCATCGACGCCTCCGTCGCCGCGCAGGCCGAGTTCGCCATCGAGGCCGCCGACGCGGTGGTCTTCGTCGTCGACGCCAAGGTCGGCGCCACCGACACCGACGAGGCCGTCGTCCGGCTGCTGCGCAAGGCGGGCAAGCCCGTGGTGCTGTGCGCCAACAAGGTCGACGGCCCGAGCGGCGAGGCCGACGCGGCCTACCTGTGGTCCCTCGGCCTCGGCGAGCCGCACCCGGTCTCCGCGCTGCACGGCCGCGGCACCGGCGACATGCTGGACGCCGTCCTGGAGGCGCTGCCGGAGGCCCCCGAGCAGAGCTTCGGCACCGCCGTCGGCGGCCCGCGCCGCGTCGCCCTGATCGGCCGCCCGAACGTCGGCAAGTCCTCGCTGCTGAACAAGGTGGCGGGCGAGGAGCGCGTCGTCGTCAACGAGCTGGCGGGCACCACCCGCGACCCGGTCGACGAGCTGATCGAACTGGGCGGCAAGACCTGGAAGTTCGTCGACACGGCGGGCATCCGCAAGCGGGTCCACCTCCAGCAGGGCGCCGACTACTACGCCTCGCTGCGCACCGCGGCGGCGGTGGAGAAGGCCGAGGTCGCGGTCGTCCTGATCGACGCCTCCGAGTCGATCTCCGTGCAGGACCAGCGGATCGTCACCATGGCCGTGGAGGCGGGCCGCGCGCTCGTCATCGCGTTCAACAAGTGGGACACCCTGGACGAGGAGCGCCGCTACTACCTGGAGCGGGAGATCGAGACCGAGCTGGGCCAGGTCTCCTGGGCGCCCCGGGTCAATGTCTCCGCGCGCACCGGCCGGCACATGGAGAAGCTGGTCCCGGCGATCGAGACCGCCCTCGCGGGCTGGGAGACCCGGGTGCCGACGGGCCGGCTGAACGCCTTCCTCGGCGAGCTGGTCTCCGCCCACCCGCACCCGATCCGGGGCGGCAAGCAGCCGCGCATCCTGTTCGGCACCCAGGCCGGCACCAAGCCGCCGCGGTTCGTGCTCTTCGCGTCCGGCTTCATCGAGGCGGGCTACCGCCGCTTCATCGAGCGCCGGCTGCGCGAGGAGTTCGGCTTCGAGGGCACGCCGATCCACATCTCGGTGCGGGTGCGCGAGAAGCGCGGCAAGAAGAAGTGACGTCATGGGAGGAGGGGCGGTCCCGGCGGGACCGCCCCTCCTCCCATGTGCTCAGCGGGTGCCGCGCCGCCCCGGTGGCAGTGCCGCCGGGATCTGCCCGACGCGCTGCCACTGCGGCTGCTGCTGTTGCCCGCCGCCGTGCCGGGCGCTCTGCGCGCCCGCGCTGTAGGCGCTGTACGAGGTGTACGAGCTGGCGAACGAGCCCGCGCCGTACGGAATGCTCCCGAAGGCGGTGAACCCCAGCTTCTCCTCACCGCTGCGGTCACCGGGCAGTGTGCGGAACGACTTGACGTACTCGGAGTAGAGCTTGTCGTAGATCGGGGTGGCCGAAGGGCCGGTCTGATCCTGGGCCGACCGCGGCGGGGGAGGGACCGAGGAATAGGACGGGCGTCGGGGAGCGTCGTATGCGTGCACGTATGTCCAAACGAGCGCGGTGCACCAGAAGATGCGGGGCACTGTCCCGGCCTGTGGGGGGGCGCGGGGAGCCGCGCGGCTCACCCCGGACGCCCCGCGACCGCCGGCGCACCCCGCACCGCTACGTCGACTGCGCGCTCACGTCCCGGCCAGCGGCAGCGTGCCGGCCACCAGCCTGCCCTGGGCCGCCGCCTTGTCCAGCGCCTCCCGCAGCAGGTCCTCCCGCGGCTGCCGGCCGATGGAACCGACCGACGCGGCGAACATCAGCACCTGCTGGTGCTTGTTCGCGGCGGACCGCCAGCCCTCCGTGACCTGCAGCGGCTGGTGGGCCTGCCACCAGGCCACGGGCTGGCCGCCGTTCGCCGACGGCTGGAGCACCGCGTGCAGCTGCCCCATGGCCAGCAGCACCGACCAGCCGTGCAGCACCGGCGGGGCCGCGCTCAGCTCGGTCACCGGCATGAACCCCTGCTCGATGAGCAGCGGCAGGAATTCGTCGCCGACGGCGGTCGAGCCGGGCCGGACGATCGGGCCGGTCGGCTCCACGACCAGCGCCGGGTGCAACTCCCCGGCGATCAGCACGAGTCCGCTGGTCACTCCGAGCACGGCCTGCTCGGGGGTCACCTTCTGGGCCTCCAGGCCGACGGTGTCGCCGCTGATCGACCTCACGGCGCCCTGGAGCTGTTCCTCGGTGACCTGCACGACCTGGGAGGGCAGGCAGGCGGCGTGGGCGAAGGCGAGCACGGCGGTCTCGTCGCCGATGAACAGCACGGTGCTGGTGCGCTCGCGCTCGGAGTCGCCCGGGGTGCGGCAGGACGTGCAGTCGTAACTGCCCGGGGTGTTGTCTCCGGCGAGCAGCCGGTCGGCTTCCTCGTCGCCGATCTCGGCGCGAACCTCGTCGCTGACGTCGAGCATGCGCGGCACGGGTGGCTCCCTGGGGATGCGGTGCGTGGCGAGGCCGGGTGGCTCCCGGCCCGTGGTCCGGGACGGTCCCGGGCTCATGAAGATGACAACGGGCGATCTGTGGCGGGAGTCACGCAGTACGACGAACGGAATCGACCCATCCGACGCTCAGGGTCACACCCGGACCGGAATCGGACACTCACCGTCAACTCCTGGTGGGGGAAAGGTGGTTGGCCCGGTGAAGTGAGTCACAGACCACCGGGCCGTATGGTCGACAAATCCGGAAATCGGCGAATGAATGCGGTGTCCGAAACTCGCCGTTACCGCAGGTAATAAGGAACTGGCCTGCGCCGACGGGCAGTTGGTTGATCCGGGTCGGACCCGGTCCCTACATTCCTCGGCCGTGTGCAACGAGCACCGCTCGGGTACGTCCGCCGCCGTCGGCAGGGCCGGCCGCACCAGGCCGGCTCACAGCACGGCCTGCGACGGACGGGACGGAGCACGCCGACCGCGATCGGACGCGGGAAGCGGGTGCCGTCCGGGGGAGCCCGGGTCCGTCGAGAGGGATTCACATGTCCGAATGTGCCGATACGACCCGTGACACCACCCGTAAGACCCGTACGACGGCGGCTCTCGCCGGGGCGGCCCTGCTCGCCCCGCTCGGCCTGCTGGCCGGGACCGGCACCGCCCAGGCGGCGGACGGCGGAGTGTGGGACCGCATCGCCCGGTGCGAGAGCGGCGGGAACTGGCACATCAACACCGGCAACGGTTACTACGGCGGACTCCAGTTCTCCGCCGCCACCTGGCGGGCGTACGGCGGCACCGCCCACGCGCCGACCGCCGACCGGGCCACCAGGGAGCAGCAGATCGCGGTCGCCGCCCGGGTCCAGCGCGCTCAGGGATGGGGCGCCTGGCCCACCTGCTCGGTGCGGGCCGGCGCGTACGGCAGCGCGCCCGAGGCACCCGCGCCCGCGGCGGCCCCGGCGCCGTCGCGGCCCGCCGGAACGCCCGCGCGCACCGCGGGCCACACCGACCGCGGCGCGTCCCGCGGCGACTACACCGTCCGCGAGGGCGACACCCTGAGCGGCATCGCCGCCCGGCACGGGACCACATGGGAGCGGCTGTACGCCGCCAACCGGGCCGTCATCGGCGAGGACCCCGACGCGATCACCCCCGGACAGCGCCTGAGGATCTGACGCCCCGCACCCCTGTCGCGGCGTCCCCGTGACCCCGCCCGGTCCGCCGACCGGGTGGGGCCCCGCGCGCGAGGGGGCGCGGCACGGCGGGGGAGCCGCGGGAGCCGCTTAGCGTGGGCCGATGTTGCGTATGCCGATCACGCTCGCCCTGGCCGCGGCCGCCCTGCTGGCCGGCACCGTCCCCGCCGTCGCCCGCACGGCGCCCCCGCCCCCCGTCTCCTCACCGCAGACCGCCCGCGTCGCGCACGAGTGCGCCGAGGACCAGTGGCCCTGGGGCTGTCTCGCCGAGTGCGAGAGCGGCGGCGACTGGCACATCAACACCCGCAACGGCTACTACGGCGGGCTCCAGTTCTGGCAGCCCACCTGGGAGGCGTACGGCGGTCTGAAGTACGCCGCCCGCGCGGACCTCGCCACCCGCGCGCAGCAGATCGCCGTCGCCCAGGAGGTGGTGGCGGTGCAGGGCTGGGAGGCCTGGCCGGTGTGCGCCAAGCGGTACGGGCTCAAGGGACGGGCGCACACCGTCAAGCGCGGGGACACGCTCTCCTCGATCGCTCGCAGGTACCGCGTCCCCGGCGGCTGGCAGGCCCTGTACAAGGCCAACAAGGCGACCGTCGGGGCCAGCCCGGACCGGCTGGAGGTCGGCATGCTGATCGCCCTGCCCAAGGGCGCCTCCCGCACCCCGGACGCGCAGCGGCCCCCCGCGGTGTTCGGCCCGCCGCTCGGCGACCCCGCGCTCCGGCAGCCCCACCGCTGAACACCACCGCCCGTGGCGCGGCTCGCGCGCGCCCGGACCTTCTGTGTGTTGTGTGCCGAAACCGTGTATTTCCCGTGGTGAGGGCGGGTCGCGGCGCCCCGCCCGGAAGGGGAATGGAAAGCGGGCCGGCGGCGGTCCGGGCGGTGCTTTCCGCCGGGCAATTCGACCGGCCGCGCCGACACGCGGGAATTGCGTTCGAATGCCCGTGGAAGTGGTACGGAACCGCTCGTCCGTGTGAGGGAGGGCGCCCGAAACCCGTGTCGTGATCCTGTGACAGAAGCGTGACCGGAGAGGGACCCGTGACCGAGGGTGCGCGGCCCGCCCTTCCCTCCCTCCCCGCCGAGCGCCTAGCGTGGGCGGCATGGCACCGATTCCGAAACCCTCCGCAGAGCCCCAGGACAGTCCGGACACCTATGTCGGCCTCGACGCGGACGCGGCCGAGCGGCGCGCCCGGGAACGGGGGTGGTCGACGGTGCGCGCGCTGCCGCCGGGGGCGATCATCACGATGGAGTACCGCGTGGGACGGCTGAACTTCGAGGTCAGGGACGGCCGCGTGACCCGCGCCTGGAAGTGTAGAGGTCCGCCACGCGCGTGTGGATGCGCAGCACGGTCTGGGCGATGCTCAGCTCGTACTCGCGGGGGCGGGCCTCGTAGTCGAC
>NZ_JBFATR010000065.1:0-32424 GCF_040678395.1 Streptomyces sp. NPDC052687 | reverse complement strand
CCGGCCCGGCGCGGCCCCGCTCGCCCGTCCCCGGCCACCGGGTGGCCGGCCCGGCGCGGCCGCCGCTTGGCTGGCCCACCCCGGCCGCCGGGCGGCCGAGGGCGTCTCAGGTCACCGGCGCCTTCGCACGCAGCACCGTCAGGAACTCCCGCATCCACACCGGGTGGTCCGGCCAGGCGCGGGCGGAGACCAGCGTTCCGTCGACGACCGCCTCGGCGTCCCGGAAGGTCGCGCCGGCGGACTGCATGTCCAGCTCCAGGGCGGGGTACGCGGTGACGCGGCGGCCGCGGAGGGCGTCCACCGCGGCGGTGAGCAGAGGACCGTGGCAGATCTGCGCCACGGGCTTGTCGGCGTCGAAGAAGGATTTGAGAATCTTGCGGAGTTCGGGGTCGTTGCGGAGGTATTCGGGAGCCCGGCCGCCGGGGATGACGACGGCGGCGTACTGGCCGGGGTCGACTTCCGCGAAGGCGAGATCGGCGGGCCAGGTGTAGCCGGGTTTCTCGGTGTAGGTGTCGAAGCCGGGTTCGAAGTCGTGGACGACGAACCGGAGCTTCTTGCGGGTGGGGGCCGCGATGTGGACCTCGTAGCCCTCTTCGAGAAGGCGCTGGTAGGGATACAGCACTTCGAGGGACTCGGCGGCGTCGCCGGTGACGATCAGGACCTTGGCTGTCATGCGGGCGGCTCCCCTCCGGGGTGGGCGTCACTGGGCAACCTGCCCTGGGCCGGGCCGCTTGCCAAGGGGACGCGCCGGTTTCGAGGCACCGGCGGTCACGGTGACCGACTGTGCAGAGTGTCAAAGTTCCCGCCCCGGTTTTGTACACATACGGCTCATGACGGGCCCCCGGTAAGGAGCGATAGCCTTGGTGGCGTGATCAGCGCGATAGTTCGCGGGGGCGGCCTTGCCCCTGCCCTGCGCCCGGTACGCACGGACGACATCCGTGACCGGGCGGCGGTCGCTGGTCTTCGCGGGCGGGCCGGGGAATCCGAGGCCCCCTTCAGGGCGCCGGGCGGACGCAGGACGGAGCGGCCGCGGCGCGCGGTGCCGGAACCGTCGTACGCGTCGCAAATGGCTGATAACCCCCCGCTCGTCTCCCCTTGCGGCATAGCGTCGAAGCGGACCGGACACCCCGTGTCCCGGCGTCACGCCGGAAGGGCAGAGACCGTACTTCCTTCTACGTCACGCAACGGCGCGCGACAGGAGCCAGAGGACAATGCAGACCAAGCTGGACGAAGCCAAGGCCGAGCTGCTCGACAGGGCCGCCCGGGTAGCTGAGAACAGCCCGGTCGGGGGGCACCTACCGACTGGGACGACGGAACACGGCACCCCCGACCGGGAGGCCGTGCTCGCGTTCCTCCAGCGCTACTACCTGCACACCGCTCCGGAAGACCTCACCGACCGGGACCCGGTCGACGTCTTCGGAGCCGCCTACTCCCACTACCGACTGGCCGAGAACCGCCCCCAGGGCACGGCCAACGTGCGCGTCCACACCCCGACCGTCGAGGAGAACGGCTGGACGTGCAGCCACTCCGTGGTCGAGGTCGTCACCGACGACATGCCCTTCCTCGTCGACTCGGTCACCAACGAGCTGACCCGGCAGGGCCGCGGCATCCACGTCGTCATCCACCCGCAGGTCACCGTCCGCCGTGACGTCACCGGCAAGCTGGTCGAGATGCTCACCCCCGCGCCGGCCGGCGATCTGCCGCACGACGCGCACATCGAGTCCTGGATCCACGTCGAGATCGACCGTGAGACCGACCGCGCGGACCTGAAGCAGATCACCGCCGACCTGCTGCGCGTGCTGTCCGACGTCCGCGAGGCCGTCGAGGACTGGGGCAAGATGCGCGAGGCGGCCGTGCGCATCGCCGAGAACCTGCCGCAGGAGCCGCTGGCCGGCGACCTGCCCGAGCAGGAGGTCGAGGAGGCCCGCGAGCTGCTGCGCTGGCTGGCCGACGACCACTTCACCTTCCTCGGCTACCGCGAGTACCAGCTGCGCGAGGACGACTCCCTCGCCGCCGTCCCCGGCACCGGCCTCGGCATCCTGCGCGCCGACCCGCACCACGCGGGCGACGACCAGCACCCGGTCAGCCCGTCCTTCGAGCGGCTGCCCGCGGACGCCCGCGCCAAGGCGCGCGAGCACAAGCTGCTGGTGCTGACCAAGGCCAACAGCCGGGCCACCGTGCACCGGCCGTCGTACCTGGACTACATCGGCGTCAAGAAGTTCGACGCGGACGGCAACGTCGTCGGCGAGCGGCGCTTCCTCGGCCTGTTCTCCTCCGCCGCCTACACCGAGTCGGTGCGCCGCGTGCCGGTGATCCGCCGCAAGGTCGAGGCGGTGCTCAAGGGCGCCGGCTTCTCGCCGCACAGCCACGACGGGCGCGACCTGCTGCAGATCCTGGAGACCTACCCGCGCGACGAGCTGTTCCAGACGCCCGTCGACGAGCTGCGCTCCATCGTCACCTCCGTCCTCTACCTCCAGGAACGCCGCCGGCTGCGGCTCTACCTGCGCCAGGACGAGTACGGCCGCTACTACTCGGCGCTCGTCTACCTCCCGCGCGACCGCTACACCACCGGCGTGCGCCTGCGGATCATCGACATCCTCAAGGAGGAGCTGGGCGGCACCAGCGTCGACTTCACCGCCTGGAACACCGAGTCGATCCTGTCCCGGCTGCACTTCGTGGTCCGCGTCCCGCAGGGCACCGAGCTGCCCGAGCTGTCCGACGCCGACAAGGAGCGCATCGAGGCCCGTCTGGTCGAGGCCGCCCGCTCCTGGGCCGACGGCTTCGCGGAGGCGCTGAACGCCGAGTTCGGCGAGGAGCGCGCGGCGGAGCTGCTGCGGCGGTACGCGGGCGCCTTCCCCGAGGGGTACAAGGCCGACCACACCCCGCGCAACGCGGTCGCCGACCTCGCCCACCTGGAACGCCTCGACGAGAACCAGACCTTCGCGCTCAGCCTGTACGAGCCGGTGGGCGCCGGCCCGGACGAGCGCCGCTTCAAGATCTACCGCAAGGGCGAGGCGGTCTCCCTGTCCGCGGTGCTGCCGGTGCTCAACCGGCTCGGCGTCGAGGTGATGGACGAGCGGCCCTACGAGCTGCGCTGCGCCGACCGCCGGGTCGCCTGGATCTACGACTTCGGGCTGCGCATGCCCAAGGCGCAGAACGGCGCCGCCGACGGCGCCTACGCGAGCGACGACGCCCGCGAGCGCTTCCAGGAGGCCTTCGCGGCCACCTGGACCGGCCAGGCCGAGAACGACGGCTTCAACGCGCTGGTGCTGACCGCCGGGCTGTCCTGGCGGCAGGCGATGGTGCTGCGCGCGTACGCGAAGTACCTGCGCCAGGCGGGCTCCACCTTCAGCCAGGACTACATGGAGGACACCCTCCGCGACAACGTCCACACCACGCGGCTGCTGGTCTCGCTGTTCGAGGCGCGGATGTCGCCGGAGCGGCAGCGCGCCGGGCACGAGCTGGTCGACGCCCTGCTGGAGGAGCTGGACGCGGCGCTCGACCAGGTCGCGAGCCTCGACGAGGACCGCATCCTGCGCTCCTTCCTCACCGTCATCAAGGCCACCCTGCGGACCAACTTCTTCCAGAAGACCGAGGACGGCCGCCCGCACGACTACGTGTCGATGAAGTTCGACCCGCAGGCCATCCCTGACCTGCCGGCGCCCCGCCCGGCGTTCGAGATCTGGGTGTACTCGCCGCGCGTCGAGGGCGTGCACCTGCGCTTCGGCAAGGTCGCGCGCGGCGGCCTGCGCTGGTCCGACCGGCGCGAGGACTTCCGCACCGAGATCCTCGGCCTGGTCAAGGCGCAGATGGTGAAGAACACCGTCATCGTGCCCGTCGGCGCCAAGGGCGGCTTCGTCGCCAAGCAGCTGCCCGACCCGAGCGTCGACCGCGACGCCTGGATGGCGGAGGGCATCGCCAGCTACAAGACGTTCATCTCGGCGCTGCTCGACATCACCGACAACATGATCGCGGGCGAGGTCGTGCCCCCTGCGGACGTCGTCCGCCACGACGAGGACGACACCTACCTGGTCGTCGCCGCCGACAAGGGCACCGCGACGTTCTCCGACATCGCCAACGAGGTCGCGCAGCGGTACAACTTCTGGCTCGGCGACGCCTTCGCCTCCGGCGGCTCGGCCGGCTACGACCACAAGGGCATGGGCATCACCGCGCGCGGCGCCTGGGAGTCCGTCAAGCGGCACTTCCGCGAGCTGGGCGTGGACACCCAGAGCGAGGACTTCACGGTCGTCGGCATCGGCGACATGTCCGGTGACGTGTTCGGCAACGGCATGCTGCTCAGCGAGCACATCCGCCTGGTCGCCGCCTTCGACCACCGCCACATCTTCATCGACCCCAACCCGGACGCGGCCGTCTCCTACGCCGAGCGCCGCCGCCTGTTCGAGCTGCCCCGCTCCAGCTGGGCCGACTACGACACCGAGCTGATCTCGGCGGGCGGCGGCGTCTTCCCGCGCACCGCCAAGGCCATCCAGATCAACGCGCACATCCGCGAGGCCCTGGGCATCGAGGGCAAGGTCACCAAGATGACCCCCGCCGAGCTGATGAAGGCGATCCTCCAGGCGCCGGTGGACCTGCTGTGGAACGGCGGCATCGGCACCTACGTCAAGGCCTCCACCGAGTCCCACGGCGACGTCGGCGACAAGGCCAACGACGCCATCCGCGTCGACGGCGCGGACCTGCGCGTCAAGGTCGTCGGCGAGGGCGGCAACCTCGGCCTGACCCAGCTCGGCCGGATCGAGTTCGCGCTGCACGGCGGCCGGATCAACACCGACGCCATCGACAACAGCGCGGGCGTGGACACCTCCGACCACGAGGTGAACATCAAGATCCTGCTCAACGGCCTGGTCGCGGACGGCGACATGACCGTCAAGCAGCGCAACCGGCTGCTCGCCGACATGACCGACGAGGTCGGCAAGCTGGTGCTGCGCAACAACTACGCGCAGAACACGGCGATCGCCAACGCCCTCGCCCAGTCCAAGGACATGCTCCACGCCCAGCAGCGCTTCATGAAGCACCTGGTGCGCGAGGGCCACCTCGACCGGGCGCTGGAGTTCCTGCCGACCGACCGCCAGATCCGCGAGCGGCTCGCCCAGGGCCAGGGCCTGACCGGCCCGGAGACGGCCGTCCTGCTGGCGTACACGAAGATCACGGTCGCCGAGGAGCTGCTGCACACCTCGCTGCCGGACGACCCGTACCTGCGCGGCCTGCTGCACTGCTACTTCCCGACCGCGCTGCGCGAGCAGTTCGGCGACCGTATCGACACCCACCCGCTGCGCCGTGAGATCACCACGACGGTGCTGGTCAACGACACGGTCAACACCGGCGGTACGACGTATCTGCACCGGCTGCGCGAGGAGACCGGGGCGTCGCTGGAGGAGATCGTCCGGGCGCAGACCGCGGCCCGCGCGATCTTCCGCTCCGCCGAGGTGTGGGACGGCGTCGAGGCGCTGGACAACAGGGTCGAGGCCGACGTCCAGACCCGCATCCGGCTGCACTCGCGCCGCCTGGTGGAGCGCGGCACGCGCTGGCTGCTCAACAACCGGCCGCAGCCGATCCAGCTCGCCGAGACGGTCGACTTCTTCGCCGAGCGCGTCGAGCAGGTCTGGACGCAGCTGCCGAAGCTGCTGCGCGGCGCGGACCTGGAGTGGTGGCAGAAGATCCACGACGAGCTGACCGACGCCGGGGTGCCGGACGAGCTGGCCACGCGCGTGGCCGGGTTCTCCTCCGCGTTCCCGACGCTGGACATCGTCTCGGTGGCCGACCGCATGGGCAAGGAGCCGCTGGACGTCGCCGAGGTCTACTACGACCTCGCCGACCGCCTCGGCATCACCCAGCTGATGGACCGGATCATCGAGCTGCCCCGCGCGGACCGCTGGCAGTCCATGGCCCGCGCCGCCATCCGCGAGGACCTGTTCGCCGCGCACGCCGCGCTCACCGCCGACGTGCTGGCGGTGGGCAACGGCACCTCCACGCCGGAGCAGCGGTTCGAGGGCTGGCGGGAGAAGAACGCGGCGATCCTCAGCCGCGCCCGCACCACCCTGGAGGAGATCCAGTCGTCGGAGACGTTCGACCTCGCCAACCTGTCGGTGGCGATGCGGACGATGCGCACCCTGCTGCGGTCGCACTCGTAGCCGTACGGCGTGAAGAAGGCGCCCCGGACCGGTGGGTCCGGGGCGCCTTCGCGCCCAGGGCGGGGGGCAGCGAGGGCTCAGCGCAGCGCGCTCGCCAGCAGGCGTACCGCCCGGCGCACCCGGGGCCGGGACACGCGCCGCACCACCGGGCGCACCACGCGCGCGGTCAGTCCGGCCGGGCGCCACCGGATCTGGAGCCGGCCCGTGCCGCGCTCCTCGGGTTCGACGGTGACCAGGTGCGGGGCGGCCCCCGAGCGGTACTCCACGCGCGCGGTGAGCGGTCGGAAGGGCTCCTCCGGGGCCAGCAGCACGCCCCGGTGGAACAGCCCCTCGTGCTCCAGGCGCAGCACGGGGTGGCGGGCCCCGTCGAAGCCGTGCAGCGGGATCGGGGCGGCGGCCAGGTCGAGGTGGACATGGCCCTCGTAGACGCCCGGCCGCACCGGGGACAGCCGGAACGGCACGCTCATGCGCCGGCGGCCGGGGGAGAGCAGCAGGGTCGCCGCCCGCGGGCCCACCGGGAGGCGCAGCGCCGGGTCGTAGGTGCGGATCGCGAGGTCCACGGAGGCGCCGGGGCCGGGCGCGATCTCGGTGACCTCGTGGCGGAGCAGGGCGTACGGGAACGGGCAGGTGTCCGGGGCCAGGTCGGACAGGTCCAGCTCGCGGCGCGCCCCGTCGGTCTCGGGGAGCCGGTCGCCCCAGTACGTACGGCCCCCGTCGTCCGTGACGACCGTGCGCGGGCCGGTGGCGTGCCCCAGGCCGCGCGCCGCGAGCCGGGCGTCGGCCAGGCGCAGATCGCGCACCAGCTGCACCACCACGCGCTCGGGGCGCGGGAGACGGGCGTACGCGCCGGGCGCGAGCGTCGCGAGATACGGGTTGACGATCTCCGCGAACGCCGCGAGCCACTCCTCGTCCCGGTACGGCAGGTCGCCGGCGTACATCCGGAAGTCGTGCTTGAGGAACTTGTAGTCCTTCTCCTCGTGCAGCGCGCCGTGGCCGCTCTCGTCGAGGAACTCGTCGACGAGCCGCTGGACGTGCACCCGGTCGCGGACGTTCTCCAGCTTGTGCCGCTGGTTGGAGATGGAGGCGGCGTCGCCGGAGGCGTGCGGGGCGATGTACCAGCGGTAGACCGGTTCGGGGACGACGGTGAAGGCGCGGGCCAGGCAGTACGCCTGCGCGGTGAAGAGCTGGTCCTCGTAGTGGATGCCCTCCGGGAAGCGCAGCCCGTGCCGGTCGAGGAAGGCGCGGGCGTACATCTTGCTGGTCGCCAGGTGCTCGAAGAACAGCCGCGGTTCGGCGTCGATGCCGGGCACGGTACGGCGCTCGGCCACCAGCTGCGGCATCCACCGGCCGCGGTTGCCGGTGTCCGCGCGGACCCGTTCCACGGCGCCCATCACGAAGTCCACGTCCTGTTCCCGGTGCGCGGCCAGCAGCAGCTCCACCGCGTCCGGCAGCAGCTCGTCGTCGCTGTCGAGGAACATCACGTACGGCGCGCGGGCGATCTCCAGCGCCCGGTTGCGGGGCACGCTGCATCCGCCGCTGTTGCGGTCCAGGCGCAGGTGCAGGATCCGCGGGTCCTCCGCGGCCAGCCGGCGGGCCACCTCGGGGGTGGCGTCGGTGGAGTGGTCGTCGCTGATGACGATCTCGATGTTCGCGTGGGTCTGGCGGCGCACGGAGGCCACCGCGCGGGGGAGGCGTTCGGCGTCGTTGTAGACGATCACGACCACGGTCGCGTCCGGTGTGTGCGGCGCCGGGGCCTCGGGAATCCCGGGAACTTCGAAGGATTCGGGGGCTTCGGGAGCTTCGGGGACTTCCGGGCTCATGACGCGGTCGCCTCCTGCGGGGTGGGCGCGGGCGTGCGCCGGTCGACGGGGATGATCGCGGGCAGGGCCTCCTCCGGCTCGCCCAGGAAGACACGGCGTACGACCCGCTCGGCGGCGCGGCCGTCGTCGAACTCGCAGAACCGGCGCCGGAACATCGCCCGTTCCTTGCCCGCCTCGTCGCCGCACCAGGCGTCCGAGGTGAGGATGTCGGCCAGTTCCCCCTGGGTGCGGGCCACCGGGCCGGGGGCCTCGGCCATCAGGTCGAAGTAGACGCCGCGGGTCGCCACGTACGTCTCCCAGTCGTCGGCGTGGATGACGATCGGGCGGTCGAGGTTGGCGTAGTCGAACATGATCGACGAGTAGTCCGTGATCAGCGCGTCGGCGGCCAGGCACAGTTCCTCGACCGGCTCGTAGGCGGAGACGTCCAGGACGCGGCCCGCGCGGCGCAGTCCGGTGAGCGCGGACGCCGTGCGGGAGTGGAAGTAGTGGGCGCGCACCAGCAGGACCGTTTCCTCACCGAGCCGGTCGGCGAGGGTGGCGAGGTCCAGGCGCGGGGTCCACTCGGCCTCGTAGTCGCGGTGGGTGGGGGCGTACAGGATCGCGCGGCGGCCGGGGGCGATGCCCAGGCGGGCGCGGATCGCGGCGATGTCGGCGGCCGTCGCGGTGTAGTAGACGTCGTTGCGCGGATAGCCGTGGTCGAGGGAGACGAACCGGGACGGGTAGGCGCGCTCCCACATGCGGGTGGTGTGGCTGTTGGCGGAGACGCTGTAGTCCCACTTGTCGATCCGCGCCAGCAGCGCCTCGAAGTCCAGGCCCTGGGCGGTGGCGGGGTAGCGCATCTGGTCGACGCCCATGCGCTTGAGGGGGGTGCCGTGGTGGGTCTGGACGTGTACGGCGTCGGGGCGTTTCACCACCGCGTTGGCGAAGTTGACGTTGTTGACCAGGAACTTCGCGCGGCCCAGCACCTCCCAGTAGCGGCGGCTGCCGGGCACCACGTGGTCGGTGCCGGGCGGCAGCAGGCCCACGCGGTCCGGCGCGACGACCCACACCGGGTGGATCTGCGGGGCGAGTTCGGCGAGCTTGGCGGCGATGGCGGCCGGGTTGCAGGCGACACCGCGGTTCCAGTACGCCGAGAACACCGCGAGGTTGGGGTCGACCGGGCGGGCCAGCGCCCTGCGGTACTGGAGGGCGCGGACCTGGGTGCCGAGCTGCCGTCTGCCCGCGCGGAGGGCCGTTCTGGCGGCGCGGCGGGCGTGGTTGGCGCTCTGGAGGGCGCGGTAGCGGGCGTAGGCGTCCTCTTCGAGGAGGGTGCGGCGCAGGCCCTCCGGCCCGGCCGGGTGGCGCAGGCCCGCGGGACGCAGGCGGCGGGCCGCCTCGGAGGCGCGGTGGAAGAACACGCGCGCGTCGCGCTCCGGCATCCCCGTGCGGACGAAGGTGCGCAGGGCGTCCCGGACCATCAGGTGGTAGAGCACCGCGTGGGGGGCCGTGCGGGTGCGGGTGGCCGCCAGCAGGGCCTCGTAGCGGCCGAGGAGGGCGAGGTGGTCGTCGAGGGTGCGCGGCGGGAGGCTCTCGGGGCGCAGCTCGCGGTGTTCGAAGCCGGGGTGGGTGCAGCAGGCGATCCGCGCGGCGGTGAGCAGGGCGGTCTGCGCGGCGTACGCCTCGTCGTCGGTGGCCAGGGCGTCGGCGTGGGCGCGCCAGTGCTCCGCGCGTATCAGGCGGTTGCCGAGGACCGGGGTGAGGCGGAGCAGGGCGGGCAGGTCGTCGAGGGTCAGCTCGGCGCGGCCCGCGCGGGCCAGCAGCCGGCTGTCCCAGGACGGCAGGCCGGAGGTCCGCCAGGTGGTGCGGACGTGGTCGAACAGCAGGACGTCCACGGTGTCGGGAAGTTGGGCGGCACGGGCCGCCAGCAGGGCCGGGGCGCCCGGCAAGAGGCCGTCCTTGGCGTGTACGAAGTGCAGCCACCGCCCGGACGCGCGGGCCGCCCCCGCCGCCCGGGCCTCGGCGTCCCCGGTGCCGTCCGGCAGCGGGACGAGCACCGCGCCCGGGGCGTGCTCGCGGGCCGTGTCCCGGGCCCAGTCGCCGACCGCGACCACGATGACCTCGGTGTCCGGGGCCGGGTCGGCGGCCACGGAGTCGAGAAGGCCGGTCAGATGGCCCTGGGTGTTCGGGCCGTGGACGACGATGCTGAGCTCGGTTGGCACGGCGGACTCCCTTCACACGTTCGGGTGCCTCACACGGCATGGCCTGTTCGGTCATCGTGGCACCAAACCGGCGAAAGGGTTAACCGGGGTTGAGCCGGTCGGGAGGCGGAAGGGGCGCGGCGGGCCCGTGCCGGGGCGGGCTCAGGAGGTGACGGGCTCCGGCGCGGGCTTCGGCGCGGGCTCGGGTTTCGCCTTGGCCTCGGGCGCCGGCTCGGACTTCGCTTCGGGCTTCGCCTTCGGCTTCGGCTTGGGCTTGGCCGTCTTCTCCCCGGTGAACGCCTCGTACTCCTTCAGCACCTCCTCCGTCGGCCCGTCCATCCGCAGCTCGCCGCGCTCCAGCCACAGCACCCGGTCGCAGGTGTCGCGGATCGACTTGTTGTTGTGGCTGACGAGGAAGACCGTGCCGGCCTCCTTGCGCAGCTCGCGGATGCGGGCCTCGGAGCGCTTCTGGAAGGAGCGGTCGCCGGTGGCCAGCGCCTCGTCGATGAGCAGCACGTCGTGGTCCTTGGCGGCGGCGATGGAGAACCGCAGCCGGGCGGCCATGCCGGAGGAGTAGGTGCGCATCGGCAGGGTGATGAAGTCGCCCTTCTCGTTGATGCCGGAGAAGTCGACGATCTCCTGGTAGCGCTCCTTGATCTGCTCGCGGGACATGCCCATCGCCAGCCCGCCGAGGTGGACGTTGCGCTCACCGGTCAGGTCGTTCATCAGCGCCGCGTTGACGCCGAGCAGGGACGGCTGGCCATGGGTGTAGATCCGGCCGTTCTCCACGGGCAGCAGCCCGGCGACGGCCTTGAGCAGGGTCGACTTGCCGGAGCCGTTGGTGCCGATCAGGCCGATCGCCTCGCCCTTGTACGCCACGAAGGACACGTCGCGGACCGCGTGCACCCGGCGGACCCCGGCCGCCTTCTCGGCTTGCTTGCGGCGCAGGATGCGGTTGAGCGCGGCGGTCGCCGAGCCGCGGCCGGCGCCGGTGCCGTTGACCCGGTAGACGATGTCGACGTGGTCGGCGATGACGGTGGGGACCTTCTCGGCGGTGATCTCCTCGGTGGCGATCTTCGCGGTGGGGTTCTTCGCGGGTGCGGAAGTGTGCTCAGCCACGGCCGTACGTCTCCTCAGCCTTCCAGAAGTAGATGAAGCCGCCGACCCCGGCGAGCAGGGCCCAGCCCGCCGCGAGCGCCCACACGTGCGGGGGCAGCTGGCTCGCGTGGAAGCTGTCGATGAGCGCGAAGCGCATCAGGTCGATGTAGACGGCGGCCGGGTTGGTCTGGAGCAGTGTGCCCACCCAGCCCGGCAGGTCGGTGTGGCTGCGCAGGATGTGGTCGATGCTGAACATCACGCCGGAGGCGTACATCCAGGTGCGCAGCACGAACGGCATGAGCTGCGCGAGGTCCGGCGTCTTGGCCCCCAGCCGGGCCAGCACCATCGAGACGCCCGCGTTGAACGTGAACTGGAGGATCAGCGCCGGGATCGCCAGCACCCAGGACGCGGCGGGCGGCACGCCGAAGGCGAGCAGGATGACGATCAGGGCCGACATCGAGAACAGCAGCTGCTGGAGCTGCTGGAGGCAGAACGAGATGGGCAGCGAGGCCCGCGGGAAGTGCAGGGCCCGCACCAGGCCCAGGTTGCCGGAGATCGCGCGCGTGCCCGCCAGGATGGAGCTCTGCGTGAAGGTCCAGATGAACACGCCCGTGACCAGGAACGGGACGTAGTCCGGCACGCCGTTCCTGGTCTGGAGCAGCACGCCGAAGATCAGGTAGTAGACCGCCGCGTTCAGCAGCGGGGTCATGACCTGCCAGACCTGGCCCAGTTTCGCCTGGCTGTACTGGGCGGTGAGCTTGGCCGTGGCGAACGCGGCGATGAAGTGGCGGCGCGCCCACAACTGCCGGATGTACTGCGGCAGGGAGGGGCGGGCGCCGCTGACCGTGAGGCCGTGGCGGGCGGCGAGGGCCGCGAGGTCGGCGGGGTCGGCGTCGGGCGGGGCCGGGGTGGTGGCCCGGGACGACGTCGGGGGCGGTGTGTCGAGGACCTGGCTCACATCCGCTGCTTTCGGTCGGGGGAGGGGGGTGGCGGGGTGGGCGCCGGGGGCGCGCCGCGGTTCGGTGGGCCGACGTCGGGACGGGACCGTATCGTCGCAACGCGAGCGTAAGCCGATCGAGCGTCGGAACGCAACCGTTTCGTCGTCACGCCCTATGCTGTCCGCATGACGACGAACGCCGACGGCCCCCAGCCGCCCGTGCGCCGCCGGACCCCCGCGGGCGCGGCGGTCCTGCGCGAGGACGTGACGGAAGCCATCCGCGCGGCCGTCTTCGAGGAACTGGCGGCCGTGGGCTACGCGCGGATGTCGATCGAGGGCATCGCCCGCCGCGCGGGCGTCGGCAAGACCGCGGTGTACCGCCGCTGGCGCTCCAAGCTGCACCTGGTGCTCGACGTGGTCTCGGCGCTCGCGGTGCAGGGCCTGCCGGCGCCGGACACCGGCTCGCTGGAGTCGGATCTGCGGCTGCTGTACGAGGTGACGTCCCGCGCCCTGCGCCACCCGGTGGCCTCGCAGATCATCCCCGACCTCCAGGCGGAGGCGGCCCGCAGCCCGGAGATCGCCGAGGCGATGCAGAAGGCGCTGCGGGACGGGCAGGAGGGCGTCGCGCTGAAGATCGTCGGGGCGGCGCAGCGGCGGGGCGAGGTCCGCGCGGGCGTCGACCAGGAGCTGGCCCTCGACCTCATCTCGGGTCCCCTGTACTGGCGTTCGGTGGTCATCCGCAGCCCCAAGCTGCCGAAGGGCTACCTGGCCTCGCTGTCCACCGCGACCGCGGAAGCCCTGAAGGCGCTCTGACTCAGCCGGCCGCGCCGTCCGCGCCGTCCGCCCCGGCCCGTACGGCCAGCCGGTACGCCAGCTCGCTCAACTCGCCCGCCCGCAGCACCCGCCCCCCGAAGCCGGGCAGCGGCACGTGCAGCGGCCCGGTCCACCACTCGGGTATCGCGCCGGCCCCGTACACGGCCCCCGCCAGCCCGCCCGTGACGGCCGCGACGGTGTCCGTGTCGCCGCCGAGGTCGACGGCGGCGCGCACCGCGTCCTCGTAGGAGGAGGTGGTGCGGACGGCCCAGAGGGCGGAGCCGAGGCAGGGCCAGACCGCGCCGTTGAACTCGGTGGCCTGGTCGGGGTGCCAGTCGGGAGCGAGGACGACGGCGTACCGCGCGCGGTGGTCCGGGTGGACGGCCGCCAGCGCCTCGGGGAGGGCGGCCAGGGGGTCGCCCCCGGCGAGCGCGACGCGCACCAGCTCGTGGAAGACCGCCGTCCCCTCCCAGGCGGCCCGGTCCCCGTGGGTCAGGGCGGCCAGGCGGCGGGCGGCGTCCATGGTGGCGTCCCGGCCCCGGTCCGCGAAGTGGACGGCGGAGGTCGCCGCCCGCATCAAAGAGCCGTTCCCCGCCGCGCGCTGGCTCACCTGGAAGTGCAGCGCCGCGGCCGTGTCCCACGGGTCACCGCTGCTCAGCACCGCCTCCGTCTGGAGCCCGATGTCCTTCGGACCGGCCGCCGCCCAGCGCCGGAACCGCCGGAAGACGTCCGGCAGATCCAGCCCGCCCCGCTCGACCAGCGACTCGCCGACGAGGACGGCCATCTGCGTGTCGTCAGTGGCCTCGCCCGGGTCCCAGCCGCCGCCCCCGCACATCTCGCCGCCCTGTCCCGGCCGCGGAAACCGGGCGGAGAACGCGCCCTCCGGGCCGAACTCGAAGGGCGCGCCCAAGGCGTCGCCGACGGCGGAGCCGAGGACGGCGCCCACGGCGCGCTCGGCCAGACGTTCGGTCATGCCCGCAGGCTAGTGCCGCGCGGCCCCCGGACGCAGCCGCACCCAGCCCTCCCAGGCGGACGTGATCATGTCCTGGACGTCGTACTTCGCCTTCCAGCCCAGCTCCGCCGCGGCGCGCTCGGCGGAGGCGACGACGCGCGGCGGGTCGCCGGGGCGGCGGGGGGTGACCACCGGCGGGCGGTCGTAGCCGGTGAGGGCGTTGATCCGGTCGATCATCTCGCGCACGGAGACGCCCTCGCCCCGCCCGATGTTGAGGGTCAGGTCGCGGCCGGGCTCGGCCTCCAGGGCGCGGGCCGCCGCCACGTGGGCCTCCGCCAGGTCGACGACGTGGATGTAGTCCCGTACGCAGGTGCCGTCCGGCGTCGGGTAGTCGTCACCGAAGATCCGCGGCGGTGCCCCCTCGGTCAGCTTCTCGAAGACCATCGGGATGAGGTTGAAGACGCCGGTGTCGGCCAGATCGGGGGCCGCCGCGCCCGCCACGTTGAAGTAGCGCAGACAGGCCGTGGACAGGCCGGTCGCGCGGCCGGTGGCCCGGACCAGCCACTCACCGGCCAGCTTGGTCTCGCCGTACGGCGACATCGGCACGCACGGCGTTTCCTCGGTGACCAGGTCCACGTCCGGCATCCCGTACACGGCCGCCGAGGAGGAGAACACGAACGACGGCACCCCGGCCGCCGTGACCGCCTCCAGCAGGACGCGCAGGCCCTCCACGTTCTCGCGGTAGTAGTGCAGCGGCAGGTCCACCGACTCGCCGACCTGCTTCTTCGCCGCGAGGTGCACGACCCCGGTGATCCCGTGCCCGGCCAGCACCCGGCTCAGCCGCTCCCGGTCCAGCGTCGAGCCCACCTCCAGCGGCACGCCGTCCGGGACCCGCTCCGCGATCCCCGTGGACAGGTCGTCGTACACCACGGTCCGCTCGCCCGCCTCGGTCATCGCTCGCACGACGTGCGCCCCGATGTATCCGGCGCCGCCGGTGATCAGCCAGGTCATGTGCGGCCGTCCCCTCGTCGGTCGGCCCCGCGGGGGGCCGGTGGCTGTTTCCGGACACAGTGAAGCAGGCGCGGGGGCAGTGCGTGATCTGTACGTGACGCGTTGTCACCGGAAGGTGGACCGTGAGAACCGGGCGGCCGCCCCTAGCGCGACGCCGTCTCCGCCGTCTCCGCCGCCACCGCCGCGTCCAGTGCGCTGGTGAGCCGGTCGAGGCGGTCCCGCAGGGCGCGGATCTCGTCGACGTCGCAGCCGGTCGCGGCGACGATGCGGCGCGGCACCTCCACCGCCCGCTCGCGCAGGGCGGCGCCCTCCTCGGTGAGCCGGACCTCGACCGAGCGCTCGTCGCGGGCGCTGCGCTCGCGGCGCACGAGTCCGGCCGCCTCCAGGCGCTTGAGCAGCGGGGACAGCGTGCCGGAGTCGAGCCGCAGCCGCTCGCCGAGCCGCTTCACCGGCTGGTCGCCGTCCTCCCACAGCACCAGCATCACCAGATACTGCGGGTAGGTGAGCCCGAGGTCCTTGAGGATCACGCGGTAGACGCCGTTGAACGCGCGCGAGGCGGCGTTCAGCGAGAAGCAGATCTGGCGGTCGAGGCGGAGCCAGTCGTCCGCGGGCGTGCTGCTGGTCATGACTCCAGGGTAGCGCTTGCCCGCCATTTAGTTGTGCACAACTGAATTGTGTGCTCTACTTCTGGTCGTACGGCGGTGACCGGACCGGCCACCGCCCACCCGACTCCCGACCCGAGAGGGATGGTTTCCCATGGACGCGCTCTACACCGCTGTCGCCACCGCCACGCACGGCCGCGAGGGCCGCGCCGTCTCCTCCGACGGCACGCTGGACCTGCCGCTGGCCATGCCGGTGCAGCTGGGCGGCAACGGCCAGGGCACGAACCCCGAGCAGCTCTTCGCCGCCGGCTACGCCGCCTGTTTCGGCAGCGCCCTCGGCCTCGTCGGCCGCCAGGCCAAGGTCGACCTCAGCGACGCCGCCGTCACCGCCGAGGTCGGCATCGGCAAGCAGGGCGAGGGCTTCGCGCTCGCCGTCACGCTGCGCGTCGAGCTGCCCGACACGCTGGACGAGGCGACCGGCCGCAAGCTGGTCGAGCAGGCTCACCAGGTCTGCCCGTACTCCAACGCCACCCGCGGCAACATCCCGGTCGACCTCGTCATCGAGTAACACCCGTCATCGAGTGACACCCGTCATCGAGTGACACCCGGCATCGAGCAGCACCCCGCGGGCGCGGCGCCCGTCACCCGGGCAGCCGCGCCAGCACCTCCCCCGTGCGCCTGCTCCAGGCCACCACGACGGCCTCCTCGGGCACCTCGCGCCAGCGCGTCAGCAGCAGCCAGCGCACATCGCGGCGGCGGGCGATCGCGGCCCGCTCGGCCGGGGCCGTCGCCGGGTCCAGATAGGTCTCCACGTCGGCGACCCGCCGCAGCCGCTCCCGCTCGTCCACCGCCGCGTCCGGCCAGGTCGGCGCGGCCAGGTTCGGGCCGTGCCCGGCGATGGCGTGCACGGCGTAGTAGCCGTCGGTGATCACCACCTCGCCGGGCCGGATGTACTCCGCGGCCCAGTCGTACGACGGCCAGCGCGGCGGCTGCGCGAAGCCGACCGGGTCCAGCGAGCGCGGCACCACCGCCCCCGCGTGCACGGCGAGGAACGCCACGCAGGCCGCCCCGGCCGCCACCGCCGCCAGCGCCCGCCGCCACACCGGCCAGGGCCGCGGCGCCGCCAGCTCGACGGCGAGCGCGAACTGGAGCGGCACCAGGGTCAGCCCGAGGATCCGCCCGTAGGTGTAGTGGCCGCTGAACCAGCCGTACGCCACCACCGCCACCTCCAGCGCGAACATCAGCACCAGCGGATCGCGCCAGGACTCGCGGCGCGCCCGCAGCCACAGCGCGGGCAGCCCGAGCAGCGCCAGCCCGAACCGCCCGTCGAGATCCCGGTACAGCCGCCGGTGCATGGCGTCCACGCTGGTGTCACCCGTGAGCGCGAAGACGTCGAAGTACGGCCAGACCGCGGCGACCAGCAGCGCCGTACCCCCGGCCAGCGCCCACCGGCCGGCCACGGCGGGCCGCAGGCCGCGCTGCCACCCGGCCACCAGCGCCACCGCGCCCAGCACCGCCGCCACCGAGGTGATCGGGTGCACCAGCAGGATCAGCCCGTACACCGCGCCGAGCCCCGCGTAACCGGTCAGGCCCGGCAGCCCGCCCGGCCCCACGAACCGCACCGGCCGCCCGTCCCGCGCCAGCGTGCCCGTCCACGCCCACGCCCAGAAGGTCAGCCCGACGGCCAGCGCCGACGGATAGGGCAGCGTGCCGGTCATCGACATCAGCGACAGCCAGCCGCTCCACCAGGCCCGCTCCACCCCCCACAGCAGCGTCATCGCGGCCAGCGCCAGCACCGGCGCCCACGGTCGGGGCGACAGCACCCGCACGAAACGGTTCAGGCCGGTCAGCAGCACCAGCAGGTTCACCGGCCCGGCCAGCCGCACCACCTCCCAGCCGCTCAGCCCGGTCAGCCGGGCGAAGGCGCCCTGGAGGACGGCGTAGGGCGAGTAGTAGGGGCTGCCCGCGCCCGGCAGGTCGGCCGTGGGATGGCGCGGGTGCAGCAGGTCGGCCCGCAGGCGTTCGATGACGGCGGCGTGCTGCCCGGCGTCACAGCACAGCGGCACCCGCCAGTACGCCAGGCACATCACCAGCCAGAACAGCAGGCCGAAAACCTGGAAGGGGGTGGGCCGCCAGACCCGGCCGCGCAGCGCCGTCGCACCGCGCGGGGGCCGCCGTACGAGGACCTGGGCGCTCATCGATCCGCGGGGAGGGTAAGCATTCGAGGCATTTGCCGTATGTTCCCGCCGGGGTCAACGGCATGACCTCACCTCACCGCATCGAGTGAGCCCGTTCGGCGTGACCCTGCGCCGGCAGGGCCACCGGCCGCCGCAGCGCCGCGTCCAGCAGCAGCGGCACCCCCACCACCGGCAGCAGCCACGCCAGCACGATCAGCCGCTCGCCCCAGATGTTGATGTCCGGATGTCCGGCCTGCGTGAGGATCCCGGTGAACGCCGCCGCGGCCAGGAACACCCCGAACGCGGGCCGCCGCGCCGCCCCCCACGCGCCCGCGGCCAGCGCCGCCAGGAACAGCGGCTGCCACAGCTGCCGGCGCAGCCACTCCATCCAGAAGTTCCCCTGCAGCTGGAGGAACTCCGGCCAGGGATCGGCCCGGTCGGGCCGCGCGAAGTGATGGGTGAGCAGGTCCTGCACGCTGTCCTCGGTCGACGGATACCCGAGCAGCCGCGCCAGCACCACCGTCAGCGCCGCCGCCGCGGCCCCCATGCCCGCCACCGCGAGCACCCCGCGCCCCGGTACCCGGCCCCGCCGCCACCGCCGTACGGCGATCAGCGTGCCCGCCGCCGCCAGGCACACCCCGAGGAACAGCGCCTGCGAGTGCTTGACGGTGAACAGCGCCGCCAGCGACCCGCCGATCAGCGCGAGCCCGGCCCGGGACCGCCGCCCGTCCAGGACCAGCGCGCACCCCCACACCGCCGCCAGCGTCAGCGCCAGCATCAGGCCCTCCGTCATGGGCCGCATCGCGGTCGTGCCGACCGGCAGGACGTAGTACAGGCCCTGCCCGGTCAGACACAGCGGCACCGGCACGCGCAGCGCCCGCAGCACCAGGAACACCAGCACCCCGCCCGCGACCGCGATCACCACGCTCGCCGCCCACACGCCCCACACCACACCGAACACGGACACGAACGGCAGCAGCACGACCGGATAGCCGGGCCGCGCCTCGAAGATCCGCATGAACCGCTCCGGCATGTACGGCACGGTGTGCCCGCCGGTCTGCCCCGCCCGCAGCCGCCGGTCCACCACCCGCCACTCGTCCGCGCCGCACTCCCGCTTCACCCGCGGCGCCGGATCGGGGCGGTGGAAGCGGACCACGTGCACGTTCTGGTTGCGGTGGGCGAGCGCGGCCCGCCCCGCGCACACGTAGTCGATCGTCGCCGCGGCGGCCTCCCGCTTGGAGTCACCGCGCAGACTCAGCGCGTACGACAGGTAGTTCTTGGTGTCCGGGGTGTCCCGGCCGGTGACGTTCGCCAGCTGGAGCACGGCGAACACCGCGGCCAGGACCAGCACCCAGGTGCGCGGACGCCAGGTGCGCGGGCGCGGGCGGACGCTCACGACGCGGTCAGCACGTCGTGATCGGAGGCACCGGCCGGGGCCGGCAGCGCGACCGGCTCCGGCGTCCACGCCTCCTCGCCCAGCATCAGCGTGCGCACCACCCGCTCGGCGGCGTGCCCGTCGTCGAACTCGCAGAACCGCTCCCGGAACCCGGCCCGCAGCCGCTGCGCGTCCTGGTCCCGCCAGGTCCCCGACGCGAACAGCCAGGCCAGCTCACGGTAGGAGCGCGAGACATGGCCCGGCGGGTCGGCGGTGATGTCGAAGTAGACACCGCGGCTCGCCGCGTACGCCGTCCAGTCGTCGGCGTGGATCACGATCGGCCGGTCCAGGTTGGCGTAGTCGAACATCAGGGCCGAGTAGTCGGTGACCAGCACGTCCGAGGCGAGCATCAGCTCCTCCACGTGCGGCTCGTCGGTGGCGTCGACCAGCACGCCCCGCCGGTGCAGGTCCGTCAGGCCCATCCCGCGCGCGTGACCGGTGGCCAGCGACGGGTGCAGCCGCACCACCAGGGTGTGGTCCTCGCCCAGGTCCTCCGCGAACCGGGCCAGGTCGATCCGGTCGACATGCCCGCCGCGCCGGTACTCACGGCGGGTCGGCGCGTACAGCACGACGGTGTTCCCGTCCGGGACGCCGAGGCGCGCCCTCGTCGCCGCTCCCGCCTGCGGGCCCGCGTTCACCAGCACGTCGTTGCGGGGGCTGCCGGAGCGCAGCGAGGTGAAGTGGCAGGGGAACGCCCGCTCCCAGGCCAGCTCCGAGTGGCGGTTGGCGACCAGGCTGTAGTCCCAGCGGTCGGCGCGCCACAGCATCTTCGGCACGTCGACCCCGAGCCGGGCGCCCGGCTTGCCGAGCAGATCGGCGCCCATGTACTTCAGCGGCGTGCCCTGGTGGGTGTGGATGTGCACGGTGCCGGGGCGCTTGGTGAGCCCGCCCGGCCAGTTGACGTTGTTGACGAAGTACGTGGCCCTCGCGGTGACCCGCTCGTAGCCGGCCGAGCCGAGCACCACGTGCTCCACGTCCGGCGGCAGCAGCGCCGCCGTCTCCTCGTCCCTGACCACCCACACCCCGCGCAGCTGCGGCGCGACCTCGCGGGCCGCCCGGTGGATCGCCGCCGGGTCGCCGAGCACGCCCCGGTGCGAGAACGCCGAGTACACGACCAGGTTCGGGTCCAGCGGGCGGCGCAGCAGCACCGCGCCGCGCGCCCGGCGCACCCCGCCGGCCGCCGCCGCCCGCACCCGCTGGGCCCGCCGCTCCAGCAGCCGCCCGGCCCGCGCCGCCTGCCGCCGGGCCACATAGCCGGCGTAGCCGCGCTCCAGCACCCGGTGCTCCTCGGCGACCTCGGCGCCCTGCGGCCTGTGCGCGCGGAACATCTCGGCCGTACGGCGGAAGAACTCGGCCTTGTCCGACGGCGGCAGCCGGTCCGGCTTGGACAGGATGTCCAGGCAGTGCTCCGCCATCTTCGCGTGCAGGAAGCCCCGCCAGGAGTGCAGCTCCGGGTGGGCGTCGACGAAGGCGAACACCCGCTCGTACTGCTCGTGGATGTCGAAGTGCTTGCGGCTGGTGGTGGACAGGATGTTGCCCTGGCGGCGCTGCCGGTACTCGACGCACACCCGGTCCAGCGCCGTCATCCGCTCCGCGCTGAGCATCACCGGGAACGTCCACGGCGTGTCCTCGTAGTAGCCGGGCGGGAAGGTGAAGCCGTGCCGCTCGACGAAGTCCCGGCGGTAGACCTTGTTCCACACCACCATCAGCAGGTCCAGCACCTCGGGCCGCTCGGCGGCGCTGAAGACGCCCGCCTCCGCCGCCTCGCCCAGCACCGGCGACAGCACGTTGCGGCGGGTGCCGCCCCACCAGAACGTGCGGACGTAGTCGAAGATCAGCACGTCCGGGTCGCCGGTCCCGGCCAGCCGGTCGGCCATCGCGCGCAGCGCGCCCGGGGTGAGGGTGTCGTCGCTGTCGAGGAAGAACAGGTAGTCGCCGGTGGCGTGCGGCATCCCCGCGTTGCGGGCCCGGCCGAGCCCGACGTTCTCCGGCAGGTGCACCGCCTTCACGCGCGGATCGCGGGCCGCGTACGCGTCGAGGATCGCGCCGCAGCCGTCCGGCGAGCAGTCGTCGACGGCGATCACCTCCAGGTCGCCGAACGACTGCTCCAGGACCGAGTCCAGGCATTCGCGCAGGAAGCCCTGCACCTTGAAACAGGGAAGGATGATGCTGAAGCGGGGCACGTCAGCTCCTCACGAGGGTCGTCGCGGCGGGGGCGGGGATGCGCTCGGCGAGCGGGACCACCGGCGGGATCGCCTCCGGCGGCTCCCCGAGGAACACCCGGCGCACCACCCGCTCGGCGGCCCGTCCGTCGTCGAACTCGCAGAACCGCTCCCGGAAGGCGGCCCGCAGCTCCCGCGACTCCTCGCCCGCCCAGGAACCGTCCCGGAAGATCCGCGCCAGCTCCTGAGGGGTGTGCGCGACCGGACCCGGCGGGGCCTGCATCAGGTCGAAGTAGACGCCCCGCGTCTCGCGGTAGACGTCCCAGTCGTCGGCGTACACGACGATCGGCCGGTCCAGGTTGGCGTAGTCGAACATGATCGACGAGTAGTCGGTGACCAGCGCGTCGGCGGCCAGGCAGACGTCCTCCGAGGAGCGGTGCGAGGTGACGTCGATGATCCGGCCGGACGCCTGCGCCCCGCCCCGGTCGTAGAAGTAGTGGGCGCGCAGCAGGACGACGACGTCCTCGCCGGCCGCCTCGCAGAACGCCTCCAGGTCCAGGCCGGTCTCGAAACCGGTGTGCCAGTCGCGGTGCGTCGGCGCGTACAGCACCGCCGTCTTCCCGTCGGGCACGCCCAGCTCGGCGCGCACCCGGGCCACGTCCTCGGCGGTCGCCGTGTAGAAGACGTCGTTGCGCGGATAGCCGTACTCCAGATGCTCGTACGAGCCGGGGAAGGCGCGCTCCCACGTCTGGGTGGAATGGCTGTTGGAGGAGAGGTTGTAGTCCCAGCGGTCGACCCGGCCCAGCAGCTTGGCGAAGCTGCCGGTCTGCGCGGCCACCACCGGATACGTCGACTGGTCGATGCCCATCTTCTTCAGCGGGGTGCCGTGCTGGGTCTGGACGTGCACGCTGCCCGGCCGTTTGACCACGCCCTCGGCGAAGTTGGCGTTGTTCACGAGGTACTTGGCGCGGGCCAGCACCTCCCAGTAGCGGCGGCTGCCGATCACCGCGTGATCGACGCCCGCCGGCACGGTGTGTGCCTGGGCGGCCTCCACCAGGAACACCGACCGGATGTGCGGGGCGAGTTCACGGGCCTTGGCGTGGATCGCGGCCGGGTTGCAGGCGTAACCACGGCCCCAGTAGGCGCAGTACACCGCCAGGTTCGGGTCCAGCGGGCGGCGCAGCTGCCGGCGGTAGAACAGCCGGGTGCGCAGCCCGCGCGGCTGCGGCAGCCGCTCCCCGGCCCGCACCGCCGCCTCCTTGGCGCCGCGCAGCACCCGGAACGCCGTGTACGTGCCGGTCGCCAGCAGCCGGTGCTGGACGCCCAGGCTGCCCCCGGGGGTGCGGTGCCCGGCCGGGCGGTGGCGCCGGTACAGCGTGCTCGCCCGGCGGAAGAAGGCGCGGCGGCCGCGCGCCGGCAGCCGCCGGGGGTGCCCGGCCGTCCGCAGCACGGCCGCGAACAGCTGGTCGAACAGGGCGTGCGCCCGCTCGGCGGGCAGCTCCGGGAGGAGCGCGAGCGCGCGCTCGGCCTGGTCGAGGAGGTCCGCGTGGTTCTCGCCGGGCAGGTACAGCCGGTTGCCCTGCCGCCGCAGGTGATGCCGTACGACCGGCTCGCGCAGGGCCGCGACCCGCTCCGCCCGCGCCATCACGGCCGCGCCGAAACCGATGTCCGTGAAGTGACCCTCGGGGAAGGTGATGTTCCGCTCGGTGAGGAAGGCCCGCCGGTAGGCCGCGGACCAGGCGGGCAGCTGGACGCCGGTCAGCTGCGGCACCCGGTCGGGGTGGAAGGCGCCGCCGGACGGGGCCTGGGCGAGCAGCGGCGCCGCCGGCTGGGTGGTCTCGCCCTCCCACCAGGGGGTCCGCTCGTAGCCGAAGAGCAGGACGTCCACGTCGCCGGTCTTCGTCAGCCGCGCGTCCAGCGTGCCGAGCGCGCCCGGCAGCAGGATGTCGTCGCCGTCGAGGAACAGCAGATACGTACCGGTCGCCGCCCGCATCCCGGCGCCGCGCGCCCCGGCCAGGCCGGCCGGTGGCGGGGAGTGCACGGGGGCCACCCGCGAGTCCCGCTCGGCGTGTGCGGCGGCGACGTCCGCCGCGGGGGAGCCGGGCCCGTCGCACACCGGGATCAGCTCGAAGTCGCCGAAGGACTGTGCGAGGACCGAGTCCAGCGCCTGGGCCAGCCGGCCCGCGACCCCATGGGACGGGACGATGATGCTGAAGCGGGGCATTCTGCTCTTTCCGTGGTTGTACCGGTCCGGGTCAGACGGGAGGCCCGCGCCTCGGACCGTGCGGGGAACGGCCGGGCCGCCCCGCCGGCCGCCAGGTGGACGGCCGGGTCGGGGTCGGCCGCGACGAACTGCGGGGCATGTGAACTCCCTAAGATGAAACGGTCATCGGCGGCCGTCGGTGACGGTGAGCGGACCAGAAGGTTGCGGCACGGTGGCCAGCGGCGTGCGCGGCCGGGCGGCGGCGGCCGACGGCACCGGGTGGCGCTCGGCGAGCGGGATCACCGGCGGGAGCGCCTCCGGACCCTCCCCGAGCAGCACATGCCGCACCACCCGCTCGGCGGCGCGCCCGTCGTCGTACGGGCAGAAACGCTCCCGGAACGCGGTGCGCAGCTGGGTGGAGCGGGAGCCGCGCCAGTGGCCGGTGGCGAAGATGTCGATCAGCTCGTCCTCGCTGCGCGCCAGCGCGCCCGGCGGGAAGGCGCGCAGGTCGAAGTAGGTGCCGCGGGACGCCTGGTACGCCGCCCAGTCGTCGTCCGGGCTGTGGATCACGATCGGGCGGTCCAGGTTGGCGTAGTCGAACATGATCGACGAGTAGTCGGTGACCAGGGCGTCCGAGGCCAGGCACAGCTCCTCCACGCTCGGGTGGCCGGTGACGTCCACGACCCGGCCGCCGGTCGCGGCGAGCGGACCGCCGTACCGGGCGTGCGCGCGGGCCAGCACCATGAAGCGCGGGCCCAGCCGGCGCACCACGCGGTCCAGGTCGAGGGCGGTGCGCTGGGTGCGGCGGTGGTCGCGGTAAGTCGGCGCGTACAGGATCGCCACCGTGCCGTCCGGGATGCCCAGCGCCTCGCGCAGCCGGGTCACGTCCGCCGAGGTCGCCTGCTGGAAGACGTCGTTGCGGGGGCAGCCGTACTCCAGCGTCCGGTAGCGGCCGGGGAAGACGCGCTCCCAGGTCAGGGTGGAGTGGCGGTTCGCGGACAGCACGTAGTCCCACTGGTCCACGCCGCGCAGCAGCCGGGCGAAGTCCGTCTCGCGGGCCGCCGCCGGGTGTTCCTGGAGGTCGAGGCCCATGTGCTTGAGCGGTGTGCCGCGCAGGGTCTGCACGAAGACCTGACCGGGGCGCTTGACCAGCCGGTGACCGAAGTCGGCGTTGCCCACCAGGTACGTGGCGCGGGCCAGCGCCGTCCAGTACGCGGCGGTGCCCGGGGTGAGGCGGCGGGTGCCGGCCGGGACGGTGTGCTGGTGCTCGGGGCGGGCGATCCACGCGGTGCGGATGTGCGGCGCGTGCGCGCGGACCGCGGCTTCCAGCGCGCCCGGGTTGCAGCCGTGGCCGCCGCCCGAGGACACGGCGAACACCGCCCGGTCCGGCTTCAGGGGCAGCCGCAGCTGGATCCGGTAGTGCAGTCCCAGCGCGGCGTCGCGTCCGGCGCGGGCCAGGCCCCGGGCCAGCATCCTGGCCCGGCGGCGGACGGCGAGGGCGAGGTGCAGGGCGCGGAAGGTGCGGTGCGCGCCGAACCGCACGAACGCGTGGCGCAGCCGGGCGCGCCGTGACACCGGGGCGCCGACGGGGGTACCTCCCTGCTCGAGCGAAGCCGAGAGCTTGGGGGACCGGTAGCGGCGGTAGTGGGCGCGGGCGCGGCGCAGGAACGCGGCGCGGCTGCGGCGCGGCAGCCGGTCCGGCTTGCGGTACACCAGCATCAGGTGGTCGACCATGCGCCGGAACAGCAGCGGCCGCCACCGGGCGAGTTCCGGCCGCTCCTCCAGATACGCGAACACCCGGTCGTACTGCTCGAAGATGTCGAAGTGCTTGTCGCTGGTGGTGGACAGGATGTTGCCGCGCCGGCGCTGCCGGTAGTGCACGCAGACCCGGTCGAGGGTGGCGAGGGTCTGCGCCGTCATCATCACCGGGTACGTCCACGGCGTGTCCTCGTAGTAGCCGGGCGGGAAGGCGAAGCCCTCACGCTCGACGAACTCCCGCCGGTACGCCTTGTTCCAGGCCACCATCAGCAGCCTCAGCAGACCGGGCCGGTCCTCCAGCCGGAACGGGGCCGGGCCCTGCTCGGTGAGCTGGGCCGCCGCCTTGTTGCGGATCGCCTCACCGGTCCAGTAGGTGCGCGCGTAGTCGTAGACCAGGACGTCGGGTTCGCCGGTCTCCTTCAGCCGGTCGGCGATGGCGCGCAGGGCGTCCGGGGTGAGGGTGTCGTCGGAGTCCAGGAAGATCAGGTAGTCGCCGCTCGCCTCGGCCATCCCGGCGTTGCGGGCGGGGCCGAGGCCGCCGTTCTCCGGCAGGTGGACGGCCTTCACCCGCGAGTCACGGGCCGCGAACTCGTCGATGATCTCGCCGCAGGCGTCCGGCGAGCAGTCGTCCACCGCGATCAGTTCGAG
Source organism: Streptomyces sp. NPDC052687 (assembly GCF_040678395.1). NCBI lineage: Bacteria > Bacillati > Actinomycetota > Actinomycetes > Kitasatosporales > Streptomycetaceae > Streptomyces > Streptomyces sp. NPDC052687. The sequence continues at coordinate 6,482 of NZ_JBFATR010000065.1, read as the reverse complement.
ATCGGGGTACGACTGCGTGAGCACCGATTCCAGGCACTGGTGCAGGTACGCCTGAACCTGGTACGCGGGGACGATGACACTGAACCTGGGCAAGGGGACATCCAAGGGTCGGCGGGTCTGCTCGGGCGTTCTGCCCGGGAACGGCCCGCGGCGCCCAGGAGTTACGGTCCGTACGGCATGTGGGGGAATCGCGGTGAACGCGAGAGGGCGGGCCGGTGACCCCGGCCCGCCCCGCTGAAATGCCGTATCGTGTCCGCTACTTGACGGCTCCCGCCATCACGCCCGACACGAACTGCCGCTGGAAGGCGAAGAACACCGCCAGCGGCACCACCATCGAGATGAACGCGCCCGGTGCCAGCACGTCGATGTTGTTGCCGAACTGCCGTACCTGCGTCTGCAGCGCGACCGTGATCGGCTGGCTGCCGGCGTCCGTGAACACCAGCGCCACCAGCATGTCGTTCCACACCCACAGGAACTGGAAGATGCCGAGACTGGCGATCGCGGGCCCGCCCAGCGGCATCACCACCCGCGCGAACAGCCGCAGTTCACCCGCACCGTCGAGACGGGCGGCCTCCAGCAGCTCGCGGGGGATTTCCGCGAAGAAGTTCCGCAGCAGGAACACCGCGAACGGCAGACCGAATCCGACGTGGAAGAGGATCACGCCCAGGATGGAACCGAACAGCCCGATGTTGCCGAACAGTTCGGCGATCGGGATCAGCGCCACCTGCACCGGCACCACCAGCAGCCCCACCACGGCCAGGAACCACCAGTCGCGGCCCGGGAACTCCATCCACGCGAACGCGTACCCCGCCAGCGCGCCGATCACCACGACCAGCACGGTCGCCGGGACCGTGATCAGCACCGTGTTGACCAGCGAATCGGTGATGTCACCGTTCTCCAGCAGCTTCTCGTAGCTGTCGACGGTGAGCCGGGCGGGCTCGGTGAACACCGTCCACCAGCCGCTCTCGTTCATCTCCCGCGGGCTGCGCAGCGAGGACAGCAGCAGCCCGATGGTCGGCACCAGCCAGAACAGGCCCACCACGATCAGGAAGACCCGTACGGCACCGCCGCTCAGCTTCTCCACCAGCCGGCCGCCGAGCGACTGCCGCGGCGGTGCGGACGGCCCGGCCGCCGGCCGCCCGGACAGCTTGGTCGTCGCCGTCATCGCCGTACCTCCCGCCTGAGCCGCCGGACGTTGAACCACATCACCGGGATCACCAGCAGCAGCAGGAACACCGCGATGGCGCTGGCGACGCCCGGCTGGTCCTCGGCGAAGCCCTTGCGGTACAGCTCCAGGGCGAGCACGTTCGCATCGTCCTGCGAGGAGCCCGGCGCGATGATGAAGACCAGGTCGAACACCTTCAGCACGTTGATCATCAAGGTGACGGTGACGACCGCGAGGACGGGCGCGAGCAGCGGCACGGTGACCCGGCGGAACACCTGCCACTCGGTGGCGCCGTCCACCCGCGCCGCCTCCAGCAGCTCCCGCGGCACCCCGGCGAGACCGGCCGCGATCAGCACCATCGCGAACCCCGCCCACATCCAGATGTACGACCCGATGATGGCGGGCGTGACGAGCGAGGGGCCGAGCCAGTCCAGCCCGTTGTACGGCTCCTTGAAGTTGTCGGCGGGCAGCCGCAGCAGCGCCCCCTCGGCGGAGGCGGGCAGCGTGAACGTGCCGTCGGCGGCGGCCGTCGCCGAGGCGACCACCTCGCCGTCCTTCACCGCCTCGATCCGCATCCCGGCGTAGCCGGTCTCGGACGCGTCGGGCGCGTTCAGGGTGCCCACGCCCTTGCCGCGGGTGAAGTCCTGCCAGGTGGTGCCGGTGATCTTCCCCGGCTCCGCCTCCGGCTTCGCGGCGGGCTTCGCGTCGTCCGGCATCAGGTCCGGCGCCACACCCACCAGCGGCAGCGTCACGGGCTCACCCGCGCGGACCGGCTCCTTGGTGACGAACGCGCCCCCGCCCGCCGGCCGCAGCGGCGACTCCCGCCCCGGGTGGGCCTTCGGGAACGCCGACGACTGGGCGAACGTGTCGTGCACGCCCACCCACACCGCGTTCGCGACGCCCTTGTCCGGGTCCTGGTCGTACACCAGCCGGAAGATGATGCCCGCCGCCAGCATCGAGATCGCCATCGGCATGAAGACGACCAGCTTGAACGCGGTGCCCCAGCGCACGCGTTCGGTGAGCACCGCGAAGATCAGCCCGAGCGCCGTCGCCACGGTCGGCGCGAACACCACCCAGATGACGTTGTTCTTCAGCGCGGTGCGGATGCCGTCGTCGGTGAACAGGGCCTGGTAGTTGTCGAATCCGGCGAAGCCGTCGCCGGACTGGTCGTAGAAGCTGCGGACGACCGAGTACCCGATCGGGTAGACCACGAGCGCGCCGAGCAGCACCAGCGCGGGCAGCAGGAACAGCGCCGCGATGGTGGTGCGGGTGCCGGTCACGCTCTTGCGCTTGCCAGGAGCGGCGGGGGCCCCGGGGACCCCCGCCGACGGTGCCGGCGACGTCATCGCCGGCTCAGTTCCCGTACGCCGCGGCCGCGTCGGCCTCCAGCTTGCGCTGGGCGCCCGCGACGTCCTTCGGGTTCTTCAGGAAGTCCTGCAACGCCTTCCACTCGCCCTTGCCGGGCGTGCCGCCGAAGGCCTGCGGGGCCTGGTCGGACATGTCGAAGCGGAAGTCGTCACCGGCCGCGATCAGCGCCTTCGCCATCTCCTGCTGCACCGCGTTCGGATAGGCCTTCGGGTCGACGTTCTTGTTCGGCGACAGATAGCCGCCGAGCTTCGCCTGGATGGTCGCCGCGTCCGGGGAGGCCAGGAAGGTCGCCAGCGCCTGCGCGGCCTTGGAGTCCTCCAGGATCACCGCCGCGTCGCCGCCCGAGACGACGGGCGCGGTGTCACCGACCGCCGGGAACGGGAACACCTTCGCGTCCGTGCCGACCTTCGCGTCGGTCTCCGCGATGTTCACCTGCACGAAGTCGCCCTCGTAGACCATGCCCGCCTTCGGCTGGTCGCCGCCGGTGAAGGTCTGGGTGACGGACGCCGGGAACTCGGTCTGCAGCGCGCCGCTCGCGCCGCCCGCGAGGTAGTCCTGCTTGCCCCAGATCTGCGCGAGCGTGGTCAGCGCCTCCTTCACGGAGGGGTCCGTCCACTTGATCTCGTGCTTGGCCAGCTGGTCGTACTTCTCCGGGCCCGCCTGCGAGAGGTACACGTTTTCGAACCAGTCGGTCAGCGTCCAGCCGTCGGCGCCGCCGACGGAGAACGGGGTGACACCCGAGTCGTAGATGGTCTGCGCGGTGGTCAGCAACTCGTCCCAGGTCTTGGGCTCCTGCGCGCCCGCGTTCTCGAAGACCTGCGTGTTGTACCAGATCAGGGACTTGTTGGCGGCCTTGTAGTAGACGCCGTACTGCTTGCCGTCGACCTGGCCGATCTCCTGCCAGCCCGGTGAGAAGTTCTTCTCCAGCTCCGCCTGCGCCTCCGCGCCCAGCGGCTTCGCCCAGCCCTTGTCCACGGCCTGCTTGATCGCGCCGGGCTGCGGGAGCATCGCGATGTCCGGCGGCTGACCGCCGGCGATCTTCGAGCCGAGGAAGTTGATGATCGGGTCCTGCGCGGGGACGAAGGTGACCTTCGCGCCCGTGCGCTTCTCGAACTCCGCGAGCACCTTCTTGAAATTGGCCTGCTCCGGGCCGGTCCAGACGGCGGCGACCTCCAGGGACTCGCCGTCGAGCTTGGGGAGTTTGACGGTGGCGGTGGTCTTCGTGGCGTCGCCCCCGCCCTCGGTCGGGCTGTCCTTCTCGTCCTCGCCGCCACACGCGGTGAGCGTGAGCGCTCCCGCGAGCAGGGCCGCGGCGATCCGCGCCGCCCTGCGTGTCGTCGTCCGGCTGGTGCTGCTCTCGCTGTGCATCACGGCCCCGTTCTTCGTTCCTCGTCGAACGTCCAGCACTGATCCGTATGCTCTGTGAGCACTGGTCTACGCCGCGTCAACGAGGTCGGCAAGGGCGCGAACCCTGTAAAGGGGGTGATCGTGACCGCGCTGTGACTCGGGGCGGGTGCGGGCGGGTGCCGGGCGGGCGCGGGGAGGGTTGGGCGCCGGGGGCGCGGTGGGGCATGCGGGGGCGTGCCGCCGCTTGGGTGTGGCGGGGGCGGGGCGCTCGCCGCTTGGGCCTGCCGGGGGCGGGGGCGTGTCGTGTGGCGCCGTCCGGGCGGACCCGGGGTGGGGCGCTCGCCGCTTGGCGTGCCGGAGGCGGGGCGTGCCGGCGTCTGACGGACCGGGGCGGAGGCGCTCGCTGCTTGGCGTGCCGGAGGCGGGGCGTGCTGGCGCCTGGCCAACCGGGGGGGCGGGGGTGTGTCGCTGTCCGGGTGTACCGGGGGGCGCTCGCTGCTCGGGCGTACCGGGACGGGGGCGTGCCGGCGTCTGGCGGACCGGGGGCGGGGGTGTGTCGCTGTCCGGGTGACCGGGGGGCGCTCGCTGCTTGGGCGTACCGGGACGGGGGCGTGCCGGCGTCTGGCGGACCGGGGGCGGGGGTGTGTCGCCGTCCGGGCGGACCGGGGCGCGGGCACGGTGGGCCGTCACAGCAGGGACGGCACCTCCGACGCCGACACCTCCCGGGCCGCCCGCTCCAGCGCGCTCGCCAGCAGCGCCAGGTCCGTCGGCCCGTTGCCCAGCTCGCGTACCGGGCGGCGGGCCGGCGGGTCGCCCATGCGGTGCCAGTCCAGCGGCACGACCGTCGGCCGCAGGGTCGCCGTGCGCGGGATCCGCCCCGTGACCCGGCCGCCCTGGAACGGCGTCACCTTGCCGTCCGCGCCGGTCAGCCGCCCGCGCCCCGGCGCCGGCTCGTCCGGGCCCGCCGCCGGCGCGTCCAGCGCGATCCGCAGCCGCGCCCGCCGCGCCGCCTCCGACTCGGCCGTACGACCGCCCAGGCCGGCCGCCGCCACCAGGTGCACCCCCAGCCGCTCGCCCTCGCGGGCCACCGCCTCCAGGGCCCGTACGACCGACCCGGCCGCGGGGCGTCCCGGCGAGCCGAGCGGGGGCGAGACCAGCGCGTCCAGATCGTCCACGACCACCACGAGCCGCGGCAGCGGCGGCGCGACGTCCGCCGTGCGGCGGGCCGCGCTCGGCCGCAGGCGCAGGGTGGAACTGGACGGGGTGTCGAGGTCGGCGTCGCCGGTGGTGCCGGGGGCCGTGGCGTGACCAGGGGCCGTGGCGTGACCGGTTGCCGTGGCGTGGCCGGGGACCTGCGGCGGGGTCTGTGCCGGAATGTGTGCCGCGGCCTGTCCCGAGGTCTGTCCCGAGGTCTGTTCCGCTGCCGGTCCCGTGCCGTGTGCCGTGCCCTGTCCCGGTTTCGGTCCGGGCTGCCGGCCCGGTGCCTGGCCCGCCGGCCGGCCGGCCCGCTGGGTGACCATCCGGCCCGCCAGCTCACGGCCGGTGTGCCACTCGGTGAAGTCCGACCGGCCCAGCAGCTCGGCCCGCCGTTTCAGCTCGGCGCTCAGCGACTGCGCGAACTCGCGCATGCGCACCGGGTCGTTGGCGGTGAGGTGGGTGGTGACGTGCGGTACGTCCGTGCAGACGCGCAGCCCGTCGCCGTGCGCGGTGCCCGTGCCCACGGTGTCCCGGCCGTCCATCAGGACGATGCCCAGCCGGTCGGGGCGCTCGGCGGCGGCCAGCGAGGCGACGATCGCCCGCAGCAGCTCCGTACGCCCGCTGCCCGCCGGGCCCTCGATCAGCAGGTGCGGGCCGTCCGCCGCCAGGTCCACGCACACCGGCCCGCGCGGACCGGCGCCGAGCACCGCCCACGCCCGTCCGCCGAGCGCGCGCGTGTCGTCGGCCGCGTCCGCCCAGCGGGCCATCAGCGACGCCGGGGTGGCCCGGGCAAGCCCCAGCTCGTCCAGCAGCCGGGCCGACTGCGGCAGCGGGGCGGACACCCGCGCCTGCCGCTCGCCGCCGGTGCCGTCCGGGCGCAGCGGGGCCAGCGCCCGCGCGAACCGTTCCGCCCAGGCCGGGGAGACGGCGTCGACGGTCGCCACCGTGCCGTGCCCGACCGGCCCCGCCGGGGCCACCCGCAGCAGCCGCAGCGCCGTCGCCACGTCACCGCTGAGCAGCGCCACCGCGCCGCATCGGCGGAACACCGGCACCGCCGCGCAGGCCGCCTCGTACGTCTCCGTCACCGGCGACGCGGGCGACGCGGGGGCCGTCTCCGCGAGGCACACCACATGGATCCCGGCCCGCGGTCCCTCCGCCGCCAGCCGCGCGAGCGCGTCCCGCAGCCCGGCGCTTCCCGGATCGCCGTCCACGACGACGACCGTGTACGACCCCTGAGAGCCCGCCTCGGAGCCGCCGTGCCGCGCCCAGGAGGGCCGCCGCTGCGGATCAGGGACGGTGCGGGGGGCGGTGGCGCAAGCGGGCCGGTGAGCATCTGGCCGGCCGCTGGGCGGCCAAGGAGGCCGTGCTCAAGAGCCTGGGGACCGGGATGGGCGCGGGCATGGAG
>NZ_JBFATR010000064.1:0-33103 GCF_040678395.1 Streptomyces sp. NPDC052687 | reverse complement strand
CCCGTCGGGCGGCCCACCAGGAGAAGGGGGGAGCCTTCCCGGTGGGCCGCGGCCGGCCGCGTGATCGGTGCCGCTGCTGTCAGCCGACCTTGAGGGCCAGCTGGACTCCCTGGTGGACGGGCAGGGTCAGGGACAGATAACCGTTGGCGGGGTCGTCGATGTAGGCGCGGAACTCCTCGTACACGCCGCGGCCGATGTCGAGGTCGACGTCGTCGACGACGACCAGCGAGCCCGGCCGCAGCGCGCCCTCCACCGTCCGCAGGATGGGCAGCCGCAGATCCAGCCACCCGTCCAGCAGCAGCACATCGACCGGCCCGGGCACATCCCGCAGGGTCTGGCGGGCGTCCCCCAGGCGCAGCTCGATGAGATCGGCCAGCCCGGCGGCGGCGAAGTTCTCCACCGCCTGGCGGGCCTTGTCCTGCTGCAGCTCTGTCGTGATCACCCGGCCGCCGCCGTTGTCGCGTACCGCGGCCGCCAGATACAGCGTGGAGATCCCGAAAGACGTGCCGAACTCCACGACCGTGCGCGCCCTGACGGCCCGGGTGAGCAGATACAGCAGCCGCCCGCCTTCCCGGGAGACGGACATGATGATGTCCTTGGTGCGTTCCGCCATCTCCGCGGCGCTCATCCCGGCCGGGAAGTCACCGCCCAGGTCCACCCCGGCCGCCGCCCACGCGGCCGCCAGGTCCTGCTTGTCCTCCGCTGCCAGCAGCCGCTCCAGGGTTGCCGCGACAGCGTCCGATTCCAACGTCGAAGACATACAGCCAGCGCTCCTCGTCCGGCGGCCGCGGTCCTCACCGCGCCACCGGCCTGTCGTGTCAGGGGATCAGGACGGTCTTGCCCACCGGCTGATACGCGGCGAGCTCCTCGTGCACGGCACGCAGCTCGCTCACCGGCAGCCGCCGGCCCACATGAACCTTCAGCTCACCGGCGTCCACCAGGGCGACCAGCTCGGCCAGCTGCCCGGCGTCGCTGCGCCCGAAGACCTGCAGGTTGCGCACACCGCGCTCGGTGCGCTCCAGGCCCGGGGGAACGGTGTTGGCGAAAGCACCGCCGTCGGCGACCAGGTCCGCCACCCGCGCCAGCTCCTGCGGGGGCAGGAAGACCAGGTTCAGCACCGCGTCGAACCGCTCGCCGGCCACCGCCTGCACCAGGGGCGTCTCGGTGTAGTCGATGACCCGCCCGGCCCCGTAGGAGCGCACCCGCTCCCGGCTGGCGGGACCGGCGGTCGCGGTGACCCGCGCACCGGAGCGCGCCGCGAGCTGGACGGCATACCCGCCCACCGCGCCGCCGCCCCCGTTGATCAGCAGGGACTGGCCCGACGTCAGACCGATGTGCTCGAACAGCGCCTGCCACGCGGTCAGCGCCACCGACGGCAGCGCCGCGGCCTCGGCCAGCTCCACCGTGCGCGGAGCGGCCGCCAGCGCCGTCGCCGGCGCCACGGCGTACTCGGCGGCACCACCGGGCCCGTCGATCGGCAGCCAGGCCACCACCTCATCGCCCACGGCGAAACCGCTCACCTGCTCACCGACCTCGCTGACGACACCGGCGACGTCGTAGCACGGCACATGCGGCAGAGCCAGGTCGAACACCTCCCTGACCATCCCCGAACGCAGCATCGCATCGACCGGGTTCACCGCCGCCCCGGCCACCCGCAGCACCACCTGCCCCGCACCGGCACGGGGACGGTCCGCGTCCTCGTGGACCAGCACACCGGGCTCGCCATAGGAATGAAAACGCACAGCCTTCATGATCAGCCTCTCTTCGCCATCGCTTCGAACACGCGCTGCGGCCCGCCGGCCCCCGCCGCCCACGAGCGCGGCGGCCGCCTTCTTGCGCCAGGCACACCCCGGGCGCCGTCGACGCGCACCGGAGCAGCGAACGCCTCAACAACCCGTACAGGGAAAGCAAATAACAGAATCGCAATTCCCCCGGGCGCTCACCGCCTCGCCGAGCACCTTCTCGTTCTTAGCACCGAAACCACGACGCCCACCAGATGAACCAGCGATATCCGAGCCGATATCAAGGACCGCTCAAGCGAGTTTTGAACCGGTCTCCGTAGCGTCGGCCGACAACCCTGATATCTGGGAGCGACAGCGCCCAACAAGGCGTTTTCTGGCCTGCGTTGTCCGTGCGGAACCCGGTATACGGCTATCCGGAAAGGGCTCATCATGACGAACACGATGCCCGTCACACCCTCGCAGCGTCCGGGCCCTGCACGATGAAGGAAACACCCCCCGCATCCCGCCCGCCCGCCGCCCGCACACCGGCGCAATTCCGTGCCCTGGGCCCCGTTCAGGCACTCATATCCGGCCGCACGGCCGACCTCGGAGCCCCCAAACAGCGCACCCTCCTCGCCCTGCTGGTGAGCCAGGCCGGCCGCACCGTGACGACCGACGTCATCCTCGAAGCCCTGTGGGAAGGCAGCCCGCCGCCCTCGGCGATGACCTCACTGCAGGCCTACGTCGCCAAACTCCGCAAGATCCTCGAACCGGGCCGCAAACCCCGCACCCAGGCCGCCCTCCTGCGCACCTGCGCCCAGGGCTACATGCTCGACGCCGACACCGCCGACATCGACGTGCACGCCTTCCTCACCCACACCCAGGCAGGCCGCCAGGCCCGCGAACGCGCCGACTGGCGGCGGGCGGTGCACGAGTTCGACACGGCACTGGCACTGTGGCGCGGACAGCCCTTCACCGAGGTCGCCACCGTCCCTTGCGTCCTGCCGGAAGCGGCCCGCCTGGAAGAAGTACGGCTGTCGGCCGTCGAGATGCGCTGCACCGCACTGCTGGCCCTGGGCGCCCACGACCTGGCCGCAGCCGACCTGAAAGCCTTCGTGCAGGCCAACCCGCTGCGCGAACACGGCTTCGAACTGCTGAGCCTGGCCCTGTACCGGGCGGGCCGGCAAGCCGACGCACTGCAGGCACTGCGCACCGTCCAGGCCAGCCTGTCCGAGGAACTGGGCGTGGATCCCACCGCGCGCCTGCAGCACCTCCGGCAGCAGATCCTCACCCAGGACCCGGCACTGGACTGGCAGCCCGCCACCCCACCCCCGCGGCAGCCCGCCACCCCGCCCCCGCGGCCGGCCACCCCGCCCGCCGCCTCCCGCCCCCACCAGATCGCCCCCCACCAGATCACCCCGCGCCCGCCCGCCCCGCACCCGTTCGCCCCGCGCCCGCCCGCCCCGCACCCGTTCGCCCCGCGCCCGCCCGCCCCGCATCCGTTCGCCCCGCATCCGGCGGCGGGCGACAGCGTCGACGGCGTCTTCGTCGGCCGGGAGGCGGCCATCCGGCAGCTGACCGAGGCACTGGCCGCGGCCGAGGCCCGCCGGGGACAGATCGTGACGGTGTCCGGCGAAGCCGGCTCGGGAAAGACCAGCCTCCTGCGGCGGTTCGCCGAACGCTCGGGCGTACCGGTGTTCTGGGGCACCGGCACCGAGCACCTCACCGCACCGCCGCTGTCGCTGTGGGAACAGGTCCTGCGCGTGGCCGGCGCCGCCTTCCCGCACCGCCCGCCACCGCCGGCGGTGGCCGCACTCCTCGACGCGGCCGCCCGGCAGACCCACGCCGCCCGACAAGCGCACGCCACCGGGCAGGCGTACGCCGCCGGGCAGACACATGCCGCCCTGCAGGCGCAGGTTGCCCTGCAAGCGCAGGCCGCCGGTCAGGCGCAGGCCGCCGGTCAGGCGCGAAGCGGCCCGCGCCTGCCGGCCGCAGGCGACACCCGGCTGTTCGACGCCGTCGCCCGGCACCTGACCGGCCTGTCCCGGACCGGGGCGCTGGTGGTGATGCTCGACCACCTGCACCGGGCCGACGCCGCCTCCCTGCGCCTGCTCGCCCACCTGGCGACGACCGTGCCCCACAGCCGGCTGCTGCTGATCGCCTCCTACCGCTCCGACCAGGCCCCCGCACTGGCCGGCACCCTGCGCGCGCTGGCCGTCGCGCAACCGGTCCGGATCACCCTGCGGGGACTGACCGCCCAGGACACCCGCATCCTGGCCGGCGCCATCGCCGGCAGCGACGTCAGCCGGCGCACCGCCGAAGGACTGTGCGCCCGCTCCGGCGGCAACCCCTACCTGCTGCGCGAAATGATCAAACTGCTCGCCGGCGAGCAGCGCCCGGACACACCGAGCACGGCGCCCCTGCCGGCCGCCGTCTGCGAGATGGTGCTGCACCGCGTCGCACGGCTGCCCCACCCCGCGGCCGAACTGCTGGCCGTGGCCGCCGTCGCCGGCCGCCACTTCGACGTCGAGGTCGTCGCCGACGTCGCGGCCGTCGAGATCGACACCGCGCTCGCCGTCCTCGACAACGCGATCGCGGCCGGCCTGATCGACGAGGACACCCAGCGCCTGGGCTGGTTCCGCTTCACCGACGCCCTGGTGGCCAAGGCCCTGTACGAGACCACGGGACGGATGCGCCGGGGCCGGATGCGCCTGCGCATCGAAGCGGCGGCCGGCCGCGCCTGGACGGCCGACCCCGCGGCCACCCCCCCTGACCCGCACCACCACCGCCCACCGGACATGACCCCCCACCCCGCCCGCCCCCAACCGGCCCCCCACCCCTGAAAGACAACACCCCCGCCCCCACCCGGAATCCCGCACCCACCCGGCCCCCGACCGCCCCGCCGGCACCCGCACCCGCGCACGCCAAGCACCGCACCTGCGCCAAGCACCGACCCGCACCCAGCGCGCCGGGCCCCGCGCCGCACCCCACACCCCGCACCCTGCGCCAAGCACCGACCCGCACCCAGCGCGCCGGCCCCGCACGCACCCCGCACCCGCACGCCAAGCACCGACCCGTACCCGCACCCGCACGCCAAGCACCGACCCGCACTCGCACCCCGCACGCCAAGCACCGCACCCCGCACGCCCCGGGCACGCCCCCGGGCACGCCCCGGGCACGCCCCACGCCCCCCACCCCGCGCCAAGCCGCCACCCACCCGTTCCAAAGCCCCGCTCAAGCCGCACCCCCGATGCTCGGCCAAGGCAGCCGCGACCGGGCACCGGCCTGTGCGCGACCTCGAAGGGAACCGCTCCATGACTGCACACGCCACCCTCGCCCGTTTCCGCGAGTACATGGTGGGACCCGCACGGTTCATGAACCTGCTGTCCTGCTTCGAACTCGGCCTCATCGACGCCCTGCGCGACCGTCCCGGCCAGAGCGCGGCCCAGCTCGCCGCCACCGTGGGAGCCAAGCCCGACGCGGTCGAACAGCTCCTGCACCTGCCGGTCAAGGAAGGCTTCGTCGCCCACGACGAGACCTCGGGCACCTACCGCCTCGACGCCCTGGCCGACGTACCCGACGCCGACCTGCACCGGGTCCTGGCCTTCATGGACAAGATCAAGGTCACCACGCTCCGGCAGCTGTACTACCTCACCGACAGCGTGCGCACCGGCACCACCGTCGGACTGCGGGAACTGTACGGATTCGACGGGGACCTGTACGCCGCGATGGGCGTGCACGCGGACCTGCGCGAGTCCTGGTCGCGGCTGATGGACTCCGTCACCGACCGCATCGACCCCTGGTTCTTCGACAACATCGACATCCCCGCCGGCTCCCACGTCCTGGACCTGGCGGGACACACCGGCCTCGGCGCCATCCACACCCACCGCCACAAAGGCTCACCCGGACTGCGGGTGACCACCTTCGACCTGCCCGGCAAGCGCGAGGAATGCCTGCGCAACTTCCGCGAACACGGCGTGGAGGCCACCTCGTCGTTCATCGGCGGAGACGTCTTCCAGGGCGTCCCCGAGGGCTTCGACGTCGTCCTGATCAAACACTTTTTGAACATGTTCGACAAGGATGACGTCCTGAAGATCCTCACCCGCGTCCACGCCTCCCTCGCACCCGGCGGCCGCCTGCACATCCTGGTGCCGATCTACGCCGAGGACATCAAGGACTCCTGGAGCGTCGACTACTACCCGTCCTTCTTCCTGGGCTGCGCCACCGGCCAGGGCGGCCCCCAGAAGCTGTCGACCTTCCGCGCCTGGCTGCAGGAGGCCGGATTCACCGTCACCCGCGCCCTCTCCCAGGACCCCGCGCAGCTGCCCCCCGACGCCCTGCCGCTGCAGGGCATCCTCAGCGCCACCAGGAACCCCTGACCGCCTCCCGCACAAGGCCACCGCCTTCACACCCCTGGGGAGAGCCATGTCCCACCGCCTGTTCACCTCCGAATCCGTCACCGAGGGACACCCCGACAAAATCGCCGACCAGATCAGCGACACCGTCCTGGACGCCCTGCTGCGCCAGGACCCCGCCGCCCGCGTGGCGGTCGAAACCCTCATCACCACCGGCCAGGTCCACATCGCCGGCGAAGTCGCCACCACCGCCCGCGCCGACATCGCCGCCCTGGTCCGCGCGAAGATCCTCGACATCGGCTACGACTCCTCCGCCAAGGGCTTCGACGGCAACTCCTGCGGCATATCGCTCTCCCTGGGCGCGCAGTCCCCCGACATCGCCCGCGGCGTCGACCCGGCCGGCCGGCCGCCCGCCGGCACGGCCGGCGAAGACGACGCACTGGCCCGCCAGGGCGCCGGCGACCAGGGCCTGATGTTCGGCTACGCCACCGACGAGACGCCCAGCCTGATGCCGCTGCCGATCGAACTGGCCCACCGCCTGTCCCTGCGCCTGGCAAAGGTCCGCAAGGACGGCACCCTCGCCTACCTGCGTCCCGACGGCAAGACCCAGGTCACCATCGAGTACCACGGCAGCCGGCCCGCCCGCCTGGACACGGTGGTCGTCTCCTCCCAGCACGCGAGCGCCATCGACCTCGACACGCTGCTGGCCGCCGACATCCGCACCCACGTCGTCGAACCCGTCCTGGCCCGCCTCGCCGAGGACGACATCAAACTCGACACCGACGGCCACCGCCTGCTCGTCAACCCCACCGGCCGCTTCGAGATCGGCGGCCCCATGGGCGACGCCGGCCTGACCGGCCGCAAGATCATCATCGACACCTACGGCGGCATGGCCCGCCACGGCGGCGGCGCCTTCTCCGGCAAGGACCCCTCCAAGGTGGACCGCTCGGCCGCCTACGCGATGCGCTGGGTCGCCAAGAACGTCGTCGCCGCCCGCCTCGCCGCCCGCTGCGAGGTCCAGGTCGCCTACGCGATCGGCAGGGCCGAACCGGTGGGACTGTTCGTGGAGACCTTCGGCACCCACACGGCCGAACCCGACCACATCGCCCGCGCCATCACCGAGGTCTTCGACCTGCGCCCGGCCGCCATCATCCGCGACCTCGACCTGCTGCGCCCCATCTACGCCCAGACCGCCGCCTACGGCCACTTCGGCCGCGAACTGCCCGACTTCACCTGGGAACGCACCGACCGCGCCGACGCCCTGCGCCGCGCCGCGGAAACCGGCTGACCCCACACCTGCCCCTCGGGCCGCCCGCCGCCCGGCGTTTTCCCCGGCCCGCACCCACCCGGCACCTCCAGCCGCCGACCCGCTTCACAGACCGCGTAACGACCGGGAAGGACCACGATGACGCCGCAGCGCACCCCTCACGTGCTGATAGTGGGCGCCGGGATCGCCGGCATGTCGGCCACCATCGCCCTGCGGCGCACCGGCGCGGCGGTCGACCTCATCGACATCGAGCCCGGCTGGACGGTGAGCGGCGCCGGGCTGACGATCACCGGGCCGACGCTGCGCGCGCTGCGCCAGCTCGGGGTGTACGAGGAGGTCGCCGCGCAAGGGTACGTGGGGGAGGGCATCCGGGTGTGCGGCGTCGACGGCAGCCACATCCGGGACATCCCCACCCCGATGCCCGCCCAGGCGAAGGTGCACGGCTCCGGCGGCATCGGCCGCCCGGTGCTGTACCGGATCCTGTCCGCGAAGGTCCTCGCCTGCGGGGTGCGCCCGCGCTTCGGCACGTCCGTCACCCGCATCGTCCAGGACGCCGGCGGCGTGGACGTCACCTTCAGCGACCGCACCCGGGGCCGCTACGACCTGGTGGTCGCGGCGGACGGCATCTACTCGCGCACCCGCCGCCAGGTCTTCCCCGGCGCGCCCCGCCCGCACTACACGGGCCAGAGCGTGTGGCGCATGTTCGTTTCGCGCCCGCCGGGAATCGACCGCCGCCACTACTTCCTCGGCGGGGAGGTCAAGGTCGGCTGGACACCGGTGGCGGCCACCCGCATGTACCTGTTCGTGGTCGAGCGCACCCCGCGCCGCACCCGCCCGCCGCACGAACTGCCCGCCGCCCTCGCCCGCCTGCTGGCACCCTACGGCGGGCACGTCGGCGACTTCCGGGAGTCGATCGGCCCCGGCAGCGAGATCGCCTACCGGCCGCTGGAGACGTTCAGCCTGCCCGGCCCGTGGTACCGCGGGCGGGTGCTCCTCGTCGGTGACGCCGCCCACCCCACCACACCGCAGCTGGCCTCGGGCGCCGGCATCGCCGTCGAGGACGCGCTGGTGCTCGCCGAGGAACTCGCCCGCCACCGCACCGTCCCCGCCACGCTCCAGGCGTTCTCCGCCCGGCACGAGCAGCGGTGCCGGTTCGTCGTCGACAGCTCCATCGAGATCGGCCGGCTCGAACAGCGGCAGGCACCGCCGCACGCCCAGACCGCCGTCGTCGAACGCGCCCTGGCCCGGCTCGCCGAACCGATCTGAGCCGGTCTGAACACCCCGCTCCCGCGGGCCGGCGTGCCGGACGGTTCTACCCGGTGAGGGCCGGCCGGCCCGCGCCGGCGCGGGGGTAGCTGCCCAGCACGAACGCGGCGTGGCGCCGCACCAGGGCGTCGACGACCGTGCGCACGGGAGCGTCGTCGAGGTGCCCTTCGCACTCCAGGAGGAAGGAATAGGTGCCCAGGCCGAAACCGCCGGGCCGTGACAGCACGGCGGTCAGCGCGACACCCCGGCGGGTGAACTCCTCCAGCACGGCGTGCAGATGCTGCATCTGGCCGGCCAGCGGAACGACCAGGCTGGTGCGGTCGGCGCCGGTGGGCCCGCTGGTGGCGGCCACCGGCCGGGAGACCTGCACGAAGCGGGTCACCGCGTCCGTGCGGTCCCCGATGCCGTGGGCGACGATGTCCAGCCCGTAGCGGCGCAGCGCGTCCGGCGCGGCGATGGCCGCCCGGTGCGGGGCGCCCGCGGCGGCCACGTCCCGGGCCGCCTGCGCGGTGGAGGCGGCGCTGACCACCTCGGCCCGCGGCAGGTGAGCGCCCAGCCAGGTACGGCACTGGGCGTGCGCGACCGGATGGGTCACCACCTGCCGCACGGCGGCGAGGCTGCCGGCCGGGACGACGGCCAGCGCGAACTCCACCCGCAGCAGCGTCTCGGCGACGATCACCAGATCCCGCCCGCCGGCGAGCGCGTCGACGGACTCGGTGACGGCCCCCTCGACCGAGTTCTCCCACGGGACGACACCGGCCTGCTGCGTGCCGCGGCGCACCGCGTCAAGGACCTGGCGCACCGTCGGATACGGCACCGCCGCTCCCCGCGGCACGCCCAGCCCGCGCACGGCCGCCTCGGTGAACGAGCCCTGCGGGCCCAGATAGGCGACGGACATCAGCGATCCCTCCCGGCTCGCCGGCTCACCCGGCACTCCAGGCCCCGGCGACGGCCACGGCCTGGCGGGGGTTGAGCCGCGGGTCGCACAGCGTGGTGTAGCGCCGGGCGACGTCGGCGGACTGCGCCGGGCTCCAGACGCACTCGGTGACGTCGTCCGGGGTGGTCTCCAGGTGCAGGCCCGCCGCGACCCCGCCGGCTTCGGTGACCGCCTGCTGGAAGGCCACCACCTCCTCGATCACGGTGGCCACCGACCGGGTCTTCAGCCCGGCGGGCGTCTTGATCGTGTTGCCGTGCATCGGGTCGCACAGCCAGGACACCGGGTGCCCGGCCTCGACGACGGCCCTCACCAGCGCCGGCAGCCGGGCGGCGACCTGGCCGGCGCCCATGCGCGCGATCAGCGTCAGCCGGCCCGGCTCCCGGCCCGCGTCCAGCCGGGCGCACAGCTGCACCAGCTGCGCGGCGGTCATGGTGGGACCGACCTTGCAGGCCACGGGGTTGGCGACCTGGGCGAGCAGCTTCACGTGGGAGCCGTCCACGTCCCTGGTGCGTTCACCGATCCAGGGCAGGTGGGTGGAGGCCAGGTAGCTCTGGCCGCCCGCCGCGCGGCGCAGCAGCGGCCGCTCGTAGTCCAGCACGAGCGCCTCGTGGCTGGTCCACACCGGCGCCCCGGTCGGCGGCATCCAGGCGCCGGTACGCTGGCGCAGCAGCGTGGTGGCCTGCTGTGCCGCCGTGTAGCAGGCGAGCATCCGCTCCGCGTCCGCGCGGCGCTCCTCGACGGTGGCGGCGGGCCCGTTGACCAGATGGCCCCGGTAGACCGGCAGTTCCAGCCCGTCGACGGTCTCGGTGGGGGAGCTGCGCGGCTTGGCGAACTGCCCGGCGATGCGGCCGATGCGGATGACCGGCCTGCCGGTGTTGATCTTCATGACGCCGGCCAGCGCGTCGATCAGGCCGATCTTGCGGTTCACCGCCTGCGGGTGGCACTCGGCGGGGTCCTCCGCGCAGTCCCCGGCCTGGATGACCTGGTAGGTGCCGCCGGCCGCCTCGGCCATCAGCAGGCGCAGCATCTGCACCTCCTCCCAGCCCACCAGACCGGGCCGGGCGGCCAGTTCGGCCCGCACCGCGGACGCGCGCTGCGGATCGGCCCACACGGGCTGCTGCTCGGCGGCCACCAGCCGGCCCGCCGGGACACCGAGGGCCGCAGGCGGCCGCAGATCGCGGTCACGGACGGGAGATGCGAGGGGCGTCGCGGACATGATCAGGCTCCTTGGGGCAGAGGGGAGTCAGTGCCCGCAAGGGGGGCACCCAGGTCGGGGCGCAGCGCCGCCGCGGCACCGAGATAGACGTGATGCATGCCGTCACGCGGCCGCGGGCTGTGCACATGCGCCAGAATCCGGATGACGCGCTCGAGCGAGCCCGGAACCGCGATCTCGGCCGTGCACAGCAGCGGGACATCGTTAAGGCCCAGCTTCCTGGCCGCGGCCGCCGGGAAAGCCGAACGCAAATCGTGGGTGGTGGTGAAGACGATGCTGATCAAATCAGCATCGCCGAGCTCGTTGCGCCGCAGGATCTCGCCGAGGAGTTCCCGGGTGCCCTCTTCGATGAGTACGGGATCGTCACCGGCGACCTGGGTGGCACCGCGCACGGCACGCACGGCCACGGCGCCGGGGCCGGTCGCCCGGCTGGTCGGAATCGTCACGGGCTGACTCCAGTGTCTGCGAAGAACAAGACAGGACCGAGAGCGCCGCAGGCGGTCAGGCCCGCTGCCCGGCCAGCAGGCCGTACAGCGCGGCGATGGTGCGCGCGAAGGGCAGCTCCTGCGCGGGCAGCACCACCCGGAACTGCTTCTCCACCTGCGCGACGATCTCGATGAGGTTGAGCGAGTCGGCCTGGTAGTGGTCGAACAGGTCCGCGTTGTCGTCGATCTCGTCCTCGCCCAGAGCCAGGATCTCCGCGACGATCGCACGGATTCCGGCCAGGGAGTTGTCGGTGTCGTTCATCTGCCGTCCTTGTCTTGAGGGGATGCCGGCGCGGGGGGCAGCAGGCTCGCGGCAGGCCGCGAGACCACCAGGATCGAACCCACGTCGAGAACCGTTTCGCCGGCGCTGAGCGTCCGGCCGGTGAACTCACCGACCCCGCCGGAATGATGACGAAGCTGTACATGGTGTTCCAGGACGTCGCCGGGCACCGCCGGAGCGCCGTAGACCAGGTCGCGCACGCCGACCATCAGCGGCACCTCCTCCGGCGGGCCGAGCCCGGCCAGCGACCACAGCACGGACACCGCCTGGCCGAACGATTCGAGCACGAGCACCGACGGATACGCGTAACCGTCGATGCCGGCGCCGTCGGCCACGTCGCGGTAGCAGTCCTCCCCGCCGGTGACCGCCTTGGTGGCGACCAGGGAGCCGGGCGGCGAGAAGTGGCGCACGGTGTCCAGCAAAAGCATCGGAGGGCGCTGGCGCAGCCGGCCGCGCACCTGGCTGTGGTCAAGCACCGGCCACCACCGGCTCCAGGGTGAGGGACACTTCCGCCGCCATCAGCCCGTCACCGCGCGCACCGCGCGCACGGACCGTGACCCGGCCGTGCGCCCCCGCCGTGACGAGCAGGACCAGTTCCAGCTCGTCGCCCGCGAACAGCGGGCGCGCGAAGCGGGCACGGTCGATGCTGCGCAGCGAAAGCTCCCCGCCCACCGCACCGGCGGCCGCCTGGCGCACCGCGTCGATCAGCAGCACCCCCGGCAGGATCGGGAAGCCCGGATAGTGGCCGGCCATCTGCGCGGCCGCCCGCTCCACGGGCAGCCGCACCGTGACGCGCGTGCCCTCGGCCGTCCGCACGGCCTGCGGCGGGCCCTCGAGCGCGTCGAACACCTTCGCTGTCGGCGACGAGACAGGCACGGCGCTCCTCAGCCCAGGCCCGGCTCGTCGAGCAGACGCTGCGCGAGCGCCTCCACGTAGTCGGTGATCGTCACGTCGTGGTCGAGGTAGGGGACCACCTCACGCACCTGCTCGTACAGCCGCCGGGTCGCCGGCGACAGCCCCTGCGTGCCGCGGATGTCGACCGCCTGGCAGGCGCACAGCAGCTCGAAGGCGACCACGTAGGCGACGTTGTCCAGCACCTCCCGGGCCCGCCGGGCCGCGACGAAACCGAACGAGACGATGTCCTGGAAGTCCGCGGTCGAGGTCAGCGACTGGATGGACATCGGCATGGCCTTCGCCCGCGTCTCCGCGGTCAGCGAGGCGGTCATGAACTGGCCGCCCATCAGCCCCAGCCGCAGCCCCGGGTTCTCCTGGCACAAGAACGCCGGGAGCCCCTCGCTGTTGCTCTTGTCCAGGTACCGGTCGATGCGCCGGTTGGACAGGTTCATCAGCGTGGTCAGCGCGATCGCCAGATGGTCCATCGCCATGGCCACGTACTGCCCGTGGAAGTGCCCGTTGTGGAACACCTCGTTCTCGTCGGGGTCGACGAGCGGGTTGTCGTTGGAGGAGTTCAGCTCGTCCTCGACGACCTTCTCGATCGAGGCGAGACTGTCCACGACCGGACCGAGGATCTGCGGGGTGCACCTGATGGAGTAGGCGTCCTCGATGGACTGCGAACCCGCCTTGGCGGTCTTGCCCATCTCACCCGACAGCAGATGCTCGGTGTCCAGCTCGTCCACCGCCAGCGTGGAGTCGGCCAGCGTCTCCCACAGGAACCGGGCCACCTCCTGCTGCCCCTTGTGCGGCTTGAGGGCGTGCACCCGCGGATCGAACGGCTTGGTCTTGCCGGCCAGCGCCTCCACCGACAGAGCCGACACCAGCAGATACGACCGCAGCAGCCGCTGGGCCCGCGCCACGTTCAGACTGCCCAGGCCCACCATGCCGGAGGTGCCGTTGATCAGCGCCAGGCCCTCCTTGAAACTCAGCTCCATCGGCTCGATGCCCACCCGCCGCAGCGCCTCGGCACCGGGCAGCACCTCACCGTCCAGCCGCGCCTTCCACTGGCCGATGCACACCAGGGCGATCGCGGCCAGCGGCCCCAGGTCGCCGCTGGTGCCCAGCGACCCCTTCTCCGGCACACACGGCACCACACCGGAGTTGCGGATCGCGATCAGCTTGTCCAGGTTCGCCGGCGAGATCGCCGAGTTGCCCCGCGACAGCGACACGATCCGCGACGTCATGATCGCCCGGACCGTGACATCGTCGAGATGATCACCCACGTTGGTCGCCACGGCGTTGAGGAGGTTCTCCTGCAGCTGCCGCGCCATCGTCACCGGCACCAGGTAATTGACGAACCCGCCCATACTGGTGTTGACGCCGTAGATGACGCGTTCCTCCGCGACGAACTTCTCCAGCGTCCGGCGCGAGGCCTGCACCCGCGCGCGCACGGAGTCGTCGATGGCCACCGGATCGCCCGAGACCGCCGTCGACGCGACGTCGCTCAGCCGCACCCGCTGGTTGATGGACAAGGTGTAAGTCACGTAAAGCTCCTAAGCGTTGGCGTTCGTAGCGAGTCGTACATCCGATGTCCCCACCGGCCCCGGCACCCCGGACACCGCGGGCGCCGTGGGTGTGGCGGGTGGGGAGGCCAGCTGCCGGGCCAGCACCTCCCGGTCGACCTTGCCGTTCACGGTCAGCGGCAGCTGTGGCACGACGCGGACCGAACGGGGCACCATGTAGGCGGGCAGCTCCCGCGCACACACCGCCAGCGCCGCCCGCACGTCCAGCCGCGCCTGCGCGCCGTCCAGGACGACGGCCGCCATCAGCACGTGGTCCCCCGCCCGCGGCACCAGCACCGCCGCCGCCGCCGTCACCGACGGCAGACGGGTCAGCGTGCCCTCGATCTCACCCAGCTCCACCCGGTTCCCGCGGATCTGCACCTGGTGGTCGCAGCGGCCCACGAACACCAGATCACCCCCCGCGCCCACCCGGGCCAGGTCCCCGGTGCGCAGCACCTTCTGCCCGTGCCGCGACTCGACCGGGTCGGGCACCAGCACCGCCGCCGTCGCCTCGGGATCGTTCCAGTAACCGGTGAACAGGCACGGGCTGCGCAGGTAGATCTCCCCGATGCCGCCCGGCTCGGTGACGACCTCGCCGCGCTCGTCCACCACCGTCATCTCCGCGCCCGCGTGGGCGTGACCGATCGACAGCCGCTCCTGCCCGGCCGGCAGCGGATCGGGAACATCCGTGAACGAGGCGGCCATCGACTCCGTCGCCCCGTAACCGTTGACCAGCCGGACACCGGGCAGCATCTGCTGCAGCCGGCGCAGCTCCGGCAGCGGGAACTCCTCTCCCGCGAAGACCACCGACCGCAGCCGCCCCAACTGCGCGAGCAGCTGCGGGTCATGACGCAGCACCGGACGCCACAGCGAGGGCACACCGTGCACCTGGGTGACCCCGGCATCGCGCAGAAAACCGATCATGCGCCGCGGCGAGCCGAGATCCTCACGCCGCACCGGCACCAGCGCCGCGCCGCCGGCCAGCGCCACACCGATCCCGAACAGCGCGAAGTCGAACTGCAGCGGCGACGTGCTCGCCACCCGGTCACCGGGCCCGGCCAGCCGGTCGTGCAGCATCGCGCGCAGGAACGTCACGATCGCCCGGTGGCTCATCACCACACCCTTGGGACGGCCCGTCGACCCGGACGTGAAGACGATGTACGCGGTGTCGGTGGCCAGCACGGCACGCCGCCGGCGCACCCGGCGCGCCGGCGCACGCTCGACCACCAGACCCGCGGGGCCGAAGTACGCGCTGCCCTCCACCTCGACCGACTCCCTGCGCGCCAGGTGGCCGGCCCGGGCGTGCAGCGCCGGCTCGACCGAACCCACGATCGACACCAGGCGGGCGTCCGGTGTCTGCGGGCTCACCGTCACGAACGGCAGCCCCAGCAGCGAGCAGGCGAGCAGCATGGCCACCGCCGGCGCCGAGGTGTCCGCCTCGATCACCACACGGTCGCCGACATCGAGGCCCAGACCGTTCAGGACGTCCGCGTACTGCTGGGTCAGCACATCCAGCGCACGGTAGGAGACCTCCGTGAGCACCCCGTCCTCGTCCGCCTCCACCACCGCCGGCGCATCCGGGGAGACGGCCGCGGGCCCCATGAGCAGCCGGTAGAGGTTGTCCGCCGAAGCAAGCGGCCGTTCCATAGCGTCTCCCTTGTCGGTGAAGTGACGGCGGCGCGCGCCGGCCGCGGCCCTTCAAGGCCCGCGTCACGCCGGGGCCTTGAGCAACCCACCGTGGGACACCGCGATGGGCGCGGGACTGGAGCCCGTCTTGACCGCCGGTGTATCGGCAGGTCGGCGCCCTGCCCCACACCCCCGGGACCCGACCACCGCCACCCCCGCCCCAACCACCGCCCCCCCCGGGCCCTGACCACCCCCACCCCCGGCCCGAACCACCGCCACCCCCCTGGGCCCCAACCACCGCCACCCCCGGCCCGAACCGCCGCCACTCCCCGGCGCGCGCCTGCCGCCCGCCCCCCTGGAACCCGTCTCGGCGCGCGCCGCGCCTGCCCGCGCTCCAGCCAGGTACGAGGGACAGGCGAGGACGACGCCCTAGCGTCACTGGCGAACCGAACCGGCCAAGATCTCAAAGGGAGACCGCATGTCCTCCGAGGAGCACGAGTTCAAGCTGCCTGGCGCCGACCTCGCGCAGCCCGACGCCGAGCTGCGCAAGAAGCGCGAGGCGGTCGTCATGGAGCACACCATCGCCGAGCACGCCTGGGACATCGACGGGGTGCTCGCCACGTTCCCCCGCGGCGGCGTCTACCGGGTCATGGCGTACGAGGAGAGCCCGTTCATCGGTGAACAGGCCATCAAGGAGAAGTACTTCGCCGAACTGCGCGAGGCCTTCCCGCACCCCGAGCACGACCTGCTCCACGTCCACCACACGCCGACCGCGGTGATCCTGGAAGCCCAGTTCCGCGCCAAGCAGGAGGCCGACTGGCGCGGCATACCCAACCGCGGCAAGTCCGTCGACGCCCCCGTCGCCGTCTTCTTCCACTTCGACGGCGACGTCCTGGTCGACGAGACGCTCTACTTCGACATGGCCACCTTCGCCCGTCAGCTTGCCTGAGCCCGCAGTGCCGGGGCGCACGGACGCGGGCACCCCGGCAGCCGGCCCGGCCGGCCGCCCACGACAAGGACCACCACCCATGAGCCTGTCCAGGACGGACCGCACAGCACCGGTGCCGGCCCACTCCGCCGGGGTCCGCCCGATCCTCCTCGACGCCGCGGGCCTCACCCTGTCCGGCCTGCTGGCCCAGCCGCCCGACACCCCGCCCCGCGCGACCGTCGTCGCCGTGCACGGCGGCGGCATGCGGGCGGGCTACTTCGACGGGCAGGCCGACGCCGACCTGTCCCTGCTCACCCTGGGCGCCCGGCTCGGCTACACGGTGCTGGCCCTGGACCGGCCCGGCTACGGCCACTCCGCCGCACAGGCCCCCGCCGGCCTCACCCTCGACGAGCAGTCCGCCGTGCTGTCCGCCGCGCTGGAGGCGTTCGCCGCCCGCCACCGCGTCGGCCACGGCTTCCTCCTGCTCGCCCACTCCTACGGCGGCAAACTCGCCCTGACGACCGCCGCACGCACCCCCGGCCTGCTCGCCCTGGACGCCTCCGGCGTCGGCCACCGCTACGGCATCCAGCCCGACGAACGCCGCCGCCTGCGCCGCCACCTGGAATGGGAACGCAACTGGGGCCCGCTCGGCCTCTACCCGCCGGGCACCTTCCGCGCGGCCGGGCACCTCATCGCCCCCATCCCCGCCCGCGAGGCCGCCGAAGTACCCCTGTGGCCGGCGATGTTCGACGAACTCGCACCCCGCATCGGCATCCCGCTGCGCCTGACCTTCGCCGAGCACGAGGCCTGGTGGCAGCACGAGGAAGCCGACCTCGCCGACCTGACCTCCCGCCTGACCAAGGCACCCCTCGTCCGCGTCGAGCGCCAGCCGGGCGCCGGCCACAACATCAGCCTCGGCCGCGCCGCCCGCCCCTACCACCTGCGCGCTCTGGCCTTCTTCGACGAAGCCCTGCGCACCGCCGGCCACGACCCGGCCGGCACCCCCGCCCCCGCCTCCTGACCGGGCGACGGCCGCCCGGCCCCGCACACACCACGGGGCGCCCCGCGGCGGGGGGTGAACAGCCCGTGATTTTCTCATGCCCCGTGTGTGACCCGTTCGCTGCCCATGCCACCTACCCGCTTCCATACTGGAGTCGCGAGCGGGGGCCGCGGGGGAGCCGCACATGTCGTCGGCTCCGACAGCCTGAGGAGGTCGGTAGACCGTGAAGTCCCCCACCGAGAATGCCACCCCGCGCCTGCACCACCTGTGGTCGCTGCGCGAGGACACGGTGGTCGGATGGGAAGAGGAAGGCCGGGCCCTGCTGCTCAGCGGACCCCTGGGCACCGAACGGGTCGAGGACCCCGCGCCCGAGGTCGCCGAGATGCTGCGCCGCATGGAACTCGGTCCCGTGCTGCTCACCAACCTGGTCGAGACCGGCGACACCCACCCCGGCGGGCACAGCACCTACGCGGTGGTGCTGTCGGTGCTGCGCGGGATCTCCCACGTGGTGATCAGGACACTCTCCCTGGAGGACCTCAAGGGGCCGGTGCTGTCGGTGGTGCCGGTCGACCGCACCGCCCGCTTCTCCCTCGTCCACCTGCCGGCCCAGCGCCGGGTACGGCTGCGGCCCACCGTGACGATCACCGTGCGCGGGGACGTGCTGGTCATCCAGTCCCGCGTCATGGACCACCGGGTGGAGATCCACCGCCCCGAGGCGATGTGGGTGGTGTCCCTGCTGGCCTGGCCGACCACCCCCGACGCCATCGTCGACATGCTGCCCCTGCCCGCGGAGCTGACCCGGCAGATACTGGGCTACCTGGCCGGCGCGGGCATGACGGTGACCGCCAACTGACCACCCTGCACCCGCCACCGGGGGCCGGGGCCGGCCGGGCCGCTCACAGCAGCCAGCCCGACTCGCGCGCGATACGGATCGCGTCCACCCGGTTGCGGGCGTTGAGCTTGGTCACGGCCGTGGTGAGGTAGTTGCGCACCGTGCCCGCGGACAGCCGCAGCTGACCGGCGATCTCCTGCGGCTCGGTGCCCTGCGCGGCCAGCTGCAGCACCTCCGTCTCACGGCTGGTCAGCGGGCTCTCCCCGCCGCCCCAGGCCGCCAGCGCCAGCTGCGGGTCGACCACCCGCTGCCCGGCCGCGACCCGGCGCACCGCCTGGGCCAGGTCACTGGGCGGCGCGTCCTTGAGCAGGAAACCCGCCACCCGCGCCGACATGGCCCGGCGCAGCGTGCCCGGACGGCCCAGACTGGTCAGGATCAGCGTGCGGCACTCCGGCACCCGCTCGTGCAGCAGCTCGGCCGCGCTCAGCCCGTCCAGACCCGGCAGGTCGATGTCGATGATGGCGACGTCCGGCCGGTGCTCACGGGCCGCGTTCAGGATCTGGTCCCCCCGCTCCAGCTCGGCGACCACCTTCAGGTCGTCCTCCAGATTGAGCAGAGCCACCAGCGCGCCCCGAACCATGTGCATGTCCTCGGCCAGGATGATCCGTATCATCGTCGCCCTCCCCCTACACCGCAAATCCTTCGAGACTACCCAACCCCCGCCCACCGGGCGGGCGTTCACACCGCGATGCCGCTCGGCCCGAACGGCTCTTCCTCGCCGGCGAATCCGCCCGCCCGCCCGCCCGCGTCATGCGGCCCGGCCGCCCGCACCGGCGCCTGGGCGGTCAGCCGGAACACGTCCGAACCGCCCTCGCCCGCCAGACGGCGCACGGTCAGCCGGCCGCCGATGCCCTCCAGCCGCTGCTGGAGGTTGCCCAGACCGGTGCCGCTGTGCGGCGACGGCACCTGATGCCCCTGCACCAGACCGTCGTTGACGATCCGCAGGCGCACCAGATCGTCCTCGACCCGGGCGGAGATGTGGCAGTACGAGGCCTTGGAGTGCCGCAGCAGATTGGTGACCCCCTCGCGCAGCACCGTGGCCAGCACCGTGGACGTCGCCGTGCCCAGGTGCTCGACGGCGTCGTCACACTCGACACTGACCTCGACATCGGCGGCGGCCAGCACCGACTCGGCGGAGGTCAGCTCCGAACCCAGCGCCATCTCCCGGTACCCGCTGGCGACCCGGCGCACATCGGCCAGCGCCTGGCGGGAGATGCCGAGCACCTCGTCGACCTCCTCGCGGGCCCGCATCGGGTTGGCCGGGATCAGCCGGTGGATCAGCTCGTTCTTCAGCGTGATCGCCGAAAGGCTGTACCCGAGCAGATCGTGCAGGTCCCGGGCGAAACGTAACTGCTCGTTGCTGACGGCCAGCCGGGCCAGATCCGCGCGGGCCCGGTGCAACTGCTCCACCAGACTGGTCAGCCGGCTCAGCCCGTACACCACCAGACCGGTCAGCGCCGTGGTCTGGCCCATGTACACGATGTCGACCACGCTGCGGTCGTCCAGGATGCCCGGCACCAGCAGACTCAGCGTCGTCAGCCCGTACAGCGTCCAGCCCCACGGGGCCGGCAGCAGCAGGAGCACGGACCCGGCGAAGAACCCGGCCATCGCCCCCCAGGACACCCCGAACCACATCAACGGCAGGTACGACAAGACCCCTTGGCCGGCCAGCGTCAGCACCTTGGTGCGCATCCGCGCCCCGGCCATGGCGGGGGAGGAGTGCACCAGCTGCAGCAGGAACACCAGCACCAGACACGTCAGCGCCAGCGCCAGCCCGGACGCGGCCAGCCGCTGGGTGAGGATGTTGAGGAAGGTGATCGCCAGGTAGCAGAACAGCGCGGCCACCAGAATGCCCCGGGCGGTTCTGGTGGCCACGCTGCGGTGGTCCTGCGATGGACCGGAACGCGACAGAAAACTCCAGGGATCGGGACGGTCCACCTCGTACGAGCCCCCCTCGTGTCCGAATCTGGTTCGAAACCATACCGGACTTCATGCCGGACAGAGCGCTGCTGCGGCACGGCGAACACGGACACGGAGGACGTGCAACTGGCCGGAAATGAACGCTTCACACGAACAGCGGGATCGGGTTGAGCTGCTCGTAGGGGGTGGGGCGGGAGAGCCGTCCGAGTGCGACCGGCACATCGAACAGCCGGCCCGGCGCATACCTGGCCCAGAAGTGCCGCAGACCCGGGGCCATCACCTTGACCACCGGCATTCCCACCTCCGGCCGGGTCTGGTCCAGGACGAGAAGCTCCATGCCCTTGCCGCCGACGAGTTGCGTGATCGCTTCGACGTCGTCCAGCAGGTCGGTGCGCGGAGCATAGTCCCAACTGCCGGGCGTACGCGGCCGCAAGGCCGGATCCGGCAGCAGATACGGCTGGTTGACGACGGTCGCCTGCCGCCACCAGCGCACCGGCAGCGCGTCGGTGATGCCGTAGCCGCCCCCGGGCAGGCCGTCGCCGACCGCCGGCAGCAGCTGCCCCATCTCCGTCAGCGCCCGGCGCAGGGCGACCGCCGGATCGAAATGGGCACCGAAACCGAAGATGATGTCCTCGCCGGGCGCGCCCTCGCGCCGCGACAGCGCCACCACCGCGGGGATACCGAGGTCGCTGGTCAGATCCAGCGCCCACACCCGGCGCCCCAGCCGCCCGTACCCCTCCTGCAGCCGGCCGATGTACGGCTCGCCGAACGACTCCAGGTCGATCGCCGGCTGCCGGGTGCGATTGTACCACCACAGGGCGACCGCGTCGCGCTCCACCAGCTCCAAAAACCCCTGCACCAGGGCGTCCTCCGGGCTGCTGCCCGCCGCGTTGCCGTTGGAGTCGGCATAAGGTGCCCGCGAACCGGCCCCGTCGCGGGGGAAGTACAGCATCGAGGTGGGCAGCAGCCGGTGGCACCGCCCGGTCAGCGACCACACCGGCGTCCACTCCACCGGCCGCTGCTCGTCGAAGGGCTCGGGCACATGATGGAAGGGCGAGCCGGAACGGTTCCACAGCTCGCGCTCACGGAACTGCCGCTGCGCGTACAGCTGGCAGGCGTGCGGATGGATCGCCTGCTCGCCCAGCCCGGCCAGGGTGTCCACCACGACCGGCTCGTCGCCGTGCCGGGTGCCGCTGTAGCGTTCCACCGCCTCGCACAGCGCGCTGGTGCGGGCCTCGGCGTCGGTCAGGCCCTTGCCGCCGCTGAGCGCGCGCAGCCCCGCCGGGCCCCGCTCACGCATCGCCAGGTTGCGCCCCGACACATAGGTCGTGGCGAACTCCGGTGCGCCGGGCGCCGGTTCGAGTGCGGAGACGATCCCGGTGACCGGGCTCACCAGGTGCCCGTAGCGCTCAAGGACCTGGTCGGGGGTCAGCGCCCGGTGCCCGCCGCCGCCGGGGGCGGCCTTGGGCCGCGACACGGGCACGAACGGCGCGCGCACCCGCCGGGCCGTCAGCTGCGGGTCACCGCAGGAAGGGCACTGGGGGACCCGCGGCACCGCGTGGACGCGGGTGCGCAGGGTGAGGGTGTCGACCGTGCGGACGGCGCCCTGATCGGCGTAGCGCAGGCCGGCCAGCCACTTGGCGGCCTCCAGCACCGCGCTCTGCGCGGCCATGACCCGGCCCGCGGACAGCGAGGCGATCGGCCGGCCCAGCGGCCCCTCCAGGGCCAGCGCCTGCCTGAGCGGCCCCTCGTAGCTGCGGTGCTGCTCCACCCGCAGGGCCAGGCACGTCCAGCAGGGGCCCTCGCCGGGCCGGAAGAACGGCCCGATCCACGGCTCGTAGCCGCACAGGCGGGCGAGCAGCCACGGCCGGCCCGCCGCCCGGTGCTCGGCGTCGACCCGCTCCAGCTCGGGGGAGAGGTAGTCGTCGCACAGCACCAGTGTGAGGTCGGTGTCGCTGTCGGCCACGGTCAGGCCCGAGTCGGCGCCGGCGGCGAGCACCGCGGCGGCGTCGACGCCGGCCAGCGGCAGGATCCGCAGCCGTGAGCAGGCCAGGCCGGCCGCGGCCCGCGCGCCGTCCAGGCCGGCCAGGTCCCAGTACGCCTCGGCGACCGGGTCACCGGCCGCGGCCGAGGGGGCCGGGGTGCCGAAGCGCAGCAGCCCGGCCTCGCTCAGGAGCCGCAGCCCGCCCTGCGCCTCCTCGGCGGTCAGGGCGGGCGCGGCGGCCTGAAGGATCTGGGTGAGGGACCGGGTGCCGTCGAGCAGCGGGACCAGCACCTCGGCCAGCGCGCCGTGCAGGGCGGTCACGCCCTGCCGCGAGACCAGGTAGGTCGCCTCGCCGGGGACCGTCGCCGGACGCAGGTGGTGCCGGAATCCGACGAGGGCTTCCCCGTCCTGGGGGGCACCCGGCCCCGGTCTCCTGGAAGGCGGCAATTCTGTCGTCATATCCACGACCCCGCGACGGAGTCGCTCTCGACGGCCACCGGCGCCGCGGTGGGGGCGCCGTAGGTGTAGGTCAGAGCGACGTTCGCGGGGATCGGGCCGGCGCACAGGGTGAACGCGGGAGCGTCGGCCGCCGCCTCGGCGCAGAAGGTGAAGCGCACCGCTGAGCCGGCGCGGTGGCCGAGGTGCTCGACCACGAGGAGCGGACGTGCGGGAACTGCCTCGGTGATGCGCGCCGGGCCGGTGTCCGTGCTGACACTCGCATGGCTCATCGGAGTAGATCCTCACTGTCGTGGTGGGCTGGTGCTCCAATGACCGGAATTCTTCGACGCGCGCCCACCTCGCGGACAGTGTCGGGTTCATCGCCGACGGGTGAAGTTCTCACTCAACCGGAGATGCCCGCTCCGCCGGCCGCCCCCTTGAGCGGCTCCCACCAGTCGCGGTTGTCGCGATACCACCGTACGGTTTCCGCGAGCGCCTCCTCGAAACCCCTGCGGGGCCGGTAACCCAGCTCCTGGCGGATTTTGGTGCAGTCCACCGAGTAGCGCCGGTCGTGGCCCTTGCGGTCCTCGACGTGCTCGACACTGTCCGCCCAGCTCGCGCCGCACGCCCGCAGCAGCAGCGCGGTCAGCTCCCGGTTGGACAGCTCGGTGCCGCCGCCGATGTTGTAGATCTCACCGGCCCGGCCCCTGGTGCGCACCAGCTCGATGCCCTGGACGTGGTCGTCGATGTGCAGCCAGTCGCGGACGTTGCCGCCGTCGCCGTACAGCGGGACCTTCCTGCCGTCCAGCAGGTTCGTCACGAACAGCGGGATGACCTTCTCGGGGAACTGGTGGTGCCCGAAGTTGTTCGAACAGCGGGTGACCCGCACGTCCAGACCGTGCGTGCGGTGGTACGACAGCGCGATCAGGTCGCTGGACGCCTTCGACGACGAGTACGGCGAGTTCGGCTCCAGCGGATGGTCCTCGGGCCAGGAACCCTCCTCGATCGAGCCGTACACCTCGTCGGTGGAGACGTGCACGAAGACCTCGATGCCGGCCCGGTGCGCCGCGTCGGTGAGCGTGTGCGTGCCCACCACGTTGGTGCGCACGAACTCCGCGCCCCCGTCGATCGACCGGTCGACATGCGACTCCGCGGCGAAGTGCACCACCTGGGCGTGCTCGGCCATCAGCTTGGCGACCAGCTCGGGGTCGCAGATGTCGCCCTGCACGAACGAGAACTGCGGGTGGTCGCGGACCTCGTCGAGGTTGGCGGGGTTGCCCGCGTAGGTCAGCTTGTCCAGCACGGTGATCGAGACATCACCGGGGCCGTCGGGGCCCAGGACGGTGCGCACGTAGTGCGAGCCGATGAACCCGGCCCCGCCGGTGACCAGGACCCGGGTCGTCATGACACACCCCCGGCCACCGTGCGGGAACCGGGCGGCACGGGCCGGGCGGCGACGGCGCCCGCCGGCCCGGCGGACAGCCCCGCGCCGTGCGGGGTCGAGGGTCGGATGCAGAGCATGGCACGTTCTCCTTCTCAGGCTACGCGGGCGGGCGGCGTCAGGCGGTGACGGGCCGCGACCTCGGTGACATAGGCGCCGTAAGCGGTGCCCGCCATCTCCTCGCCGAGGCGCCGGCAGTGCTCGGCGGTGATGTAACCGCGGTTGAGCGCCACCTCCTCGACACAGGCGATCCACTCGCCCTGGCGCTGCTCGACCAGCTGGACGTACTGCGCCGCCTGCAGCAGCGAGTCGTGGGTGCCCATGTCCAGCCAGGCGAAGCCGCGGCCCAGCTCGGTGAGCCGGGCCCGGCCCTGCGCCAGATAGGCGAGGTTGACATCGGTGATCTCCAGCTCGCCCCGCGCCGAGGGGGAGAGGTTCTTCGCGATCCCGACCACGTCGCTGTCGTAGAAGTACAGCCCCGTCACCGCGATGTTGGAGCGCGGCTCGGCGGGCTTCTCCTCCAGCGACAGCAGCCGGCCGTCGGCGTCGATCTCCCCGATCCCGTAGCGGTGCGGATCGCGCACCCGGTAGCCGAACAGCGCCGCGCCGTCGAGCCGGCGCAGCGCGTCGTCCAGGAGCAGCGAGAACCGCGGCCCGTGGAAGATGTTGTCGCCCAGCACCAGCGCGACCTGGTCGTCCTCGATGAAGTCGGCGCCGATGACCAGCGCCTCGGCGATCCCGCGCGGCTGGTCCTGCTCGGCGTAGGAGATGTTCAGACCGAGCCGGGAGCCGTCACCCAGCAGGGCGCGGAAGCTGTCGGAGTGGTCCCTGGAGGAGATCACCAGGATGTCCCGGACACCGGCCAGCATCAGCACGGAGAGCGGATAGTAGATCATGGGCTTGTCGTAGACCGGCAGGATCTGTTTGGACAGCGCACCGGTCAGCGGGCGCAGCCGGGTGCCGCTGCCGCCGGCGAGGATGATGCCCTTCATCTCGGCCTTCCTTGAACGTCGTCGGTGGGGTGGTTTTCCGGTCCCTCGTGGCATCCGCCGGGCCCTCGACGAGCCGGGCAGCCCCGCCGGCTCCCGCCCGCACGAGGCCCCCCCCTTTTTTCCCGGCGCGGCGCGGCGGGGCGCACGCGGCGCGGCGGACGAAAGCTGTGCGGCGGGGTGGACGCGGCGCGGCGGACGGCGGGTGGACGCGGTGCGGCGGACGGCGGGTGGACGCGGTGCGGCCGGTCCGGGGAAGGCAGGGCCTGCCCGAGTCCGCTGCCCGATCGTGCGGCCGTGCGATCGAGCGCAGACGGAGAAGCACTGGAGGCCCCGCACCCCTGTACGGCGTGGAACGGGATTCGACCACCGCTCGAGCAGCGCTGCCTAGCTTCGACGTGATGCCCTGCGCGCTCGGTATCCGGGCCGGCGCCCGGTCACCGGACCGCGCC
Source organism: Streptomyces sp. NPDC052687 (assembly GCF_040678395.1). Classification (NCBI taxonomy): domain Bacteria; kingdom Bacillati; phylum Actinomycetota; class Actinomycetes; order Kitasatosporales; family Streptomycetaceae; genus Streptomyces; species Streptomyces sp. NPDC052687. Next base: position 7,453 of record NZ_JBFATR010000064.1, on the reverse strand, counting down.
ACGCACACCGGTGTCCCCCCATGGTGAAGTCGGAAGGAAACCCCTGAATGAGTACTGACAACGTCGCCGCCGGCGGCAAGACCGCCGGGGTGGGGAAGTCCCCGGGCATGGCCATCCTGATCACGGGCCTGACCGCCTTCATGGCCGGACTCGACAATCTGGTGGTCCTCGTCGCACTGCCCACCATCAGGGACGACCTCGGTGGCAGCCTGGAGGACCTGGAATGGACGGTGAACGCCTACACGCTGTCGTTCGCCATGCTGATGATGTTCGGCGCCTCCCTGGGCGACCGCTTCGGGCGCCGCCGCATGTTCATCGTCGGCCTGCTGGTGTTCACCGCCGCGTCGGCCGGGGCCGCCGTGGCACCGGGCATCGGCGAGCTGATCGCCGCCCGCGTCATCCAGGGAGTCGGCGCCGCCATCATCATGCCGCTCTCCCTCACCCTGCTCACCCACGCCGTGCCCGCGGCCAAGCGCGGCGCCGCCCTCGGCATCTACAGCGCGGTCAGCGGACTGTCCATCGCCGGCGGCCCGCTGGTCGGCGGCATCGTGACCGAACACATCTCCTGGCACTGGATCTTCTGGATCAACGTGCCGGTCGGCCTGCTGCTCGTCCCGGCCGCCTGGCGCGCCCTGGCCGAGAGCCACGGCCCCAACGACCGCCTGGACGTGCCCGGCACGGTCCTGAGCGGCCTGGGCATCCTCGGCCTCGTCTACGGCCTGATCCGCGCCGGCGGCCACGACGGCTGGGGCGCCCCGCTGGTCGCCGGCCCGCTGGCCGCCGGCACCGTGCTGCTCGTGCTGTTCGTCCTGTGGGAACAGCGCAGCCGCGCCCCCATGCTGCCGATGCGCATGTTCCGCAACCGCGCCTTCAGCGCCGTCAACGCCGGCGCCCTGCTGATGGCCTTCGGCATGTACGGCGTGGTCTTCCTCATCACCCAGTTCATGCAGACCATCCAGCACATGTCACCCACCGAGGCGGGCGTGCGGATGCTGGCGTGGACGGCGATGCCGCTGCTGATCGCCCCCGTCGCGGGCATCCTCTCGGACCGGATCGGCGGCCGCCCCGTGGCCGTCTTCGGACTCGCCATGCTGGCCGCCGGATTCGCCTACTGGGCACTGGTGATGAGCCCCGATGCCTCCTACCTCGAGCAGCTGCCCGGCTACCTCCTGGGCGGCGTGGGCGTCGCCTGCTTCTTCGCCCCGCTGTTCAACCTGACGATGAGCTCCGTCGACCCTGCCGAACAGGGCATCGCCTCCGGCGCCAACTCCGCCGCCCGCGAACTGGGCGCACCCCTGGGCGTGACCGTCCTGACCACCGTCTTCACCCACAACGGCGGCTACGCCTCGGGCCAGAACTTCGTCGACGGCTTCAAGCCCGCCCTGTGGATCGGCGCGGCCGCCATGGCGACCGCCGCCGTCGTGATGCTCTTCGCCTCCCGCACCACCCCCGCCGGCCAGGAGGAACCCGACAGCGGCGAACCCGCCCTGGAAGCCGCCGTACCGGTCCCCACGGCCACCCGCTGACCCCCTGGGAACGCCGACCCGCGGCCCGGCGCGACACGCTCGCGCCGGGCCGCGCGGACAGGGCATCCCCCGCCGTCTTCCCTCACGCCACCGGCAGAAAGGCCGCGCGCACCATGAAGGTTCTCTTCGCAAGTCTTGGAAACTACGGACACGTCTTCCCCCTGATGCCGCTCGCCGAGGCGGCACGCGACGCCGGCCACGAGGTCTGGTTCGCCACCAGCGAGCAGTTCCACCCGATCGTCGAGAAGTCGCAGCTCATCCCCGTCGCCGGCGGCATCACCGTCCCCGAGGCGTTCATCGAGGCGGCCGGCGGACAGGCGTTCCTGGACGCCAACGGCGGCTCCGCACAGGCCAGTGACATCCCCCCGCACGTCCTGGCGAGCCTGGCCGTCAAGGCGTTCGGCTCCGTCCTGCCGCGCGCCGTCCACGCGGACGTCACCCGCGCCCTGGAGTCCGTCCAGCCCGACCTCGTCGTCTACGAGAGCCTCAACCCGGGCGCCGGCTTCGCGGCCGCCGCCGCGGGCGTGCCCGCCGTGTGCCAGGCCATCGGCCGCGTCACCCCCCACCCCGACACCGACCCGCTGATCCAGCGGGAACTGTTCACCACCGCGAGCGACCTGGGCGTCGCCGACAAGATCGCCCCCAGCCGCAGCCTGGGCCACCCCTACATCGACATCTGCCCGCCGTCCGTGCAGGATGCGGACTTCCTCGCCTCGGACATCCGGATCATCCCGCAGCGCCCCGTCCCCTTCGGCGAACCGGGCGAGCTGCCCGCGAGCGTCACCCAGGGCGAGGGCCCGCTGGTCTACCTCAGCTTCGGCACCGTGGTCACCTCCGCGCAGCTGCTGCGCACCGCGATCGACGGCCTGCTGCCGCTGGGCGTGCGCGTCCTGGTCGCGACCAGCTCCGTGGTGGACCCGGCCGAGCTGGGCGAGCTGCCGGAGCGGGTCGTGGCGCTGTCGTGGGTGCCGCAGGTCGAGGCGCTGCGCCACGCCGACGTCGTCGTCCACCACGGCGGCCACGGCACCACCCTGGCCTCGCTGGCCGCGGGGCTGCCCCAGCTGATCCTGCCGCGCGAGGGCGACGGCCACGGCAACGCGCCCGCGGTGAGCGCGGCCGGAGCGGGACGCCTGCTGCTCGGCGACGCCGTGACCGCCGAGGCCGTGCAGGCCGAGGTGCGCACGCTGCTGAGCGACGACACCTACCGGGACGCCGCCCGCAAGATCGCCCAGGAGATCGCCGAGCTGCCCGGCCCGGCCGAGACGGTCGCCCGGTTCCCCGAGTTCGCCCGCTGACCGCTCCCGCACCGCACGCCGCCCCCTCCGGCCCGGCACCGGCGGGCGCGGCCCCGGCCGGATCCGGTACGCGCCCGCGCCCCGCGCTCACCCACCCGAGCACGGGGCGCGGGCGCGCGGCAAGGCCGGCGTCCACGGGCGTTCAAGTCGTCGTCCACTTCCGCGACCGGTGGCCCCGCCCACACTTGCAAGCCCCGGCCCTCCGCCGCACCGCGACGACACGGCGGCGCGGCCGGTCTTCCCGGAAATCCGCCCCCGGCCCTTCCCGGGCGCGCACCCCGGCGCCCGCCCCCGCCCCCTCGGGCTGTCGCCGCACCCCCGGTGCTCTTCAACCGCCGACCGGCAGTCATGGCCCGTGAAGTCGAAAGGAAGTAGCAGGATGCATCCCGAGGTGAACGGTGCCGACGACTTTCTGAGGTCGGCGGTGGACTGGGAGTCCCCGCTGACCCCCGACGCGGGTGTCTTCCTCAAACAGAGGGAGGAGTCCGCCTCGTACGAGGTGCAGCGCATACCGCTGGCCGACCTGCCCAACTGGCATCTGGGCGACCGGCTCAACCGCGCCGACGGCAAGTTCTTCACCGTCGAGGGCCTGCGCGTGCACACCGACTTCGGACCGGTACGGCAATGGAGCCAGCCGATCATCGTCCAGCCGGAAGTCGGCATCCTCGGCATCATCGTCAAGCGGTTCAACGGCGTGCTCCACTTCCTCATGCAGGCGAAGATGGAGCCCGGCAACACCGCCTTCGTCCAGTACGCGGCGACCGTCCAGGCGACCCAGAGCAACTACAAGCGCGTCCACGGCGGCAGGGCCACCCCGTACCTGGAGTACTTCCTGGAGGGCACACGGCGACGCGTCCTGTTCGACCAGCTCCTTTCCGAGCACGGCTACTGGTACCTGTACAAGAGGAACCGCAACATGATCGTCGAGGTTCCCGAGGACGAGGACGTACCCGTCGAGGAAGACTTCACCTGGCTCACCCTGGGCCAGCTGCGCCGGCAGCTGCTGCTGGGCAACCGCGTCAACATGAACGCCCGCACCGTGCTGTCCGGCATCGCCTACGGCACCGCCCGCGAGGAGCGGCCGTCCTACGCCGGGCAGACCGACGCCTTCCACGCCGACCTGCTGACCTCGCACCGCACACCGGTCCGCGCGGCCGACCTCGCCACCACGCTGACGTGGTTGTTCGACCAGAAGGCGGCCTACAGCCTGGACGTGCGGCGCACCAGTCTGCGCGAGATGGACGAATGGATCGTCGACGACGACAGCATCCGCCATCGCGACGGCCGCATCTTCGACATCCTCGGCTTCTCGGTGCGGGCGACCAGCCGGGAGGTCGGCACCTGGTGGCAGCCCATGCTCGAACCCCGCCCCGGCAACACCGTGGCCCTGATCTGCCGGCGGCGGGCGGGCGTGCTGGAGTTCCTGCTCCAGGCCACCGTCCAGCCCGGCCTGACGGACCGTCTGGAACTGGGACCCACCGTGCAGTTCTCCCCGGGCTACCACCGCGGCCCGCAGGACTTCCCGCCGCTGACCGCCTACCTCGACGCCCCCGCCCCCTGGGTCCGCCTGGACACGGTCCAGTCGGAGGACGGCGGACGCTTCTCCCGCGCGGACACGCGCCACCTGGTCGTCGAAGTCCCCGAGGACCACGAGATCGACGTACCGGACAACTACCGGTGGATGACCCTCGGCCTGCTCAGCCGCCTCATCCACTTCGGATACCACGTCAACGTCGAGGCCCGGAGCCTGGCCGCATGCCTGCTGTGAGCGGCCCCGGCCCCGCCGGCCCGCTTACCGGCGCGCCGTACCCGACGCCCACGTCCCCCCGAAGCCGCAGCGTGCCGGGACCCGCCCCGCACCCGCGGCACGCGGGCACGCTGCCCGCACCCGATCCCGCCCGGACGCTGGAGGCAGCGCTGTGACCGTCAAGTCCCCGCTCATCGTGGTGCTGGGCGCCGCCGGCTTCGTCGGCTCCGCCGTCCTGCGCGAACTGGCACGCCACCCGGTACGGATACGGGCCGTCTCCCGCCGCCCGTGCCCCGTCCCCGAGGACGCCCGCGCCGAGATCGAGGTGATCTCCGCGGACCTGACCGAACCCGGCCGGATGGCCGCCGCCGTCCAGGACGCCGACGTCGTCATCCACGCCCTGGCGTACATCGCGGGGGCGTCCACCTGGCGCATCACCGACGGCGACGAGGGCGCCGCCCGCGTCCACGTGGGCCTGATGCGCGACCTGCTGCACGCCCTCGGCGAGCGCGCCACCTCCCCGCCGCCGACCGTGCTGTTCACCGGATCGGTCACCGCCGCCGGCACCGCCGACAAGGAGGTCCTGGACGGCAGCGAGCCCGACCGGCCCAAGGGCTACTACGAACGCCTCAAACTCGAAGCGGAACGACTGCTGCTGGAGGCCGACGCGGCGGGCACGGTGCGCGGCGCCTGCCTGCGCCTGACCACCCTGTACGGCTACAGCCCCGGCTCCACCGCCCGGGACAAGGGCATCGTCTCCACGATGACCCGCCGCGCGGTGGCCGGCGAGCCCCTGACCATGTGGCACGACGGCTCGGTGCGCCGGGACCTGCTCCACGTCGACGACGTCGCCCGCGCCTTCTGGGCCGCGATCGCCCGCATGGACGTCCTGCACGGCAAGCGCTGGCTGATCGGCACCGGCCGGGCCGCCCCGCTCGGCGAGGTCTTCCGGCAGGTCGCCGCGCTGGTCGCCGAGCAGACGGGCAAGGAGGCGGTGCCGGTGGTCTGCGTGGAGCCGCCCGAGTACGCCGAGGTCAGCGACTTCCGCAGCGTGACCGTCGACTCTGCCGCCTTCCGGGCCGCGACCGGCTGGGAACCGCAGGTGTCCCTGGACGAAGGCCTGCGCCTGACCACGCGGTTCTGCTCCAGCGGCCGCGAGGCCGGCGTGTCCTGAGCCCGCCCCCGCACAAGCATCCACCCCCCTGAACGAGGAGAAGGTCGCGTGATCTACACACAGCTGGGCCGTACCGGTCTGCGGGTCAGCAGGCTGGCCCTGGGCACCGTCAACATCGGTGGCCGGGTGGAGGAGCCGGAGGCCCACCGCCTCATGGACCATGCGCTGCAGCGGGGCATCAACCTGGTCGACACCGCCAACACCTACGGCTGGCGCGTCCACAAGGGCCACACCGAGGAAGTCATCGGCCGCTGGCTCGCCAAGAACCCCGCCCGCCGCGACGAGGTCGTCCTGGCCACCAAGGTGGGCGACCCGATGAGCGACCACGGCCTGAACGACCACGGCCTGTCGGCCCGCAACATCGTCGCCTCCTGCGAGGCGTCCCTGCGCCGGCTGGGCACCGACTGGATCGACCTGTACCAGATGCACCACCTGGACCGGACCGTGGGCTGGGACGAGGTCTGGCAGGCCATGGACCTCCTGGTCACCCAGGGCAAGGTGCGCTACGTCGGCTCGTCCAACTTCGCCGGCTGGGACATCGCCACCGCGCAGGCCGCCGCCCAGCGCAGGAACAGCCTGGGCCTGGTCTCCGAGCAGTTCGTGTACAACCTCGTCACCCGGTACACCGAACTGGAGGTCATCCCCGCCGCCCAGGCACACGGGCTCGGCCTGCTGGTGTGGTCGCCGCTGCACGGCGGCCTGCTCGGCGGCGTGCTGCGCAAGCTGGCGACCAACTCCGCCGTCAAGTCCGCGCAGGGCCGCGCGCTGGAGGCCCTGGACGCGCAGCGCGACACCATCGAGGCCTACGAGAAGCTGTGCGCCGAGCACGGCCTGGACCCGGCGGTGGTCGGCATGGCCTGGACGCTGTCCCGCCCCGGCGTGACGGCCGCGGTGATCGGACCGCGCACCGAGCAGCACATCGACGGCGCCCTCGAAGCCCTGGACCACACCCTCCCGGCCTCCCTGCTGGCCGGACTCGACCGGCTCTTCCCGCCGATCGGCAAGGGCGGACCCGCCCCCGACTGCTGGCTGAGCTGACCCCCGCACACCACCGCACCGGCGCCCGGGCGGCGCCTCGCGTCCCGCTCGCGCCGCCGCCGGCGCCGGGCGCGCTCCAGAGCGGCTCGACCGCCGGCCGCGATGCTCTGACCGAAACCCGCCCCTGCCCGCCCCCCTTTTCCCGACAGCCAGCCGAAAGAGGCCACAGATGTCCCGCAACCACCACACCCTCGTCCAGAGCTTCGTCGACATGATCAACAACCACGACGTCAGCACGATGGAGGAGCACACGGCCCCCGGCCACCTCGACCACAACCCGGCGGTCGCCGACGGCATCGACGCCAACCGGGCGTTCTGGGTCCAGGTGTTCTCCGCCTTCCCCGACCTGAAGGCCGAGCTCCACGACGTCATCGCCGAAGGCGACCGCGTCGCCGCGCGCCTGGAGTACAGCGCCACCCACCAGGGCACCTTCCTCGGCATACCGGCCAGCGGACGCCCGGTGAACTTCCAGTCCATCGACATCTGGCGGGTGCAGGACGGCCTGCTCGCCGAGCACTGGGACCAGCTGAACATGGACGACCTCTTCCGCCAGCTCGGCGTCGACCCGGCACCGGCCGCACAGGCCTGCACCCAGGCCAGCCACCCGAAGAAGATCAACGTGGGGACGGCCAGGATCGCCAGGATCCACAGCACTACGGTCATCGGGAACTGT